>DATJPW010000131.1:0-15554 GCA_035506215.1 Desulfomonilaceae bacterium
CGTATGTTTGCTGACTTGTGTTGTATCGTGATCGTTGTGGCCGAATCCCGACTAAGCGGGCAAGCGGCCGGCGAGGAGTATCGATGCGAACCATAGACCTCAACTGCGATATGGGCGAGAGTTTCGGAGCTTATTCACTGGGGATGGACGCCGAAGTCATCAAGCACATCACCTCGGCCAACATCGCGTGCGGATGGCATGCAGGAGACCCCCTGGTGATGAGCCGGACGGTTAAGATGGCGGCCGACCACGGAGTGGGAGTTGGGGCCCATCCGGGCTACCCGGATCTTCTGGGGTTCGGCCGACGACATTTGGACTGCACTGCCGATGAGATTCGAACCTATGTGATCTACCAGATAGGGGCTTTGTGGGGCTTCTGTGCCTGTCACGGAGTGAGAATGCAGCACGTTAAGCCTCATGGGAGTCTTTACAACACCGCGGCAGAAAATGAGACCGTCGCCACAGCCGTCGCTGAGGCCATAGTGGCCGTTGACCCAAATCTGAGGTACATCGCTCTGGCTGGATCAAAGGGCGCTTTCATGACCAAAGTCGGAGAGAAGGTGGGCCTCAAAGTGGTATATGAAGCTTTTCCGGATCGGGCATACACACCGGACGGCGCCCTTGTATCACGCCGCTTGCCTGGGGCGGTGATATCCGAGCCGTCTCTTGTGGCTGAACGAGCGTTGAAAATGGCCAAGGAAGGCAAGGTGACGGCGATCGACGGGACCGAGATCGAACTCCACGTCGAGACGCTTTGCGTTCATGGCGACAATCCCACCGCGGTCGACTTGGTCAAGAACATTCGCCGTTTGTTGGAATCCGAGGGTATTGTGGTGAAACCCATGAGCTTTGGGGAGTGATGGAAGGGCTTTTCCTGAAACCGGTTTTCCGTCTCGTCGGGGACAGGGGCGTACTCGTCGAATATGGCGATAGAATCTCTGAGGAGATTAATCGCAAAGTCCGCGTTGTTGCGATGGCGCTGGCCCAAGAGAGTCCCGCAGGCGTCGTGGAAGTAATCCCCACCTATCGTTCACTCCTGATTATCTACGATCCTTTGACGACCAATTTGAAGGAACTCGAGCGGGCCTTGGAGGCCTTGGAGCACAGGTTAGACGGGCTGGACATTCCTCCACCGCAAACAGTCGAAATTCCGGTCGTATATGGAGGCGAATTCGGTCCTGACATCGCGTTTGTGGCTCAGTCTCACGATTTGACGGTGGACGACGTGGTGAGGATACACTCCGGCACGGTCTATCAAATCTATATGATCGGCTTCACGCCCGGTTTTGCTTACCTCGGGGGGTTGGCCGAGGAACTTCACACCCCCAGAGTGGAAAACCCTCGTTCATTGGTTCCCGCCGGTTCGGTGGGCATTGCCAATAACCAGACCGGTATGTACCCCATCGACAGTCCTGGTGGATGGCGCTTGATAGGGCGCACGCCTCTTAAGCTCTTCGACCCTTCCCAAGAAGACCCGTTTTTGTACCGCGCGGGAGACAAGATCAAATTCCTGCCGATCTCGGCGGATGAATACCATCGGATTTTGTCGGAAAGGCGCCCCTGATGGAGGTCTTTGAGATTCTGGAACCCGGCGCGTTCACCACCATTCAGGACGGTGGCCGGTACGGCTATCAGCAATTCGGCATACCCGTTTCGGGGGCTCTGGACACGTTTTCCTATGTGGCTGCGAATATGCTGGTGGGAAATCCCAAAAATGCCGCGGCCCTGGAAATCACATTTGTCGGACCGAAAATCGAGGTCATCTCCGACACGATTGTGGCCGTGACCGGAGCGGAGATCCCGTTTTTTGTAAACGACGAGCCTCGGCCGTCGTGGGCATCCGTTGAGGTGCGTCGCGGCGATGTGCTCAGCATGCGGACCGCTCGCAAAGGTGTGCGCGCGTATTTGGCCGTAGGCGGCGGCATAGCAGTCCCAGTGGTTATGGGGAGTCGCTCCACCTATACCGGTGCAAAGATCGGTGGTTTGGAGGGAAGACCTCTGGCCAGAGGCGACCGTTTACGCTGCGAGTCAGGTAACACTCAGCGGCGAGTGGTGTCTCTTCCCGAAGAACTTCGACCTTCGCTTCAGAACCAGGTCACGCTCCGGGCATTGCCGGGTCCCCAGGACGATTACTTTGACTCCGGGTTGGAGGTATTTTTCAGCGCCGAGTTCATGGTCACCTCCAAAGCCGACCGCATGGGGTACCGTCTCGAAGGGCAGGTGATTGAACTCAAGGAGGGCGTTCCTCGAAGTATAATCTCTGAGCCCAGTCTTTCCGGTGGGGTTCAAATTCCGCCGGAAGGACAGGCGATCATCGTCTTGGTGGAACAGACCGTCGGCGGCTACGCGAAGATAGCGACCGTGATCACTCCAGATCTTGACGTGGTGGCCCAGGCCAAGCCGGGAGACAAAATTCGCTTTAAGCGTGTAGACCTGTCGGAAGCCCATGGGCTTTATGCGGATTACCGCTCCCGTCTGGAACAGCTCAGGAGGTTGTTTAGAGGCTGAGAATCTGTTTGGCGTCGAGAGCAACCTTACCCTGGGCAGCGTCTTGACGTCTTGATGTCTTGACGCTATACTCGTTCCTGGAGGTGACCTCATGAGCGAATCTGCCAAGCGGTCTACCATCTACTTCGAGCCGCACCTTCACCGAGCTCTCCGGATCAAGGCTGCCGATACTCAGAGAAGCCTGTCGGAAATCGTCAATGACGCGGTTCGCGCGGCACTTCGCGAGGACCAGGAGGACCTTGCCGCCTTCGATGAGCGTCGGGACGAACCCACGATCTCATACGAAGAACTGCTAAGAGACCTCAAGGCTCATGGCAAAATATAGGCTGGTCTTCAAGAAATCAGTCACCAAAGATCTTCGCGGCATTCCAAAAAGAGATGTTACTCGCATCTTGAAATGCTTTGACGCTCTGGCAGAAGACCCGCGCGGCCCGAGCTGTGAGAAGTTGTCCGGACAGGAAAGATATAGAGCCCGCCGCGGTATTTACCGCATTGTTTATGAAATCAACGATAACGAACTTCGGGTTGTTGTCGTGAAGGTCAGTCACCGACGAAATGCATACAGAAGCAGCTAACCAGCTTCTACCAGCCGATAGTGCGGACGGATGAGCACCATCATTATGGCGTTTTCTTGACTGTGTTTTCGGATGGGGATGTCTTAGCCGGCGACGCTGATAACGCGTAGCAGCTTTTGTAACTGCCGCAAGGCATCTTGCGATATTTTGCTTATGGCGAACCCGGCTAAACTGTTTCTGTCCTTCGCGCTGGCGGAAGACCACCGACAGACGCCCTTGAACTCAAAGGAGGAGAACTCACCGAATTCGTCACTGAGTATGACCAGGGTCTTGACATCGCCTGCGTTAGCTTCAATGCCTGCCACGCTTACGCTCTGTTCGGATATGTCCCGTACCACCCCATGGATCTCGGGCTGGTTGGCTTCGTAGATCGGTATTTCGAAATTCACTTTATGTCGCGCAAATTCGAGAGTAGCGAGAAAATCGAGAGGTTCTTCTATGGTGGTTTCGGGTCCATCGCTGACAGGTCGTATTCCTCTTGCATCCAGGAGTTTCTTGGTGGCCTGCTGAAGCGTCTCTTCCGAGAGCCCGTACTTTTCCATGAGTTCGGACTTGCTCATCCCGGCACGGATGTCGGCAAGGACCGCGGCAATATTGACTTTGCGGCGCATCGGCTTGACGTCGGCCCCCAAGAGTCCGGTTTCGATCAATTTTTGATACACGTTCTCCAGCCCTTTGATGGAGATGCCGTATTTCTGACAAAGAGCGGCTTCGTCCATCCCTGATCTGATGTCCCTGAGGATCTGTTCTCTAGGCACCTTACGTAAAGCCATAGCGTTTCCCGAGGTAGTGGTGTGGGTACCTATAATAATGGATAACTTGAGAGTACGGAACAGAAAAAGGAGGTTTCCGGTTTGGATGCTTTTCTGTATGATAGATATATCTAAGAACTCCAAGGGATTGCGGTATCCATTATGTCAGCCGGTGGATGCGTAAGGATTTGGTGACCGGCGTGGTGGATTGTCTTTCATTCCTAATTCAAGGGAGGGCATGCCTCTTGGGAAACTTCGACATAAGTTGTGAAGCGATGAGCGTGTCGTCCGACACCGGCGTTTGCCCCGGCGCGGCGAAATGCCTGGTCGGAGAGACATATGTTCTGGGGATCAGGACACCCGAACCGAACGGTATGTGTGCTCGGGCCTTTCATGCAGTTCATCCGATAGCGTTTGCGATGCGATGTGCTGATCGGATCTCTTTGGAACAGGCAGATGGATCGGTAGAGGTCACGTGCCCTGGTGGATCGGTGGTTTACAAACTTTCGAGAATAAGAGAGGGCTAGTTGCACCGAAAGCCGTCGCAACCGCAAAATAGGCCGCCATACGCTCTCTTGATGGTAACCTCTCTCCTGGCGATCCCTTCTATGACCTGCTGCGGCATTCGTCATTGGAACAAAATATCTTTCCTTGTAGACGGAATGGATAGGATGGAAGCTGACGAAGGAGAACCATGATGCAAACTTCAAGAGTTTTGGCGCGGGTTATTGGACCTTCCTTGATTATCACTGGGGTGGGTATCCTTCTTAATCTAGGAACTTATCAGCACATGATTGAGGAATATAGCAAGAGTGCCTCCTTATGTTATTTGGGTGGATTTGTCGCGCTTCTTTTGGGGCTCATCGTATTACAATTTCATAACGTTTGGGAGGCTCGCTGGCCTGTAGTTATTACGATTCTGGGATGGATTGCTTTTATCAAAGGCGCGGTCCTGATCGTTTTCCCTGGATTGATCCATAATCTATGGCTTCCATATGTGGGAAGCCCTGTCCCTTTGATCGTTTCCTTGTCAATATCCCTTGTTGTCGGAGTGTTCTTGACCATCAAGGGATATTGGGGATAGCCGGCTCGGATTTCGCGAAATGAATGGTGATAGCAGGGAGCTATCCCATGTTATGCGCGGAGCTGGATTTCGGCTTTTGCCCTAATGACAACAGGGCCAGGGTAATCCTGTCCGAAAATCAAACTGACCCCCGTGCAAAAAGAATTGATTGTATGCGGCTGCCATCGCGCGCTAGTATGAAACCCTCAGGTTTCAGACCCTTATGAGAGAGCTTTGAGTCGTGTTAGTGCCGGGCTGCCAAAAATTCACAGAGGTGCTGCCATGAAAAGGTTCCTCCGTTTCAGTTTGGTATGGAAGCTGGTCCTTACGATCATATTCTACGCGGCTCCGTTCGCCGGAGCAGCGGACGAACTAACGGTGCGAGCCCACCGATACGGGTCTCACCAAATCGGCAAAAAAGCTGCTTGGGCGGTCATGCTGAGATTCAACAACCCAGTGTTTCCATCCAACGTGGCGCAGGCCGCCAAAGTTACGATGGATGGGGACCAGAAGGGTTTCGAGCTTCTGGAGCCCGATTCTCGTCAAAAGGCTACCGCAGCTGCATCCAGCTTACTCCTTGTACCTACGGAGGCTGGTGATAAACCTGTTTCCGTTTGGATTACCATTCCAAAGGGACTGACCGACGCCACGGGCCGACTCATGCTGGCCAAGGATTTCGCATATCAGTTCCTCTCATTGAAAACGATCGCCATAGTCGGTCTCTCGACCTTTTTCCAGTCCAAGAACGAGAAGGGCTTGAGGATATCGCTTTCGTCACAGGTTTCCGAGGACGATTTGGCCGACGCCATCGAAGTCGAGCCAGGAGTGGATGACTTGGGTCTGACCAGAGAAAGCGGTTGGAACTACATCGTTACAGGACAGTTCGAGCTCAACAAAGATTATGTTCTAAAGATCTCGCCGAAGACCGTGAACAACGGCGTCGCTGTACTGGAAGCGAGAGAATTCCCGTTCAAGGGCCCAGGAGTCAAATCCGAGATCAAGTTGAACTCAGACCGCTGGGTGGTTGAACTCCGGAGCAGGCAACTGCTGCCCATCAAACTATCCAACGTGGACAAGGTCCGCTGCAAGATCGTGAAGGTGCCGCCGATTCTCGCGGCTGACATTTCCGACGAGCTTGCCACCCAGGAAGGAACGCAGAAACTCAAGATCGAAGACAAGATTTTCGAATTCAAACGGCTTGTAGCTTCCAGCAAGGTTAATCCGGTGTTTGTCGGTCAGGTCGGTGAAGATGCAGAGGCGTTCCTGACCGGCGAAGGAGAAGGCACAACTTACATGTATTCGTTGCCGCTCTCTTTTCGAAAGAACCCGGAACAGGGCGGCGCGTTCCTCGTGGTTCTTAGCGACCCGGACAATCCGGCCATGAAACCCACTAAAGAACTCATTCGGATTACCGATCTGTCAGTCACTTATAAGCTCTCCTCTGAGATGCTGCTCGTCTGGGTGACCTCGATCTACGAAGGCCAACCGGTGGAGGGAGCAGAAGTGCTCTTGGTTGATGCCGCCGGTCGCCGATATTTTGCAGGAAAGACCGACAAGAATGGGCTGCTCAAGATTAACAATCGCGACAAACTGCCGGCGATGGAGCCCGGCAAATTCACAGCACCGGCCGTGGATACCCCTGTGGACCTTGGGCAACTCAGGACCGTCCACGCTGCTACTCCTTCGGATTCGTGCGGTGTACGTGTCGATTCGCTTCAGTTAAAGCCATTCGCTGTGACACAGACCAGCAAGATCACCGATAGCCCCGAATCCAAGCCCAATGGACACGTCTTCACCGAGAGAGGCGTGTACAAGCCGGGGGAGACTGTGCACTTCAAATTCGTTTCGAGGGTTTACCGGGACAAACGGATCGTCCCTCCAGGCGGCGAGAAGGTCGCTGTGGAGATAATCGGACCCAGAAAAGACGTGAACTACAGCAAGGAGTTGACGCTGAACGAATTCGGCTCGTGTTGGGATTCTCTACAAACCAAGCCCTTCTTTCCCGTCGGCACCTATACCATCAACGTCAAAGCCAAAAAACAGGACGGCGGTGACCAGACCTTCACCAACGACTTCGAAGTTCAGGAATTCAAGAAGATCCGCCATTACGCGAAGATATCCGCCAAGAGAGAACAGGTCGAGAGTAAGGCTTACATTGGGCTCAAACGCTCCGAAGAATACCTCAATGTGGAGGTTCAGGGGCTTTACTACACCGGCGGCCCGGTCAAACACGGTAGGGTGCGATGGAAGGCCAGTCTAGTCTCGGTAACCAATACGGTGAAAGGGCTGGAAGGCTATTTCTTTGGGAACGAAGACGACCAGACCCGATTCCTGGAATCAGGTGAATCGGTACTGGACAACCAGGGTAAGCTGCACTTGGCGATCCCTCTGGATCCGAGACTCCTCACGGGCATAAACGGGGTCGAGATCTCCGCGACGGTCCTGGACGTTGACGGTGAACCTGCAACCGAAGTTTACACATACAATCCTAAACCTCGTTACCTCGTCGGCGTAGCGTCCCACCCGAAGCAGGTCCAGTCCGGATACGCCGCGCCATTGAAAGTGATCCTGGTTGACGCGGACGGCAAGCGAGTGCAATCGGGGCTGATTTCAGCCAGCATCATGCAAGAAGGGTATTATGAGCTGGAAAAGCGAGACGAGGAAGGAGACGTCAATTACAGGTACGAGAAGAACTGGCGGCCGGTCCTCTCGTCGCAGCAGCCGGTGCGCAATGGAGAGGCCGTCTTCCAGCTTCAGTTCGGTCAGGCAGCAGACTACCTAATCGCGTTCACCTTTGAGGAAAAAGGCCAGAAGTACACCAGCCAGACACACTTCAAGGTGGGGTGGGAAGATTACAACAGGTGGCTGTCCGAAGAACGAGAAAAAGATCGTATCTCCCGGAACGAAGTCCTCGTGGCTATGAGCAAGAAAGAATACGCGGTGGGAGACACCGCCCGGATCGAGTTCAATACCCGCCGTCCTGTGCGGAAATGCCTCGTGACGCTCGAAAGGGGCAAAGTGCTGGATGCAAAGGTCGTGGAAGTGAACGGGACCTCCGGTTCGTACGAATTCACGGTGAAAGAGGAGCATCTGCCGAACGTTTATGTTTCCGTGTTGGCCACAGCGGGACGGGAAGGTTTCCCGGTGTATGCAAGTCAGAGTGATTCAGACGTGCCAACGGTATTTTTCGGTTACGCGGACATGTCGGTGAAGAGTGAGGTCCAGAAGCTTCGGCTGGACATCGAGCCGGGTGTAGCCGAACTCAAGGGCCGTCCGGCTGAGCAAAAGAAGCTTTCGTTAAGGGTGACCGATCACAAAGGTAACGGCCTGGTTGCTGAAATGGCCGTGTGTGTCGTTGACGAAGCCGTACTGGCGCTGACCGGGTACAGGACACCGGAATTATCGTCTCTTGTGAAGTTCAATCTTCCGCTTTCCGTATTTTCGGGCGATCTGCGCATGGCATTGATCAGTCAGGACCTGTTCCGGATGTTCACCACCAAGCCGCTGACAGGCGGAGGCTTGGGAATGGGTGAGGTGCATCCCAGCCTCCGGAAGGATTTCCGGCCGGTGGCTTATTTCAATCCCGCCCTGGTAACTGATGCGTCCGGACGGGCTACTATCGAGTTCAAGCTGCCGGACACCACCACAGCATATCGTGTTTTTGCCGTGGTATGCGACAAAGGTTCGGGTTTTGTTTCCGGCCAACGAAACATGGTGGTGACCAAAGAGTTCTTTATGGAACCTTCTCCGCCCAGATTCTTCTGTCCCGGCGACAAGGCTGTGTTTCCGGTGGTCTTGCAAAACAAGACAGCAAGCAAGGGCGTGGCTACGGTCCAGGCCAAGGGTTCGGACTCCATGCATGTGGATCTCCTAGAACCGTCTTGCTCTATGGAGCCTTATTCCGGCGCAGTGATCAAGGCGCGATCTGAGATCCCCGGCGGCATGGACCAGGCTGTGTTCTTGTTCCAGGGGAAGTTCCAGGGTGACGCGGGCACCTTCGAGGATGCAGTGGAGATGACTATGCCGATTCTTTCACGCTTCTTGCCCGCACGACGAGTAAAGATGGGAGACTTTACCGGCAAGACAGAGATCGACGCTCAATTGCCCAAAGAACTCAAGGACATTAATCTCAGTGATGTAAATCGATCGGATTTCCGAGCGAACCTGATCCTCAGCATGAATAACTGGTCTAAAATCGCGCCCGGTTTGAGGTACTTACTCCACTATCCCTACGGGTGCGTCGAGCAGACCAGTTCAGGGGTGATTCCATTGGCCGCGCTCAGGGGACTCGTGCAATCCGGCGCAGTGCCTGGGATCACCGTGGAGGAAATCGACAAGTTCCTGAAACAGGGCGTTAATCGGTTGCTGTCCATGCAGGTTGCGTCGGGCGGATTTGCATACTGGCCGGGGGAACTCGTTCCCTCCTGGTGGGGTTCCATGTATGCGATTTTCGCGATCACTCTGGCTCGCGACGCTGGTTTCGATGTCCCGCAGGAGCGGCTGGAAAAGGCGGTCTCATATCTACGTGACGGACTGTTGAACAAAGGCGCGACAGACGCAAGCCACGGACACGTATGGACCAAGGAATATGCCCTTTATAACCTCGCGGCTAACAAGGCGTTGAGCGTTCAAGAGTTCGAACCTTTCTGGCGGGATTACAACTCGCTTAACGACCAATCCAAAGCGCTGGTGCTGCTTGCCGCGAACAGGATAGGCGCTCTGCCCGCGCCGAAGATCGTGGAGATGGCCAACCAGCTACAGCCTAAAGTGGACCCCAGTCGGATCGACTTCCATCATTCGTCGTTTCGAGAGATAGCGATGTGTCTGCTGGCGGTCGCGGAAACCAAGGCCTCCCAAAAAACCGCGGACTTACTGGCAGGGCACCTCTTGCGAGGCCTCAAGCCGGATGGGATCTGGTATTCTACTGCCGACACCGGCTGGTGCCTGCTGGCTTTGGGGAAGTATTTTCAGGCCAAGAAAGGCGAGAAGCCCGGACCCGCGGTAGTGCGAATGCGCTACGATGGTGACAAGCCGGTGGAGATCCAGCTTTCCGAAGCAAGCGCGGCGGTTGAGATCGATGCGCGCAAGCTTTTGGAATCAGGACGGATCACGCTGGAGACGGATTCCAAGAGTCTCATCAACTACACGCTGAGCGTCACTTATCCGGACCTGGTGAATGACCCGGCCAGGCTCAGCAAGGGATTCACTTTGCGCAAACGGATCGAGAACCTCAACGGCAAGGATGAGATCCGCGTGGGTGATGTGCTCCGCGTGACCCTGGACGTCGGGCTGTACGATCCGACCACGACAAAATATTACCATGAGGGCTTCCAGTACCTGGCTCTGGAGGACCCGGTGCCCGCAGGTATAGTCCCGATCAACCCGGCGTTGAAGACTGAAGGCGTGCGCAAGAAGAAAGCCGATACAGACGAAGATTCGGACGATGACTCCCGAGCCCCCGGGAACAGCTTCACGCCGGACTATTCCGAATTCCGTGACGATGGCGTGCGAGTCTTCAAAGACGAAGCAGGGTCAGGAAGGTTCCAATACTCGTATCTGGCACGTGCTGTGGCTGAAGGCGATTTCTGGATGCGTGGTTCCAGGATCTCGCTCATGTACGACCCTGATGTATTCGGCAGGACACCCGGCCAGACGGTCAAGATTTTGCCTCTGGAGAAATAGAGCGCTACTGAATGTGAAATGCGTTTTTGGGGCAGACCCGCAGGATGTGGTGACTCTACGTTTCGTCGGAGAGCCGCAAGACTCGTGATCCTTCTGGATTTATGCGGTTCCTCCGCGTCCCGTGGGGACACCACATCATGCGGACCTGTCCTCCGACAAACCCGCTGAATGTTCCTGCCACGCTTTTGCCAATATCATGAAGTCTTTGGGAAGGGGTCCGGGGGAACCTTTTCTGCCGAGAAAAGGTTTCCCCGGAAATACTTTTCCAAAGGCAAGTCGGTTCTATTCGACAAAGAAGGATGCTTTTGCCGCGGAGTTGTCCGGCGTGACCGCGAGAAGCTCGTGGCTGCCTCGTGTTGGCTCCCAGAAGAATTCATAGGGTGGGCCTGTCCTGGCCAGCTCCATTCCATCCAGAACCCAGATCACGTGTTCCACCACCCTATCGGGCAACGCCCTGAACACGATCCCATTGGGGCGATGCCTGGAGAGGATGAATCGGTCACGATTGTGCGGGCTGATGATCTCAATCCTTGAAGTGCGATCCGCTGGACCCAAGCCCCTGGACCCGCGCAGGCCGACAATCTCTCCGCCACCGCGCGACATAGTTTTCTCGGGCTTCATGAGCTTGAATCGACTCACTCCATGTTGCGCTTCCCTGCGTTGGAGCCATCTGGCATAGCTCGGTCCCAGATGGTGATGCTCATCTTCGTGAGGCAAGTCGCACGTCGCGAGCGTGTGCCTGGCCACGACCAGTTCCGAAGCGGTATACGGACATTTCGACGAGGCTTTCCTTCCGGACATGGAGCACACAATCTCTTCTCGGACGGTGGCTGGTCTGTTGAAGTCTTCGGGAGGCGCTGCTCCGTACAGCAGTCGAACCACCTCCCGCAGCATAGGGCCGCACACGCCGGCTCCCATCCTGCCGGGACTGGGACGACCGTCGAAGTTCCCGGCCCATATGCCGATCACGTGCCGGGAGGTGTACCCGATCACCCATGCATCCCTGTAGTTGCTGCTCGTGCCTGTTTTCACTGCAACAGGGAACCCGAAATCAAAGTACCCGGGATTCCCGAAGGTCAGCAAGCGTGCCGACGGATCGGCGAGAATATGCGTGATTATGTAGGCAACCTCGGGAGACAATACACGCGAAGCATACGCTCCGGTTCCCGGCGTCACGCGCAACGGCCTGAATTCACCCTCGCTTGCCAGCGGGATAAACGCCTGAGCCAGCTTGTACAGACTCACTTCTACGTTACCCACGGCCAGTCCCAGGCCGTAATGATCGGGTGGAGGAGAGTTACCAGTGATAACTTCCACGCGATCCAACAAGCGGTAGAAATCTTCAAGCCCCACCCATCGAGCCACTTTCACCGCAGACACGTTAAGCGAGTTTCCCAACGCGGATCGCACATTGACCGGCCCGTATTCCCGGCGGTCTGCGTTCATGGGCATGTAGTCCCCATGCGGGGTCTGATAAACACGATCGGTGTCTGAGATCTCGGAAATGCTCCCGTAACCTTTTTCCAGCGCCAGAGCGTACAGGAACGGTTTCAGTGTGGAACCTGCGGATCGCGAAGCGAGTACGCCGTTGTTAAACCCCTGGTCACGTTGGCTATAGCCTAACGAACCCACGAGGGCCAATACTTCCGCGTTCTGACATGAAGCGATGATCGCGGCCGCCTGGTCGATGCCCATCCTCCGGAGACGGTCCCGGTGAGATCTGAGGACCTGCTCGAGGCCTTGTTGCAGGCCGAAGTCCAGGGTTGTTTTGACGGTCGCAGCGGTCTCACCGCGAGTCGCGAGAACCAAATCCACGAAATGCGGCGCTTGAATTGGGATGGATCTATTCTTGAACACCACTGAGGGGCCGAGACTAACTTTCAGTTGTTCATCGCTGATCCATCCCTGTGCAGCCATCCTCTTGAGGATACGGTCTTTCTCGATAAAAACCAGCTTGCGGCCAGCGGGACGCCGCGGGTCCAGGCGCGAAGGAGAGCGAGGAAGCGCGGCGAGAACGGCAGCTTCTGCCACGGTAATATTTTCGACATCCTTGCCGAAATATATCCGGGCCGCAAGCCCTGCTCCACGGATGTTTCCTCCCATGGGTGACAGATTAAGGTCAAGTTCGAGGATTCGTTGCTTGGAGAGCTGCCATTCCATTTTGACGGCAGCCAGCAATTCCACGATCTTGGCGCGGTACGTGCGCGGTCGTGGCTGGATCAAACGGACGACCTGCTCCGTGATAGTAGAGGCTCCGGAAATCGTCTTTTGTTCTCGAATGTTAGTATAGAGGGCTCGAACAATTGCAATGGGATCGAAGCCCGGATGGTGATAAAAGCGCTGATCCTCGGCCGCGATGACAGCGGCTTTAAGGTGCGCTGGAAACGACTTCTCCTCACACCACAGTCCCATCCGGCCTTTTCCGTCGGGAAACATCCTGAGAATCCGGCCGTTGCGATCCAGGACGGCTGTTCCGACGCGGTTCCGCTGTTCCTGTAATGCATTCCGATAATCCGGAAGGCGCTGGTAAACCACAAACCAAGACACCGCGGCAAAGCCCACGCATACGGCAAGGACCGGCAACCAAGGCACAGTTCTGTTTCGGCGGAATTTCATGACACATATATTATCAGAAGCGGCCGCGCAGGTAGATAGTTTTGCTTGACAATCGAGCGACGGAATAAGAGATAGGTCCGGGATGCGGATAGCGGGGAAGGATACTGGTTTGCCGTAAGACACGCGCGCTGAAGAAGCAACACCCACAGCGGCTGCGCGTGTTCAGGAAGGACTCCTCTGATGGAAAAAAGAAAGATCAGCGCGAAGCAGGCGGTCGAGGACATCCGCTCGGGCATGAACGATTCCGCACTCGGGGACAAATATCACCTTTCCCCGGCCGGACTTCAGAGTCTATTCGATAAACTCGTAACAGCCGGTTACATTGACTTGTCTGAGATCCAACAGAGGACGCCCGCTTTTTTGGGGACAGTGGTTGTATCCGAAACCATCCCCCCGGCCGAAAGAGACCAAACAGAAGATGGCCGTCAACCGTCGCAACTCAAGCCCGCGTCGCGTGTAAATGCTCAGGAAGCGGCCAGGGATATTAGATCGGGAATGGATGATTCCTATCTAATGGAGAAGTACAAACTTTCCCCTAAAGGTCTTCAGAGTCTGATCAACAAACTGATGGCTGTCGGGCTCATACAGCAGATCGATCTGGATCGAAGAGATCTCGGTTTCGATCATACGGTGGCCTTGTCGGAAGATCTGTTGAGTATTAGTACCGCATTCCAGCTTTTGGGAGTCCGCCAGCCTGATGCGCCCACTGACAAAATGGCGGCTGAAGCGGTGGAGGTCGCTCCGGCCGCTTTAGTGGAAAAGGAAGTAAAGGAAGTTAAAAGAGAGGCTTTTTCTCCCAACAAACAGGACGCGGCGCTTGATCGGGCCAAAGAGGATAAGAGGGCTGTTGAGCGGTCCTGGTATGACAAACCCTGGTTGGTAATACTCCTATTAATCGCGGTGTTCCCTCTGGGGCTTTACGCTTGTCACCGTAACTCGACTCTTTCGACCGGAATCAAAGCTTTCGCAATATTGGTGTGGATTCTGTTGGCTGCTGGCCTCATAGTGATTTATTTCTTCGACCTGCCTTCGTTGGCGCTAATATAATCTGATAATCTGAGATGATATCGGGACATTTCACCCCTCGTTGCGAGGTGTGAGTGGGGGAAGAGGCATCCGAAACTGTCCCAGAATTCGATTCATGGTGGGAATCGTGTCACGATGGTTGCCCGGCGCTAAAGCACCAGGCTACTGTCAATCGCCCCCTAATGAGCTCAAATAGCGGGCGTCCCGGAGGGACGCTTGACAATAGACCGGTAATTCATTGCCGGGAGATGAAGCTGGTTCCGAAATTGACCGCTATCCCGCGTTCTGCGCTGGACGGGATTCATCGGGATGGCGAGAGAAAGGCCGAACTCAAATTAGGACACTACGATTAATTTTGGCAAGTTGCACAAAACGGGGTAAGGTTTCTACAGGGGGCAATTCTGTTCTTTTCTTCACATCCTGTAGAGCTGCGGACCATGATCCAGTTGAAAAATGTTTCTAAGGGCTACGGCAACGTAAGGGCTTTGCAGGGAATTGATCTGATCATCCCTGAGGGCATGACAACAGTGGTGATCGGCCCAAGTGGTTGCGGAAAATCTACCTTGCTTCGTCTGATCATCGGACTCGCGTATCCGGATACCGGCTCGGTGTATTTCAAGGATACTCAGGTGTTGCCCGATGTCGTTCTCTCGCTTCGCCGAAGAATGGGTTACGTGATACAAGAGGGCGGCCTTCTGCCTCATCTCACGGCACGCGACAATGCGGCACTTATGGCTCGTTATATCGGCTGGAGCGAAGATCGGGTCCAAAAGCGAGTCGATGAACTCTGTGATCTCACGCAATTCCCACACGATGGCCTGGGCCGCTTCCCAGCTCAACTCTCAGGGGGGCAGCGCCAAAGAGTGAGTCTTATGAGGGCCTTGATGCTTGATCCCGACGTGCTGCTCATGGATGAGCCTCTTGGGTCGCTTGATCCGATGATTCGTTCAGGCTTGCAGAAGGACTTGAAAGAAGTTTTCCGGAGACTGAAAGCAACGGTCGTTCTGGTTACCCACGATATGGGCGAGGCTATTTTTCTCGGCGACATGATCGTCTTGCTCAAGGACGGAGAGATCCTGCAAAAGGGCACGCTCAACGATCTTGTCCAATCGCCTGTCGATCCTTTCGTCACTCGGTTTATCAACGCGCAACGTGGCGCTTTTGACGCTGAAAAGCAAAATACATGATGAAAACCGCACGCGCGATTGTTCTTGGGACATTGTTCGTCGTTCTGGTCCCTTTCCTACTGTTTTCAGCCGAAGTGACGGCCCCTGAGGTCAAAATAGGGTCAAAAGCATTTACCGAGTCCGTAATATTGGGAGATATCGTGTC
>DATJPW010000132.1:0-17641 GCA_035506215.1 Desulfomonilaceae bacterium
AGTCAATCCATACCTCTTTGGCAGAGACTCCAGAACACCGAAAAACCGCATAATCACGCAAGAATATATCGCATGTAGAGGCCCGGTGTCAAGAAATTACCCTTTTGAAACTGCGCTACGCTACCGCAGGCTCGTAATTTAACTGCGCTCCTGATGAATTGAACCATTGATGGTGTTGAATGCATACGAGCGGCAATTAATATGCTTCGTGCCCTGTTGTTGCCCTTCCTGAAGGCACGCAATCGGAACAAAATTTTTGGCAATTGTTATAAGCAGGCAGAATTTTCACAAGTTGATCAGTGGGGGCTTGCAGAGATGATGTCAGGGAACGAAGGGTTTTCAAAAATATGCGGCAAGCTCTATCTTATAGAAATTCCATCCCATATCCAGTTCCCAATTTTGGGGGGTGTTATAAAAGGGACTCCGAGGATCATTGGGGTCATTATTGGAAGATGCTTGTGTGAACTGGGAAAATTTCAGATTACCCCATTCTACGCCCAGCTTGCAGGCAAGGTCGAAACGATAAATCTGCGGCCGAAAGACCAGGCTCAAGCCATATGAGGTGAACTTGGAACCTGACAGGGGAAGATTGTAGAAAGCTTCTACATGAAGAGGGAAACCCAGGATCTCGGGCGGCATGTATCTCAAATACATTCCCCACGTTATGGGCCTACTACCGTTGATGTCAATGATCACCGGAGGAAAGGCGTTGGTTGTGACTTGTCCAGAAGTTATTACTGCTCCACTAGCCTGATCTCTACCGAAGAAGCGGCCGTTAAACCTCGGATTAATGAAATAGAAGTCAACACATGCTCCAAGTGTAAGCCACGGAAACTGTATGGCATCCAAGTCGACGCCAAGGTCCAGGCCGTTCCATTCCACTTTTCCTAACCTATGGTTGAAGCTCTTGGTATCAAATAATAAATACTTGCCCCTGAAGCCGAAACGCCAGAGGCGCAGGTCCGCGTATATATCAAAGTACGGGGGGGTGTCGTCCAGCGCAGCATGGCCGTTCAGGTCGATGTCACCGGCGAGAGAGCCACTCAACTTCACTGACTGCAACTGAGCCAAGCCAGCTCCGACGCCGAATTCGCTACGAAAAGTGTTGGCTATACCACATTTGGGTAGGATAGGTCCGCAGTATGTTTCAAGTGTTGTCAGTGGGGCGTACGAGCCTATGGTTTGGACCGGAATAAATGATCCTAGAGAGGCTCCAATCCCTTGAGCAGACGCATAGTCGTGACACGCGAAAAGCGAAATCAAGGCAGCCGCAAGAAAACACGTCGCGAACCTCAAGTATCGCTTTCGGCAAATCATCATCGTGCAGCCCTTCATTACACTTCAAACAAACTTCTACGACTGATATTTAATCACAGTATAGTGGGCCGCGTCAAGCAATTTGACAGATCTGGACTGAAGTTTCGAGATGCGAAAGGTTGTCATTGCGGCCTCCACTGAAAAGCGGAGGAAGCAATCCTTGGTTCGTCACCCCGGACTGGGTCCGGTAGGCGCCGGCGTCTCTGCCGGCACATTTATTTGCTTTGCGCCGGCACGGAGGCCGGCGCCTACTGGTAACGTCTTACAATTACGACCGTTCTTTCTTTTCAAATCTCACATGCCAGGTCAAATCCGGTCTCAATAGCGCTCCCGACTCGTGCGGCCTTTTTTGCGTCCCCGATCACCCGCACTTCCGCCCCCACCCCTTCAAGTTTGGCGGCAAGAGAATTCTCAGGTCTAGATCCCATTGCCAGGACTACCGTGTCTGCGGGAAGAATGACATCAGTCCCTTTGGAATCGGTGTAAACCACTTGACCAAAGGATATGTCCTTCATCTTGGCTTCCGTCACTAGCCTTACACCTCGCAGTTGCAGTTCTTTGAGGAGTACCCAGCGGCTGCTGGGGCCTACGTCCTGACCCATCCTTTTGGCCATTTCGATAACCGTCACTTTTTTCACGCCCTTGAGCATCAGTTCTCGCAGTACGGCGGGGGACTCAGCCTCGTGAAGTGTAAGAAAATAGACCTGCTCCGGGGAAATAGTGCCTTTAGTAGCCAGGAATACGGCAGTCTCCAATCCAACGGATCCCCCTCCCACCACAACAACGTTGCTCCCTGTATGAGCCTGCGCCCGAAGCACGTCCCATGCCTGAACCACGTGCGGTGCTTCCACGGCCTCAATAGGCGGCTTGAAGGGGGCCGCGCCGGTAGCGACGATCACAATATCCGGCTGTTCTTTGGCCACGAGTTCAGGTGTGACTTCAATTCCCAGCCTGAGCTGGACGCCACTTTTCGCCAGGACCGTCTTGTAATACTCTATGAGGTATCGGTAATCGGGTTTGCTGGTTACCTGTGAGAACCATTGAACCTGCCCGCCGATTTGATTTTCTTTTTCGCAAAGTATGACCTGGTGTCCGCGTTCCGAAGCTGTGACAGCGAATTCACAGCCCGCGGGCCCGGCCCCTGCCACGAGAATCTTTTTCGGCTTAACCGCCGGCGTTACATTGACCTCCCCTTCCCTGCCGGCCTTGGGATTTATCGCGCATCCTACGGGACGAACTTGAAACACGTAATCGAAGCAGCGTTGGTTGCACGCCACACACCGACGAATCTCGTCGGACCTGCCTTCTTTGGTCTTTCTCACGAATTCCGGATCAGTGATCATTCCCCTGGCAACGCCCACAAGGTCAGCTATCCCTTCCCTGAGGACTTCTTCCGCGATGAACGGATCGTTGATTCTGTTGCACGCGATCACCGGAACTGTGACTCGTTCTTTGATTCCTTTCGCCAAATAAACATAGCCGGCCCGTGGCAAATCCATGGTAATTTGCGGCACGCGAGTCTCATGCCAGCCCCCGGTAACGTTAATACAGTCTGCTCCGGCCTCCTGTGCAGCCGCGGCAAACTCGCGGGCCTCCTTATTCGTATGACTGCCGGGAACGAAGTCATTCCCGGCCACCCGGACAATCACCGCCATGTCCGGCCCGGCTTCCTGCCTAACGCGGCTTATGGTCTCCACTCCGAAACGCATGCGGTTCTCCAAAGGACCGCCGTATTCGTCGTCTCGCTTGTTTGTTACAGGCGATAAGAATTGACAAATGAGGTACCCGGCGGAAGCGAGAACTTCCACCGCGTCGAACCCGGCCTGCCTGGCTCTCCTGGCGGCTTGCACAAAATCCTGCTGGACCCGTTCGATATCCTCGAGGGTCATTGCTTTGGTGGGTTGCCGAGTAAAATAGCTCGTATATTCTGAGGGCGCCAGCATGGGAAGTCCTTTCAGACCGCAAAAAGAATAGGCCCCAGCCATGTACAGTTGCGCGGCCACCTTGGAGCCTTCCTTGTGAATTGCCTCTGTGAACCTCCGCAAACCCGGGATGTACCGATCATCCTTGATGGACACCATCAAATCAATTCCTGAAGCTTCATCGTCGATTTCAACTCCTCCGATGATTATCAGACCTACGCCCCCGCGGGCCCGAGCAGCGTAGAAATTTATGAATTGATCGGTCATTTCACCGTTGGGGGTGTAATTCAGATGCATGGCGGGCATGACGACCCTGTTTGATAAAGACATAGAGCCTACCGATATGGGATCGAAAAGCTGTGTGATCACGGGACCTCCTCGTTTCCATGTGCACGGATATTGATCTTCCAAAATAAGCATTCAGTTCCGCAGGCAATCATCGCTCTCTGTCATTGCGAGGAGTGCATGGTGGGACAGGCGTCTCGCCTGTCTGTTAGAGATGACCGGCAAGATGCCGGTCCCACCAGCAATCTCCCATCCTGCGAAGGCGGAGATTGCGCTCGAAATGGCAATCTTTCGCCGCCTGTAACTGAGTGATTACCTTTCAAGCGCCTTTGAACTTCGCTTCCCGCTTCTGCAAGTACGCGGATATTGCTTCCAGCAGATCTTCCGACGGAAGTATCATACTGGATTTGGCGGCATTGTAATCCAGGGCGCGGTCCAGAGGGACCTCTTCGTTCAGGAGGAACACGTCCTTCGCTCCTTGCACCGCCAGTGGCGCGTTCCCTGCGATTTCCAGAGCGATTTCCTCGGCCCCCCGGTCGAGCGCTTCTTTATCCGGATATACATCATTTACTAACCCAATTGCTTGGGCACGTTTCGCGTCTATCCTGTGGCCGCGGAATGCCATTTCTCTGGCATGCGCTTTACCTACCACCTGTGGAAGCCTTTGGAGACCTCCCACATCCGTGATGATTGCGAATTTCGCTTCAGGCAGAGCAAATTTCGCATCTGCGGAGCAGAAACGAATATCGCAGCAAAGGGCCAGTTCCAGGCCGGCGCCTATACAGTGGCCGTGGATGACCCCGATGGTCGGCTGGCGGAGGCATTCGAGATTGTTGTGTATCTGGTGAAGTCGCCTCAGGTCTTTGTAGAATGCCATTTTTTGCGAAGCGTCGGGCGTTCCGGTGATCTGAGAAAGCACCTCATTGTCCGGACTCAAATCCAGTCCCGCCGAAAAACAGCGTCCTTCACCACGAACCAAAATCACTCGCGCCTCGGTATCTTGTCCCGCCTGGTCCACTACCGTGCCCAACGCATTCCACAGCGCCATATTTATCGCGTTGAGTTTTTCCGGCCTGTTGAGTGTGATGAAGCCGAGATGACCTTCGCGATGGTATGTGACAAGTCCTTCTTTCCTGGTCGCGCTTTCGTTCATGCTCCATATCTCCTTTTCAAATTCGACTCGCATGTGAACCGTCATGTGTGAAGTTCCGTCGGCCGGTCTTCAGTCACCTCGGGAATCGGCGCCGGTTCTAAAAAGTAGTATGCTCCCCGTTACGCCATCCGTGTACGACCGGTTCAGGCAAGCGGTTGCCTCTCGCCATAGCTTCCCTGTCAAGGCCGGCTCTTAGCTTAAGCTCCAACACATCCTGCTCAAGCGGCCGTATACGCACTGAATCCGGTCGAGCGGCTTTCAGGCACTGGAGGAGCGTCTCCTGAAATTGAAGATCAGGAGTCTCCGACAAGGTTTCGAGAAGTATCATGGCCTCATCCGCTTCACTCAATCTCAGGAGGCATTGAACTCGTTTCAGAATGGGGGAACGCATATTTTCAGACACCGCATGGTAATAATCGAGGGCCCACGCGCATTTCCCGGTTCCGGCAAGAGTGTCGGCCAAAGCGTTGAGCGCCGCGGGCTTCCCTCGAATGAGGGCGGCCAGCCGGGTTATGTCGTCCCGTTTGTCGAGTTTCGCCAGCCGCTGGATCAGATTAAGAAAATGGCCCGGCTTATGTAGTAACCTCGCGTGATCGGAATCACGCAATGCCAGATAATACAGTATTTCGTTCTGTTCTCGTAGCAGATCCAAGTCGTCAAACAGGTACTTGTTCTTGATCCCAAGACCCTTCAATTCCGCAATGGTGTTAACCTTTATCGCAGCGAATACCTTGTGCACCTTGGCCTGAATCTGCACTTCTTTTCCGCGCAACTCCTCCTGGTGGTAATCTTCCGGGAATGAGAAAAAAAACCCGGCTTCCTCGCCCTGTTTGACCCCTACAAGACCTTGTTCAAAAGCAGGGAGAAGCAGGCCCCTTCCAAGGAGCACATCCCAATATTTTCCGGATATCCCCGTGAATGGAATGCCCGCAATCCAGCTACGGGAATCGAATATTACGCGGTCCATCGAACCGGACGGTCCTTCTGTCTCCTGGAACAGAGTCAAAGCCGAAAGGATTTCTTCCTCTAGTCCTTCGTGAATTCCCCGAGCATTCCGCGCTCCCTCAACGAATTCGATGATTAGATCGAATTCCTCAATCGCGTTGGCGGCAAGGGCGCCATAATGGTAAAAGGCCGGTTCTTCATCAAGGTCTGCTTTGTTTTCCAGCAGAAACTGCAGGATATCGAAGATGTGTTGCTTGTAATGGACGTCCCTCTCGATCTGTTCATTTGCCAGTGCCCAGATACTCCGGATTTTCCTGATCTCGGTCCTCGACATGCTTTGCGTCTCGTATTGATCTCCCACAGAGAAGTAATGAGGTCGATATCCGGGCCGAGGCTTGATACCGTAATGTTCCGGATGTTTTTCATAAATTGAGCCGAAATAGAGCTGCATCTGTTGAGACCCCGAATTGGACCGAATCGGAACGCCCAGGGACCGAACGAACTCGATGGTTCGCCGAGCATCCTCAATGGTTTCATCCGGAAGCCCGAAAATGGAAAAAAGCTCGGCATCCATTCCCAGAGACTGCGTAGTCTTGACGTTTTCTTTCAACTGTTCCAGCCGGATCTTTTTGTTCGTTTTTTCCAGGACACTGTCACTTCCCGATTCCAGGCCGAATGCAACTGTATCGGCCCCAGCCTGGCGCAACTTCTCCAAGAGCGCTGAATCCACGAGGTCAGACCGAGTTTGACACCAAAATGGCGTGGAGATGCCTCGCTTGATCTTTTCATCCAGCAGTTTGTTTGTTCTTGCGCGGTCCTGGGAGAAGTTAGGGTCAGCGAACCAGAAGCGTTCGATCCCCATACCTGATAGCAGTTCCATTTCCGAAACGACCCTCTCCACCGAGTGGTAACGGACTCGTCCACCACAAATTCGAGGCGTAATACAGAATCGGCACACGTGGCGGCAACCGCGGGAAGACAGCAGAATCGCCGTATTCTTGCCATTGAGATTCAGTACACCCGTGAGGTACGGCGATGGGTAATAATCCAGATTTTCTGGTGGCTCCGGACCTTGACCAGTGTCGACCAACTGTCCGTTGGACCGACACGTGATCCCGGCGACATGGTCCAGGGGCTCTCCGGCTGCTAGTACTCTGGCCATTTCGGGCATGATCAGCTCTGCCTCTCCGCGAACCAGAGCGTCCACGTCCTGCAATTCCTCCAGCGCCTCGGAAGGCGCGGCTACTGCCTGAGGGCCTCCTAAAACTACGTGGATATCGCTATGCCTTGACTTGATGTACCTGCAGAGAAATCTGATGCGATTCAGAGTGCTCTGGTAGGCTGTGAAGCCGATTACTGGCGGATTCACACGACGTATCCATTTTTCCAGGCTTGCCAGCATCAGGCCGCGGTCACGCAGATCGTCAAGGATTACACCGTCCCAACCTTGATTTTTCAGGGCCGCAAGTATGTAACCCATGGAGATGGGAATGCTTTCCGACGATTCAAACCCAACCTCATGGTTGACATTGATGAAGAGAAATCCCACCTGCTGCTCTCGATTGTGCCGGAATTAAGATCTTGTGCCAATTCGCATTCAAAATCCCCCCTTCCCCCCTTTAATAAAGGGGGGTTAGAGGGGATTTTCTTACAGACTTAAAAGCGAATTGGTATTGGGGAGCATAGCACTAAACGGATCTTGCGAATAGCCGGGTACATTGACCCGGGCGGCGGAAAACTGCTAGACGTTATGATTATGAAGCGAATTAAGAGCCCATGGTACGAAATCGTCTGGATTTGCGTTGGGACCGCGGCATTGATTGGGGTTCTTGCCACCGGGATGTTTGATATGCGGGAGAGCATTGGGTTCGTCCTGATGTGGGCCGTACTGGTTGGGATTAATGTCTATTCAATGGTTCTTTATTTCAGGTCCCCCAGGCGAACTGTTTCCGCCGCTGCATCAACCGGTCCTACAATGCCGGGACTCAATTCCCCGTGCCCATGCGGATCGGGTAAGAAGTACAAACGTTGCTGCGGGGCTAAGAGCGAATAGGTCACATGAGCACGAAAGCTACTTCCTTTTGCTGTCCCGTCGAGAGAGAGGATTGGTAGGACCGTCCCGCGCGGAACGCGGGACTGCCGGTCATCCGCCTGGACCGGCAAGATGCCGGTCCCACTCTAAGCAAGACGGGAGGCTTAGGGGAATCAATTACAGGGCACATTTTTCGAGGGGAGAACGAGCGGCATGGCCAAACACGTAACTATTCACTTACAGCGGGTCTGTCCGTGGTGGGTCGGATATTTTCTGATCAGTCCGATACGTCGCTGGTTGCAAAATCCTGAGAAGATCTTAGCACCGTATATCAATGAAGGCATGACCGTGCTGGAAATTGGCCCGGGAATGGGTTTCTTCACCATTCCCGCGGCCCGTATGGTGGGCGAAAGCGGCAAAGTCATCGCGGTGGACGTTCAAGAGAAAATGTTAACGGTTCTGCGCAAGCGAGCTGAAAAAGCGGGGGTGGCGGACCGGGTCGTTACGAAGCGGTGCAAGCCCGACAATATTGGTGTTTCTGATCCAATTGATCTGTGTCTGGTGATTAACGTGGCTCACGAAGTCCCGGATGCGGCAGCGCTCTTTGGTCAGATCAGGGCCATTCTGAAGCCGACTGCGAGAGTGCTTCTCTCGGAGCCCGGCGGATGGCACATTTCCGAGGAAGAGTTCCAAGAGACTTTGGCTGTGGCCTCAGCCCAGGGCCTTAAGGTCATTGAGAAGCCCAAGATACCGCGAAGCCGGTCCGCACTTCTGGCACTGAAGCGAGCCGCACTGTCCCAAATGATGGGGTCTTCATGCTAGGCAAGACTTCTCAACGCGCTATTCTGTACGTGCTTTCGATTGTCATGATGACGTGACTTCTCGCCTGTTCTATGTTCCAACCACTTTTGAGAAGGCACGTGAGGTACATTCGGGCAGCCATCTGCATCTCCGGCTCGGACCGGGCCTGCGCTATCATCATGGGGTAGCGCGAACAGTCCGGTCGTTGCTGAGTCGTGAGGGGTGGTTGCTGCCCGGGGACGGATGCTATGTGAGAATTGTGACCTGGTGACTGTCGGTGATTCCCGGGAGAAGACTGAGCCGGCGGCGGTCCGTATTCAGCCGGCGGAACGGAGGGATGAGACGGGGATGTCCCGGATTGCGACTCATCGGAGACATAGGGACGCGCCCCGCGAGCGTCAATTTCGGGATCAGGTGCGGCCGGCTCCAGGCGACGCTTGGAACGCTTTCGCGGAGTATACGTGTCCGCCCCTCCGGTTTCGATATGGTTTCCCTCGCTGTCGAATTCCGGGGCCTGTGGAACACTGTATGGAAAGTCTTGAGCCGGCGAGATCTGCTCTTGAAGAGACCCTAAAACAAGGAGAATTCCCAGGCACAATAGAGTGAGACTGGATCTGGCCATAAACCTAACCTACCCGTTACCTGGGCACCAACTATAGCATACCTTTGCTCAAAGGCCAATTCCGGCTGAGGCATGCGGATCGGTCAGGCCTGAAGCCCTGGACGAAACTATGCGCGGTTAAATATCCTCGATTTTAAATTTGGAGATTTTATTTATGAGCCCTTGCCTGGAAAGGCCAAGCCTTTTGGCCGTGAGCGTCCTGTTTCCACTACAACTTTTGAGTGTCTCCCGAATCATTTTCTCTTCAAGCTCATCCACGGCCTCTTTCAGGGTTACGGATTCCCCTGTGGCCCTTTTATCACCCATTTTTTCCGATGACTGAGTGACGCGGCGTGACAAACAACGCGCGGATAGACTTGACCCTTCCGGACAGAGGATGTGAGCGCGTTCGATTTCATTCTCCAGTTCCCGAACATTGCCGGGCCAGGGATAGCGCGTCAAAAGCTCCAAGGCCACCGGGTCTGTGCCCCGAATGACTTTTCCCGTTTGCACCGTAAATTTGTCCAGAAAATGTCGGACCAGATGCGGGATATCTTCGCTCCTTTCTCTCAGAGGCGGAAGCATAATGGGGAAGACGTTGATACGGTAAAATAAATCTTCACGAAAAAGTCCCTGTTGCGCAGCATCGCGAAGATCGCAGTTGGTCGCTGTTATGAGCCGGACATCCACCATTTGGACGCTGTTGTCTCCGACGGGTTTTATCTCACCGACCTGCAGTGCACGGAGAAGTTTCACCTGCATGGACGGGGACGTTGCTTCAATCTCATCGAGAAATAGAGTCCCCAGATGGGCGGCCCGAAAAACCCCTTTGTGATCCTCCACCGCTCCCGTGAAGGCGCCCTTCTTGTGGCCGAAAAGCTCACTTTCAATAAGTTCCACAGGAATCGCGGCGCAGTTGAGAGATATAAACGGTTGCTCTGCCCGTGGGCTTAGCCGGTGAATCGCGCGAGCGACCAGTTCTTTTCCCGTTCCGGACTCTCCCTGTATTAGAACGGTCGTATCCGTTGGAGCGACTTTTTCTATCATCGCACGCATATCGCGTATGGACCAGGTGTTGCCCACAATGTCTCCGAGTGGGTCCGTATGCCTCAACTGGCGCTTGAGACTCAAATTTTCCTGCTTTAGAAGTGATGCCCTTTCTCTCAGGCGATCCCATTCCATGGCCTGGTTAATGGATCTGGCCGCCTGCGACGACAATATCTCAAGAATTTCCTGGTCTGTAGGTGTGAAAACCCCGGCCCGTTTGTTGAGCACCTGGAAAACCCCGATCACCGGACCGCCAGGGGACCGCAACGGCACGCAGAGCAGGTTTTTTGTCCTGAAGCCGGTTTGAGGATCAACTTCCCGGTTAAACCTCGGATCACTGTACGTATCCACGATATTAAGAGATTCTTCATGGGTGAAAACCCAACCCGCGATACCTGAGTTCCACGGTATCCGTATCTGATCATGACGCACTCCCACGGCGGTGTGGGAGTAGAGTTCCTCGGAATCGTAATCAGCCAAGAATATCGTGGCGCGTTCCGCGTTCATCACTGTGGGAGCTTCGCGAACCAGCAAATCCAAGAGAGAGCCCACATTGGTTTCGCCGCTCATGAGTATTCCCATTTTAAAAAGCAAAGATATCCGTTCCAGGTAAGAGCCCAGCGGTCGCCACGACGACGACCTCGGTCGAGCTGAGTCTTTTTCCATTCCCAACGATTCCTGGAGCAGGGTGATGTCCATATGGATCGTCAGGGCCTGGAGCAGCTCATCCACCGATATCTTCCCGGCAAAAAGGAGGATCTCATGGGGCGATTTGCCCGTTCGCTTCGATTCACGCATAGCCGACGAATATTCTTCGTTATTTATCCTCCCCGTTTCCAGAAGCAGACGACCTATCGAATGTCGATCAACCACCTTTTTCCTCCGGGACCGGACCGTACAGAGCGATTTCCCCTGTGCGCCCGTGAATAATGAGTTTGCTCCCCACCACCACTTCGAGGTCGTTGAACCTAACGGATTCCGGTCTTCCTGCGAATTTCACTATCTGACGCACCTGACCCACATAAACCTTGCCCAGGGCCTTCGCGATATCAGCGGCATGAGCGCCCCTTCCTCCCAGACGACTCACCAGCGCCGTATTAACGGGGAGTGAAAAGACTTCTTCCATGATCTCCTCGGGGATCGGATCGTTTACCACGAAAATAAATCCGTCAAGTTTCTCTCGTTCGGAGAGCTGTTCGTTCATCGCGTCGATGATCGACTGAGCTTTATTTATGTGCCTGAATGGAGCGATCTGGTTTCGGTCGGTGACCATGATGCCTCGGAATATTTTGCCCGAGACACCGGTTCCCTGACTGATTACGCGATATCCGAATTCCTTCAGGGATTGAACTCTCTCCTTTCGCTCCCTATCCTTCCGAATCTGCAGGATGTACACTTTTCCTTTTTCAATGGTGTATTCGATCCTCGTGTCCAGATGGAGACGTTCAGCGGTGCGAAAAAGTATCGACGACAGTTCTTTCCACACCTGAGGCATTTGCGAGGACAATGTCTCTCGGCTACGCCAGAGATCAAATACCGGGATGGTGTGCACCTTCCCGTCGACCACATCGGTTCCTTGGTCTGCCAGAGCAAAGTCACCTCTCAGGTCCATGGTGAACGGATTATACGATACTACTCCTGTCCCGGATGTATCTCGTATCATATTACCGTAAACCATTCCCTGAACGATCACGGGCGTTCGCCAGTTGCCGTGAATTCCTGCAGCTTCCTTGTATTTCCGCACAGGCGGGCTCTCGGGAGAGCGCATCACCGCTACCGCACAATATATCAGAATATCAAGAAATTTGCCGTTATCCAATAGTTCTATAGCCTTGGGAGCCAGTTCACCGACGCGCCTCTTGTACTCGAAGGCGACCTCCTTCATCTGGTCCGGACTCATCTGCGCCTTCTGTGTGATCCGCAATCGGTTCTTGCTCTCATCTATTATTTCCTGGAACTCTTCTCGCTCGACCCCGAAAACGGATTGGCTGAATTCCTGCAAAAAGCGCCTGTAGCAATCATAAGCGAACCACGTATCTACGATCCCGGCCAGACCTTCGGCTATTTCGTCGTTGATTCCCACGTTGGTAATAGTGGTCATCATCCCCGGCATGCTGATTCTCGCGCCCGAACGAAATGAGAACAAGGCTGGGTTGGAGGGGTCGCCGAGAGTCCTCCTCCAGCGCGCGCCCAATTTGTCAACCGCTTCAGCGAATTCCCCGCGGAATGTTGAGTCGCTAAGCAGTTTTTCCGGCGCAGACCAGGGTTGATCGGTGGTGATAACAAAATAAGGTGGCGTTTTCTCCGCGAAACGCAGCAGCAGAGCTTTTAATCCGATCTTACAGGCGGAAACCTCGGGGCCTTCCGGGAAATAGAATGGAGCCGGTGGTTCGTGGGGTCCGGTTGTTTCCACAACCCTTCTGCCGGACTCCGCAAGCCTTTCATTCAGAAATGCCTCGATCTTGTCCACAAATGTTTCGAGGACCCTCAGGTTCCCGTCTCTGGCCTGGAGGTCCGAAATGTAGAGAGTCTTAAGATAATTTTTGAAAAAGTCCGTATCAGGGATTTCTTTCAGGGTGGTCAGGTCTTTAAGCTTTCGTGGAAGCCGCTCCATGGGACAAAACATGAGAAAATTGTCAAACGGCTCTTCGAACCAGTTGCGATAAAAGGCATGAATGTCGTCAAGTTCACTCTTGATGACTTTGAGTAAGTCTCGCACCTTATCCAGCGTGAGCCCCAGCTCCCCCGCTCCGTGCAAATCGCTTCCTGCCTGCAGCAAGTAATAGCTGGAATGGCCGTTCACCGACAGGCCGCGGACCAGATGGTCCACGAAAGTCAGGGCCAAAGGAAGGGTCTCGTGGGTGATCTCCTCGAAATACGTGTTGTTAATGCTTGTGGCCAGGGTCTCTTGCAGGGCTTCCAGTCTCAGATCTTTATTGAATGCCTCGAATCGATCTTCAATGTACGTGGCCTTCTGCGCATACGCGTGACCGGCTTTCTTGGAGCGGGATATAATGGGGGTGTCAGGTTGCTCTCTTCTGATTCGTTCAATCTCCGAGACGTAATCTTCAGATCCTTCGGTGAGTGTCGCGCATGGCGGCATGGGCTCGCGAATATCCGGGGTGAGAAATTTGTCTTTGAGTTCTCCTCGATCCACGATACCGCTATTTAGCTTCTCCAGATCGTCAATAACACTGGAACCCGACATGGCCTGCCGCGCAATGAAATACTTATTATAAAGACCCTGAAGCAGTTCAATCACATCCAGGACCATTCGCCGTGAAAATTCCGGCCAGGAATCGTTCTTCCGGTAAGGCGACAGATCCAGAGTCACCAACGCCATCATGCTGTCTTTTTCCGAAGGATTTATTTTCAAGTCGGAAAAAATCTGTCCGCACAGATCGGCCATTCCTCGGGCTTCCTCGGGAGAGCACCACTTTTCAAGGCTGAGATAAGGCATCGACTCCTGAGGCATCCAATCGGCCAAGGCCTCGCGTTGTCCGTCCGCAAAATACTGTATTATCCCCTGACAAAAGTAGAAATTTTCGATACTTCCTCTCCAATGAATGTCACCGCGCAGCTTTCCCAGGAAGTTGCCAATCGGCTTGACCCCTCGATTCGCCAGTTCTTTTGCCAGACCGGCCGCAGTGAGTCTGAGCGCATCCAGCGGTCCTATATCCTTAAAGGAGTATGGGACGGCCTTGATCAAGGTGCGAATCAGGAAATGGGTCACGGGTGAGTTCGCGCGCAATAGGCTCGAAATCCAGTACTGAATCAAGTCTTCGTCGCACAGTCGAGCGCCGCCGACTTCTATCTGAACGATCAGATAAGGGACGAGTCGGTGCATTATCCTGGGATTGGCTGCGACAATTGCCATCAGTGCCTTGATATGTCGTACGTGGGCCTGTGTCGCTCCGGCTTCTTCAGCAACGACGAGAGGTTCGCCTGTATCATCATCTTCAATGGTGTATTTGGTCTTTCGAGGAGAGATCAGCGGCCGCTTCACGAGGTGCTCGATAAGCACATCGGCCATAAGGAAATATTTCGCTCTGGCAAAGGTCACACCCAGCGCCTCGATTGCCTTGAGTGAGGAAACCACCTCCGCCGTGTCATCCGAAGAATACGCCTTGTCCAAGAACAGAGCGGCAAAGAAGTTCACAAGGTCTCTGGATGCCTGTTTCCCGGTCTTTTCCAGCCTTACCACGATTTGGCAAAGTCCTTCTATGAGGAGATCTTTAACTTCCTTTTTGTCCAGCTCCAGTATCTGAACAGCCAGAATGCGCGCAAACGCCTGTTGCACTGCAGGAGGCAGTGAATCGACAATTTCCCGGAAAGCGGTAAGTATGAATCTCCACTCCTGAGCAAGGCTTTCGACAAAAGAAATACCTTTTGCAATTTCCACTTCATCCGGTCCAGAATTTTCCTCAAGGGCCGTCAAATAAGTTCGTTGACGCTTTTGGATTTCTTCGATCGAATGAAGCTTAATCCGCTCCAAAATGTCTGCGCGAAAGCGATCCTTTTGAGGAAAGTCCGTTTCTTCGAGAGCTTGTTCGAGGTCCTTTAACAGTCCCGCCGGGCACGGCTTGATCTCCCCCAGCGCTGTTACAAGGGCTTGAGCGGCCATGAGGTTTATCCGCTGCAACAGATAGCCGGCCAGGCCATCGGATCGCTTATTCAAAGCCGATCTGAGTCCGGTGACCTCGACGACACGGCGCTCGAACGGACTGGACGAAGATGCAAAAACTGTTGAAGTGAGGAAGCTTATACCGCGTTCCACAAAAGGCAGATATTTGGGCAGCACCTTCGGGTCGGTGGACCGAAGTATGCTTTCCATGAGCCTGCAGAGAGCGTATTCCCCTTCAGAACTGGCTTGCGCGTCAAACGGCTGGAGAATTGCGGCGCACAGGAAGCTCAAAAGAATTTCCATCACGTGCGCACGATGTCCCTCAAGCGATTCGTCGTCACGTTCGAGAGAATATCTGGTTAGCACTCTTACCAGATCCAACCAGTTCGGGATTTCGTAAAGCACCGGGATCAGGTTTTCCCTAAGCGCCTCGCGTCTGCCCTGGAACGAAGTTAGATGAACGAGTTCTTCAAGTGATTCACGTGGAAATCTTGGAAAGAGCACGAGGCGCGAATCGGTTTGCTTGAGATCGATCAAGTAAGGCGCTGCCTCCGCTCCGGTACGGTCCAGGACCATTAAGACATTTTCAAGGCGTTCTACCTCAAGAGAGGCCTCCTGGCGGAAGCTCGGCCCGACTTGACCGAGAACAGCAGCCATCCCAGCCACCTGGTATGGATTCAGTGGCTCCTGCCTGCCTACCTTTGCAATGAGATCTCTGGCTTCCAAGTTACTGCTCGAAGTGTTAACGATTGTAAATCATTGTCATTCCCATCGCAAGAGAATCAGTCGGCTACAGAAATTCCTTGCGGAGATTTATTGGAGACTTCACTAAACGCTTCTATTATATAGAAGGAGGAATTTGGAGGCGGTAACAGGTCATGAAAGTTCAGATTCATTTGTACGCCACTCTGGCCTCATATCTGCCGGACAGCGGGGCCGAAGCAAATTCCATAGAGGCAAGCGATGGGAGTAGTATTGGCACTGTCCTGAACCGATTAGGGATTCCTCCCGATGCACCGAAAATCATTCTTTTGAACGGAGTGCACGCTGATCTACAAACTATTCTCAAAGACGGAGATAAGCTTGCCGTCTTTCCCCCCATAGCGGGAGGATAGAAAAATCCCGAGAGAAAGAACCGCCCCACAATGGATCATATCATACCTCGGTACAGTCGTCATGCACTGCTGAAGATGATTGGAGAGGAGGGCCAAGCAAAGATTGAAAAATCGCGCGTATTTATCGCGGGTTTGGGGGCTCTCGGGTCTCTCATTGCAATTTTGCTTGCGAGGGCCGGCGTCTGCTTCCTAAGGGTAGTCGATCCGGACTCACCTGAACTGCACAACCTTCACAGACAAATTCTCTATGATGAGTCTGACCTGGCACGCGGTCTGTCGAAGGCCGAAATTGCCAAACAACGCTTGGTGGAAGCAAATTCGGCCGTAGAAGTCGAAGCAATCGCAACAGCGATAGGTCCGGATAATGTTCACGAGCTTATTAGTGGTGTGGATCTGGTGGTGGACGCGCTCGACAACATGAAAGCCCGCTATTTCATAAACGATGCCATCGTCCGCCGGGGCATCCCTTACGTGTTCGGTGGCGCGGTGGAGGCCGCGGGTAACGTCATGACCATTATTCCGGGGCGAACTCCCTGCCTAAGATGCCTGTGGCCGGACCCTGCCGCGGTTGAGGACCATCCGAAAGCATCCAGCGTTGGCATTCTTTCTTCAGCAGCGACCACGGTCGCCTCCATAGAGGTGACGGAAACGCTGAAGGTCCTTGTTGGAAGTCTGGATAATATTCTCCCCGGCTTACTCGTAATGGATTTCTGGCGTAACCAGTTTCAGATCGCCAAGGTCAAACCGGACCCGTCTTGTATGTGCAACCGGTCGGCTTCCCTTCCTGAAGGCGAGCCCATATGAAAGTTGTCCCACCATTAAGTCCACCTATCTCCGCGTTGGTGCTGGCCGGAGGAATGGGTACCAGGCTTCGTTCAGTAGTTTCAGATCGGCCGAAACCGATGGCATTGGTGAATGGTGTACCCTTTATCCAGCTATTGATCGAATCCCTTGCCGCCAAAGGGATCAGAGATTTTGTGCTTCTGGTCGGATATATGGCCGAGGTCATTGAAAGCCATTTCAAGGAGCATTCCGGCAAGAAATTCACGATCCGATTCTCCCGTGAACAGACCCCCTTGGGCACAGGAGGCGCGGTCAAGAAATCTGAGGCTTTCGCGACTGATCCTTCATTACTGGTAAATGGAGATACTTTCTTCGATGGCGACGTTGAGGCGCTGCTACGATTCCATAATGAGAAAGCCGCGGATGTGACGCTCTCGCTCTTGCCGGTGGATGACGTCAGCCGCTACGGTTCGGTAACTACAGATGAAGACGGAAAAATAACCGGGTTTCGTGAAAAACATGAAGGAAACCGCGGACCGGGATTGATAAATGCCGGTTTTTCAGTGATTTCCAAGGAGTTCGTTAGGGGCCTTCCGGAAAATCGGGCTTTTTCAATGGAGCGAGAGATCTTTCCGTTGTTGGCGGGCTCCGGCCGAATGTTCGGTTTGACGATGAATCGGCCGTTTTTCGACATAGGTACACCGGAAAGTTACGACGCGTTCAAAAAATTCATTTGTGGCGGCTGATCTGCATCAGACGAAATGTTGTCCCTTGATTTCAACAAGGCGAGAAATTGTCACTGAGGATTTCTTGGGCCGGCCGCGGCGGAAAAGTTGCCTCTTAATACGGTCTTCTGCTGAAAATCCGAATCCTCCAGCTCTATCACGTCAACTGTTTCCGAATTCGCTTCCGAACTCTTCAAATCTTCGAGACCGTCCGAGACCACTGAACCGTCCCGGATTCGTATAATTCTGTCACAAGCCAGGCCGATTTCCTCTTCATGTGTCACCAACACA
>DATJPW010000133.1:0-2985 GCA_035506215.1 Desulfomonilaceae bacterium
TGGCTAAAGAGCAAGTCAGCGTAAGCCCAAAACGCTGAACGCCCGCCCAAGACAAACGCGGCGTACGCCGCTTGAGCCGCCGGACATGACATAGCATGACTCGCTCGTTCCTCAATGATGCTCTTGTTGCATTGCTTGGACAGTGGCAAATTCTTGAATACCAACTTAAGATCTTGTGAGTTCTGCTCCACCAACCTGAGAAGACCGCGTTCAACTTTCGGGCAGACAGGACATTGAAAGTCGCTAAATAAAACGATTGGATACGGAGCTTCGGGAGATCCGAAAACAGGGTCGGCCGGAGTAACAGGAACTTCGTAACTGGGTGACCCTTTCAGCACGGCCAGAATGACTGCGGGTTCATTGGCGAGGTCCTCGTACTTTGCCTTCGCGTCCTCGAAGCTCAGTGACTTTTCCCATGTCCCTGCGGCGAAAAAAACGAGCAGGCAGATGGCGATTCCGCCTATGGCGAAGTAGACCCGCTCAGCGACCGTGGATATCTCCGGTAATAAAAATGCCTGCCTCCTCTGGATTGAGACCACCACCACAGTAATCAATGAGAAAAGGTTCATCACGTGAGCGACTATGCACCAGGTACAGATGAAATCGACTTCAAACATCATTATGTAGACGTAATACCAACTGAATCCTATGGCGGCGAAAAAATATAGAACAAGAAACGTCCACGAGAGTTTTCTCACGCGCTGGTTGACCAATCCATTGATCACGCACCAGAACACGAATGTGAAACCCATCAATCCCAGAACAGCGGAAGGAAAATACCCGAGCAGTACGGCATAATCAGTCAACAGGATAGAATCGCAATCAATCGTGCCGCCTGCACGACATAGAAAGGACTGCCCCACCTCGCTTGCATGACTGCTGAGTAGGATGTGGCGATACGTGAGAAAACCGGTGGCGAATGTTCCTATAAGGGCCGGAACCAAAAGGAGCAAGAATGGGAAGCGACCCACGAAAAAGGGTCGATTTTCACCGATACTATCGTCAGAACTCATTGGCGGTAACAAACCCTTTCTGATTTCTCAGGAGAACCGCGACGCCATGTGCGCCTGAATCAATTTATGCAACCTTCCGAGTCTACACAACTTTTTGAAAAGCCTCATTTTAATCAAAACGGCAAAGCCGGTCAAGGAGCAAACGACCTGCTTCACAACCGTTCGGTTACGTTTAGCGGCCATCGCTCGCCGCCATTGCGAGGAGTGCGTGGTGGGACACCGCCTACTACTGCTGATCTCGGCAGCGGCAGCCGTACCCTTTGAATTCAAACCGCATAGTGGTCGCATCCCGAAATAGTTGCAGGGTCCTGAGCTGTTGATTGTCGTCCAGGCATTGAAAGCAGATCACTTTTCCATCCGGGAGCTTGCACGAAGCGAATATGTATACACCCAACGCTTTCTCTATCTCAGCAGAGGCCTTAGATTCGGGTTTGGCGATCAGCTCCGTGAGTTTCTTCTGAGCTTCGTCGCACTTTGTCGCCATGGTCAGCAGACCTTGCGACGGCGTCGCCTTGGGTTCGTCTCCTGGAGGAGAACCGAATACGACAGTGTGGACCAGGATCATGCCGGTTGCAGTCAGAAGCAAGAGAGCATTTCTCATTATTCCTCCCCGTATGGTTGGTCGTATCAGCATGCCTTATCTTTTTGTGGATTACCGCAATCCGCACTTCTCAACTTGACGGATCAGGTAAGCTCTCGTCAATAATACTCTAAAAAAGACATTCATGTGCTATAAATTGGCGGGAGTTGCAAGGTATGTCGGATGCGAAAGACCAATATAGGGATAACAGGCGAGCCCACTGGGACTCAGTCGCACGCGAAATCGGTTCGGCTGCAACCTGGGGAGGATTCTATCATAAGAGACTAACTGAGATTTACAAGTCTCTGGTATTTCCAGGTCTTCGAGTAATTGAAATTGGTTGTGGCCATGGCGATCTGCTGGCGGCCCTTCAACCGGCATTCGGCCTCGGCGTGGATTTTTCCAGCGAGATGATCCGCGTTGCAACTGAGCGGCATCCGGAGCTTCGATTCATAGAGGCCGATGCCCACGAACTCGAATTGAACGAACGATTCGACGTGATCATTCTGTCTGATCTAGTCAATGATCTGTGGGATGTTCAAGATGCATTTGTCAAAATGGCCTCTCTTGCCGATCGAAATACTCGCGTTATCATCAACTTATACAGTCGGGTTTGGGAGCTTCCTCTGGCCGCCACGGAACGGCTGGGGCTCGCCAGACCGACGCTCAATCAAAACTGGCTTACGGTTGAGGATATCTCTGATTTGCTCGAGTTGGCTGATTTCCAGGTGATCCGCCACTGGAGCGAAATCCTTTGCCCGCTCGGGATACCTTTTCTCGCGGGGGTTTGTAATCGATTCCTGGTGAAATTGTGGCCCTTCCGGCTGGCTGCCTTGACGAATTTCGTTGTAGCAAGGCCCGCATGGCAAAGAAAGGTCCAGTCCCATACGCCGCTGGTGTCCGTCATTGTTCCGGCAAGAAATGAAGAGGGCAATATTTCCCAAATAATGCAGCGAGTTCCTGAGATGGGTAGCGGGACCGAGCTTGTCTTTGTGGAAGGCCATTCCACTGACGACACCTATGGCGCAATAGAAAGAGCTATTCCCGAGCATCCGCATCGCCGATGCAAACTTTTCCGACAGACGGGCGAAGGAAAGGGAGACGCGGTGCGCATGGGCTTTGAAAAGGCTGATGGTGACATTTTGATGATCCTGGATGCGGACATGACCGTTCCTCCCGAGGATTTGCAGCGCTTCTACGATGCCTTGGTCTCGGGCAAAGGCGAATTCATAAATGGCGTAAGGCTCGTATATCCTATGGAAGACCAAGCAATGCGCTTTCTTAATCTCGTGGGCAACAGGATCTTCAGCCTGTGTTTTTCTTTCCTGCTGGGCCAGAATATTAAAGACACCCTCTGCGGTACGAAGGTGCTCTGGAAAGACCAATATGAGA
>DATJPW010000134.1:0-11282 GCA_035506215.1 Desulfomonilaceae bacterium
ATGCCCGAGAAACTCGATAGATTCAAGATACCGCAAGGGGCTGATCCCTCTTTTTACCGTTTCGGGGCGATCAAGGCCTGGGTGGACGGCGAGAACGACTGCCGCACCGGTCTGATGTACGACCGGTATATGGGCCACTTCGACACGGACCCACCGGGAAACAAAGGAACCCAAGTGACCCCCCTTCCTGCCGCACAATATTTTGCCGATATCGCCAACAGAAACGATGTCATCTGTATGCTGCACTGTTCCGGCGACAAGGCGATGGACATCGGCCTTGACAGTTATGAATACGAAATCAAGACAAGGCACAAGCAGACAACGATGCGCATCGAGCATTTCGGAATGTTCCAGATGAATGACGATCAGCTCAAACGGGCTGGTCAAATGAAGAAGCAGGGGCTGCTCGTATGCGTGCAACCCACGTGGCTCCTCGAGCTGGTAAAGGCAGACTACGAGAACATGGGTGCTCCGCGGGCCTCTACCGGTTTCAGGTTCCGCTCGATGATTGACGCGGGTCTCGAACCGGCCGCGGGCACCGACATGACCGGGATTTACATGGCGAACATCAATCCCTTCAGCGCAATCTACGCGTGTGTTACCCGTAACTCCGACCGCGGGGCCTTTGCGCCCAAAGAGGCTGTAACGGTCACGGAAGCGCTCAAAATGTGGACCATCTGGGCGGCCAAGTCCATGGGTGAGGAGGATGTGAAAGGCTCGATCGAGCCCGGCAAGTACGCGGACATGACTGTACTCTCCGATGAGGTGTTCACCATGCCGAAGGAGAATCTGAAGAACGTCAAGATCGTCAAGACGATCGTGGGCGGCAACGTCGTTTACGAGGCAAAGTAGAACCGCCGACACCCCGGGCGTTTGATTGTGAGCTCTAGCTTTTGAGTGTTTTATTGGGGCCTGCTCCGCGGTCAGAATTGTCAATCGGAAGTAGCGCTAACGTCAAAAAAAGGTTTTTTGTAACTCATAAAGAGGAGGAGCGAATGGATAGCCATCAAATGGTCTGGAATGAAGCTGTTGCAAGACAAATAATCGAACATTTGGAGAAGCGCCGCATGGAGGGTAGCTACGCCCCGAATGTCGCTCAGGCCAGAGAAGAAATCATTGGAATGATTCCGCAGGGCGCTACAGTCTATCGTTGCGGTTCAATGACAACCGTCAGCATCGGTTTGTGGGAGAAGATATCTGAGCTGCCTGGAGTGCAGGTGCTTGACCCTTACCAACCCGGGATTTCGCCCGAAAAGGCTTTTGAGCTCCGACGAGAAGGCATGGCGGCTGACTTCATGATCGCAAGCTCCAATGCGATTACGTTGGACGGAAAGCTGGTGAACCTTGATGCCACGGGCAATCGGGTCGCAGCCATGTGCTTTGGTCCGAAAAAGGTCCTCCTGGTTGTCGGCATGAACAAGGTGGCGCCTGACTTGGATTCGGCCATGGCCAGAGTCAAACATTATTCAGCTCCTGTTAATACTATTCGCCTGGGCTTCGCGAACCCTTGCAAAGAAAAGGGGTTGTGTTTCGACTGTAAATCCCCTCAACGTATCTGCAATATGTGGAGCATCATTGAAGGACACGTGATCAAAGACCGTATTCACGTGAAGCTGGTTGGCGAAAATCTTGGATACTAGATTGGTTCCGGAAGGTTTTGAAGTTGTGGGAGTGGGGATCCAGCAAGGGCCGGCGTCTCGAAACTGTGTCAGACTTCGATTCATGGTGGAAATCGTGCCACCATACCAATGCAGAAAAGGGGATCATTACGGCGCGTGTCTACGTTTCATTGTCCATAGAAGCCGACGGCCGCTGTAGGGGCGCCCCTCGTGGGCGCCCTCGATGACCGTATGCGGACACTCACAAAGTGGGCAACCACAAGGGTTGTCCACCTGCATAGTGCCAGGTTTTTTGCAGGTTAGGTGTTTCTGAGACAGATTCTCCCCTGCCGCCCCGAACTAGTTGATTCATAAACGCAAAATGCGCGGGCATTCCGGAGTTTCGCGGGTCCGGCGCCTACCAATTTCAGCGTATCGCTTTTTGCAGTTCGTGATTACTTTTGAGAATCGCCTTAGCTCATTTTTTTAACCTTTGCTTTCCGCCGGGCGAAGGGCCGACTCGTCCTCTTCCTTTCCTGTCTTCTTGAGAGTCATCAGGAGAAGGCCGCCCACCAGCAGGCCGAATCCCAGAACCGATACACCACTGGCGAAGGAACCCATAGCTTCACGAAGATAGCCCATAGCGTAAGGTCCCACAAAGCCGCCAAGGTTGCCGATGCTATTGATCATAGCGATGGCGCCTGCCGCTGAAGTGGCTGTGAGGAACGATGTGGGTATGGTCCAGAAAGGCGGATAAGAGCCATACAACCCGAAGACGCCAAGGGTGAAGAAGCCTATTGCAATGAAGGGGCTGACACTCCCGAAATAGGCGTTTCCGAACAGAGCGACGGCGCCAAGGATTAGGCCAACCATGCAATAGCCCCGGCGTTCACCCGATTTGTCAGAGCCAAGCCCGAAAAGATACATCGCACAGAAGCCGGCTGCATATGGAATCATTAGCAGAAAGCCGACCATCTGATTGCTGATTTGAGCTGACAACGCCTTCACCATGATAGGCAGGAACAGGGTCAGCCCATAGTTTCCGCAATTCATGAAGAAATAGATCAAACAGAGAACCAGGACATCACGATCGGTCAAGGCTTGCAGGAGAGAATATTTCTTTTTCTCCAACTTGGCTGCCTGTTCCTCGGCCAGCGCTGTCATCAGCCATGAACGCTCGTCATCAGCCAGCCACTCAGCGTCTTCGGGTTTGTCAGAAAGACAAAGGGGTGTGAGGAAGCCTAAAATGACTGCCGGTACCGCCTCCAGGACGAACATCCACTTCCAGCCGGCCAGCCCTAGCCAACTGAAGCCCAGCAGCCAGGTGGAAATCGGTGAGGCAACAACGTTACAGACCGGCACGGCCATCATGAACAAAGCTACTGCCTTGGCAAGGTCCCTCTTGCGGGCCCAAGTGCTAAGATAATAAATTATGCAAGGATAAAAACTCGCCTCGGCTACCCCAAGCAAGAAACGGATCAAATAGAAATGCGTCGCAGTAGTAATGAAGGCCGTCAGACCTGAAATTATCCCCCAAGTAATCAGGATGCGCGCGATCCACCATCTGGGGCCCACTTTTGTCATAATCAAGTTGCCGGGGATCTCCATGACAAAATAACCAATGAAGAACAAACCCGCGCCCAGACCATAAACGGCGTTGCTGAAAGCAAGGTCTTTGTTCATCACCAGGGCGGCGTATCCAACGTTCACTCTGTCCAGGAATGCAACAAAATACAACAGTCCCAGGAAAGGCATTATCCGCCAAAAGACCCTTTTGACTGTGCGTTTTTCCAGTGTTTGAACAGCGCTCATCGTGTAAGTACCTCCTTTGGGTCACTTTTCGAATCAAAGGATTTGATTGAAAGACCGTCATCCAGCAAGACAGTCGAATGCACATATGCTATGGCTGAAGCTATCCAATGCCCTGTTCTCGAGTCCGCCTATCTAGATATCCCCCTGGGTCCATTCGCGATCGATGGAACGCCACATTTGCCCGGTGGGGTTCTTGTCTTGTAATTCCATTGGAAGACGGTGCTTACGGACATTATCGTAACAGTGCAGAGCAGCAAAACGGAGCATGGAAGCGGGAATGCCGACGGCTGTGAAGCCCGGATGGCCGGTAGCCGGGTACGGTCCGCCGTGGTTCATGGCTGGACTGACGGCAACTCCGGTGGGCATCTTGTCGTTAAGCAATCGACCGACCCGCCTCCGCAGCAGGGGTTCTATTCGATTGTAGAATTCATCATCCTTTCCCGCGCTGTGGCTGTACACGCAGCCGGTCAGGTTGCCTTCGATCTTTTCGACAATCTTGACCAATTCATCTTCATCTCTAGCCTTTACGACAAGAGAGACCGGGCCGAACGCTTCGGTTTGCAGTGGGCCTGAATTTGCCAAGAACGTGCCGCCGGACACCTGCAACAGGGAATTCTGAAAGCTGTATCCGGGGGCATCGAATGAAGAACCTCCTACGAGCGGCTCCGCTCCATGCGAGGTCATGGTCTCAATGGCTGCTGCAAGGTTTTGAGGTCCGTCCTCCCCCAATAGAACACCGGATGCTCCTTCCTCGAAAAACCGGCTGGCCTTGCCGCAAAATTCGCGACCACGGGCATCATCCAACAGGACTATCAACCCGGGCTTGGTGCAAAGCTGACCAACACCCGTAGTGCAGGAGTTGAAGAACTCGTCAACCACCTGGTCCATGCGTTCTTCAAGGGCCCCAGGGAGGATGATAACCGGATTGAGGCTGCCCATTTCCAAATAGACCGGTTTGCCGGCCGATTCCGCGGCCGCCTTCAACTTCAGCCCGGCGGCCCGGCTACCGGTAAATCCAGTAGCCCCGAGCAAGGGATGGGCTACGAAGCGAAAACCATCGTCAGGACGCAGACGATAGATGAGCTGCACCATAGCACGCGGCAGACCGCTGGCTTGAATGGCTTTCCTGGCGGCTTCGGCAAACAGGCGGGTGGTGCCGGGATGGCCGGTATTGGCTTTGGCAATGACCGGATTACCGGCGGCTACGGCCGCGGCAAAATCTCCTCCCGCACAGGAGTTAAAGGCAAATGGAAAGTTGTTGGGGCCGAAAACCGCGACCGGCGCTCCGAGAGGAGCGTACTTGGACCGTATATTTGTTCGGGTGTCGATGGTTGCCATGCACCACGAGCGGTCACGTACGGCGCGGGCAGCCTGACGAAGCTGATCGGTGGTGCGGGGCAGTTCCACGGATGCCAGGCGCGGCTCTCTGGGCAAGGCGGTTTCTGTGTGGGCAGTCTCAACCAACGCTGCTTTGTCGGCCTCGATATTCTCCGCGAACCGGTCCAGAAAGTCTGCAATCACACCAACGGGCAACGCGGGCAATTGTTCCACCGCTTGGTGCGCTGCCGCCAGCGCTCGTTCTACGTCTTTGAGGCTGGAAACCGGATACGCTTCCGGCAGGCTCGCCTTGAGCGCCGGATTGACCGATTGAAATGAACCGACCGGCGAGTCGGCGCTTTCCCATCCTCCGTCTATCAGAATCGGCTCCAGAATCATGTGCCTCTGTTCACCCCTTGACTAGGTATCTCTCCACCATTTTTTGATTCAGTTCGACCCCAAGCCCCGGTTTGCTCGGGATAGTCACCTTGCCGTCGATGACGGTGAATGGTTCCTCGATGATTTCCTCACGCAACGGACAATCGGATACATCTCGCAGCATAATAGTGAAGTTCGGTTGACTAGCTACCAAGTGCAGCGCACCGGCGAAACCCAGGTCTGAGCCATAGTGGTGTGGGGAAAACGGAACACCCTTGCGCCAAGCCGTTTCGCAAAGGCGGATCGTCTGAGTCAGACCGCCGCATCTACTGGGATCAGGCATTACAACATCGACCGCGGCCTGATTCACAAACTCTTGATAGACTTCTACGCTGAAACCGTTTTCGCCCCAGGCGAAGGGCAACAGGGGGAATTCCTTTTTCAACGCGAGATAGCTTTCGACGTCATCGCTAAGGACCGGCTCCTCAAGCCAGTAGAGGTTGTATTCCGACAGCAACCGGGCCATGCGCCGGGCACGGGGATATGAATAAGCGCCATTGGCGTCGACCATCAAACCAATCGCGTCTCCGAGGGCCTCCCGAATACGACGGACACTGTCAACATCATTCTGATCATCGTAGCCAACGCGCGTTTTGACCACGCGATAGCCCTTGAGATGTAGATCGTCAGCCCCGGAGACGAGTTGTTCCAGGCTGTAGCCGGTGGCGTATACTTCAGCCTCATCCCTGTAACGGCCTCCCATAAGAACACTAACCGGCTGACCGTATTCCTTTCCTGCGATGTCCCACAATGCCATATCCAAGCCGCCTATGGCCTGAAGCAGCGCGCCTTCGGACCACATCCGGGTGAAACTGCGAACAGCCGAGTACATCTTGGTCCAGAGCCGACCAACCTCCAAGGGGTTCTCGTTCACCAGGAGGGCCGCCAGACCGTCTTCTATCGTCGCTTTGCGCTCCTTGAACGTCCACGGGGGGAAATTGATTGAGGTTTCTCCCCAGCCTTCGATGCCGGAATCGGTTTCAATTTTCACCAGGCCGAAGTTGCGGCTGCTCAGGACGCCGCAGGACAAACTAATCGGTTTGGCCAACGGATACTGGCAACAGAGAAACGATACCCGTGTGATTTTCATCGCGTACCTCTATGCCACATCCGTTTGGTCGATCTCATAAGGAGTCTCCGTAGGCCATTTGGGCCACAGTGGCACAAACATGATGCCTCCGACCACCAGCAGACGTAGTTTCTCGGACCCTGTGTTGTAAACGCTGTGAAAGACGTTTTCACGGTTCAGGATCGCATCGCCGTCCTCGAACTCATGGCGCCCTTCATCGGTTTGAACATAGCCCCGCCCGTTGAGGACGTAGTACGTCTCTTCGCAGTTGTGCCGATGGCGCGGTGAATGTGCGCCCGCGTCAATTTCCACAATTCCGACACAAAGGGTCTTGGCGGCCATGCCCGTCTCAGGGTAAATCACTTTTATATCTTTCACCCCTGGGCGAGTTTCCATGGGTGCGCCGTGGAGAAATTCAGATTTCTTTACAACCACTTTCTGCATACTAACCTCCTTATTGATGCATGAGGTGACTGAAAGCCGTTGCCGACATGGGCGACGCTTCGTAATTCTCTGATGTCACGAGGACTGAAAGGTGGAATTGGACGCTATGCAACCAATTCCAGCCGAATCAGCGTGCGGAGATGACCATCAGTACTCTCACCGGGGCTTCGGCAATGTTGCGTCCGCCGTGTGCCACTTCCGCGTCGAAATAGACGCAGTCCCCGGCCTCCATGATGTACTTGTCATTCCCGTAGGTAAATTCCATTTTCCCTTCCAGTACAAAGAGCAACTCTTCGCCCGGGTGGGTGAACAGCACAGGCGCGGGCCGCCGCTGCTCCACAATGAGGATGGACGGCGTCATCAATTTGTTGGCCTTTTGGTGCGCCAGCATTTCATAGTAGAGTCCGAACTGTTCGGTTCCCTTGGAAAGCTGAATCCTTTGATCGCGCCTTACCAGAACGCACTTTTGGGCCTCCCCGCCGATCTCATCGTCCAAGAAAAAACCCAACCTGACCTGCAAGGCGTCAGCAATCAAGGCCAGTGTGGAGACAGGGGAAGAGACCTTGCCGTTCTCGATTTTGCTTAACAGGGCTTTGGATAATCCCGTGGCTTCGCTTAATTGGGCCAAGTTGGCCCCTTTGGCCTTCCGCAGCTTCCGAATCCGCTGGCCTATCCTCTGTTCGATGGACCTTTCCGGTGGTTCATCCAGGCTGTTCATTGACTGAAGGGAAATTTTTGTTTAATCTCAGTAAATTTACAGCGCTGATTAGCTCGTGTCAAGAAAGAACCAGGTCAGTAACGAAGAATGAAGTTACTTTGGAGTGACCTACACGCTGGACGTGTACCGCTTTAAGTTGGCGGCATAGTACCTTTTCCACGTTGAATAGGGACATAGCCTTCTGTGCCGTGTGAACGACTCAGGTTGTGAATATGGTATCAGGAGTTGGCGTCGATGGTTCGATGAGCTGCACGGCTGGAAGTTGGTGAATCCGCGGCGCCGGCGTTGGATTATTACCTGGGCCTCTCTGAGGATATAGACGGTTTCCCGATCGGGCATTCCGTTCGTCTCTGAGCTTACCATAGAAACTTTCGGAGTATATCTTTTCCCAAACGCGACCAGGTTCGATGCACAGGGTTCGTACCCCAGTTCGTTCAAGACACTGGCATGCAGACCGGCGGGGGCGGACTTGTCGTGCATTCCTCTTCTCGACACCTTTGTCGCATCAACGACTCGACACCGGCTCTGCCGACGGGCGTTCGTCAATCCAGCTTGACATAGGCGGGGCGCCACGATAGAAAATAGTAATTGCTGGTATCGTCATATCCGATTCATTGCAAACACGTTCTCGTAGGAAAGGAGATCTCAATGGCCCCCGATTACGAACAGATGTGGAAGGACCTTGGTCTGGACCTGGCAGCTCATGACGCTTTGCTGCAGGTTTTGGGCAAGGGCTATCAAGACATCTTCTTGAGTCAGTCTGACAGGCCACAAGGAATGGATTACTTCAACTTTGTTATGAGCGAGGTTCATGGACTCAGAATCGAGGAGTTAATGGACGAAAAGAAGGCCGGCCGAAAGGTGATCGGCTCATATTGCGTATTTGTCCCCGAGGAAATCGTTCGTGCTACTGACTCCACTCTTGTGGGACTTTGCGCTGGTGCGGATTTTGCCACGGAAGAAGTAGAGAGACTACTGCCTAGAAACACCTGTTCGCTGATCAAATCAGCTTTCGGCTTTAAGTTGGGCAAGGTCTGCCCGTACGTCGAATCGTCCGACATGATCGTGGGAGAGAACACCTGTGACGGAAAAAAGAAATCCTACGAAATCCTGGATACCCTGGTCCCAAACCTTTACGTGATGGATCTTCCGCAGATGAAATCAAATGAAGGTCGCGCCCTCTTGAAAGGCGAGTACTACAGGTTCAAGGAGACTATAGAGGGCCTAACCGGAGTGACTATTGATGCTCCTCGTCTTAGGAAAGGTATAGAGATAGTCAACAACAAGCGCAAAGCGATCCACAGGCTCTCCGAGCTGAGAAGAGCCGATCCGGTTCCCATCTCGGGTTTGGATGCGCTCTTGATCAATCAAGTGTCCTTCTACGACGATCCCATTCGGTTCACTGAATCCGTCAAAAAGATTTGTGACGAACAGGAGGTCAAAGTCCGTGAGGGGAAAGGCGTCTGCCCTCAAGGCACCCCGCGCATTCTCTTATCCGGCTGCCCCATGGCGGTACCAAACTGGAAGCTGCCGTGGATTATCGAGCAATCGGGTGCTGTTATAGTTGGGGAAGAGTCTTGTGTGGGCGAGCGGGGAATTCGCAATCTGACGGACGATTCCGGCACCGCACTGGACGAGCTGATGGAAGCCATTGTAGATCGATATTTCAAAATCGACTGCGCCGTCTTCACGCCAAACCCGGACCGACTTGAACACGTCAAGCAAATGTATGCTGATTACAAGGCGAATGGGGTCATTCATTACGGGTTACAGTTCTGCCAACCTTATCAGATCGAATCATTGCCGGTAGAAAAAGCCCTTGAAGAAACAGGAGTACCGACACTCAGGGTCGATACTGACTACAGCATGGAGGACGTCGAGCAGATCAAGACGCGCGTGGAAGCCTTTGTCGAACGTATCGGAATGTGTACGTGCAGCTCATGCCATTTTTCGCTGAGCTGACAGAGGTCATACAAGGGGGGAGAGTGAGAGAACTCTTCGTTAGAGCTCTTCCACTCCTGTTTTGCAGCTCTGGAACAGGTGATTTCTTTGACACGAGCATCAACCGGATGGTGTTTTCGATGGCGGTTTGTGGAATAGATGTAGGGTCCAGGACCATCAAAGTTGTTGTCCTGGATGCTGACACGAAGCGGATCCTGGAGTTTCGCAAGGCCGAGACCACATACTCTCCCATAGATCAGTGTCTCAAAATCCTTAAAGGCTTGTCCGCGGGGCATACCGTCGCTACCGGGTATGGCAGAAAGCTCCTCCAAGACTATGTGAATAGCGAGAGTATCACGGAGATTCTCGCCCATGCTCTTGGGGCCGGACACCTGTTCCCTGAATGCCGTTCAGTGTTGGACATCGGTGGACAAGATACCAAAGCGATCTCATTGGATTCCTCCGGAAGGGTCGCGAAATTCGAGATGAATGACCGCTGCGCAGCAGGAACGGGCAAGTTCCTGGAATTCATGGCCACAAGCTTTCAGGTTCCCATAGAGAGATTCGGAGATTTTGCCTTGGAGGGAAAGCGGGGCCTTTCCATTAATAGCATGTGCACGGTCTTTGCCGAGTCAGAGGCGACATCCTTGATGGCGCGAGGACACAGACCACAGGATATCGCTCTGGCTCTTCATCAGTCCGTAGTCAAACGTTCGATCTCCATGCTCAAAAGGGTTTCCGTCAATGGCCCGCTGGTCTTTGCCGGCGGAGTGGCCCGCAACGGTTGCGTGGTCAGGCTCATCAAGGAGGAGATGAAATCGCAGATTCTCGTGGCACCTGAACCTGATATGGTTGGAGCGTTGGGAGCCGCCCTGTACGCGGCTCAGCAGGAAGACCGCTAGCTCGGTGAGTGTGCGGGAAAACGAACCATAAGTGGCGGCGCAAGGAAAGGATCTTTCGTGAGTAATGCGGATACAAAGCTGACCTCATTGTCCAAGACGTCGGGATGAGCGGCTAAGATAGGTCCAGGGGACCTCGATAAGGCCCTATGCGGACTGGAAATTCCTATCGATCCCAATGTAATCACAGGGATCGAAGGGTCTGAGGATGCTGGTGTGTACAGAATCACCCCTGATTTAGCCATCGTTCAAACAATAGATTTCTTTACTCCTATCGTAGACGACCCAACTATGTTCGGTCGAGCTGCGGCGGCGAACTCGTTGAGTGACGTGTACGCCATGGGCGGCAGGCCCGTCACTGCAATGAACATCGTGTGTTTTCCTACCCGGAAACTTGGTCTGGAGACTCTTCGCAGAATTTTGGAAGGTGGTCTGGAGACTCTTCGTGAAGCCGGAGTAGCGCTTGTAGGCGGCCACAGTGTGGAAGACGACGAACCAAAGTACGGACTCTCCGTTACGGGACTTGTCCATCCTGATAAAATCATGACAAATTCGGGGCTACGGCCGGGTGACAAGCTGATCCTTACCAAGGCCATAGGGATCGGGATCATCGCTGCGGCCGCCAAGGGCGACTTGGCCTCAGCCGAGTCCATTGAAGCCATGATAACATCCATGTGTACTCTCAATAAGAAAGCTTCCGAGGTCGCTGTGTCGGTAGGAGCGAAGGCTTGCACGGATGTGACAGGGTTCGGACTGGCCGGTCACATAGTCGAAATGGCGCGAGCGAGCAAGTGTAGAGTGAGAATACTAACTGGTGCGGTTCCTGTTCTGCAGGGGGCCCTGGAAGCAGCGTCTATGGGCCTTATTCCTGCAGGGGCGCATGCCAACAGAAAGCACTTTTCAGCCTGGATTACGGTTGATCCAGGAGTGGCCCTGGAGCGAGCGGACCTTATGTTCGATCCGCAGACTTCCGGGGGGCTGCTAATTGGCATTCCAGAAGCCCAGGCCGAAGAATTGATCCGGCGTCTTGCCTCGGAAGGTGTAGC
>DATJPW010000135.1:0-8493 GCA_035506215.1 Desulfomonilaceae bacterium
AACAGCTCACCGGGACGCAAGGCGCATACAATCAGTGTTCGGGCAATCAAGCGGTCACGGCCTTCCAGCGCAATTAGTAACTTGTGGATCTCCTCGGTGCTTAGGTATCTTTTACAAGTCTTGCGTGTGACTGGCATCTCCAATTTCCTCGCGGGGTTCTTCAACAAGAAGTCCTGGTCAATCGCTTCCTCTATCGCAGCTTTCAGCCAGGTTCGAGCCTTCTGAACGACTGATTTCGAATATTCCTTCGCCAGTTGATTAAGATGCGACTGCAGCTCGAATCGTGTTAGATCACAAAGGCGTGTTTCTCCGAACCTCGGCAACACGTGGTTATCCATCACGTAGGTCACAGCCTCCTTTGTAGAGCGTCTCCATTTCGATTCTTTCAATGGCCGGAAACGGCTGGCCCAAAACCATCCGAATTTGAGACTCGGATCGGGTATAGGGTTCGTATTCCCACGGCTTTCTCGCTCAATGATCTTCCCCAGTTCCCGTTCTGCTTCCCACTTTCTCATCCCCGATTTGAGCCCAAGTGTGACAGAACGATGTTTGCGCTTCTCCTTTCCGTCTGCGGTCACTACGTAGACGTAGAAGTGGCCTTTCCACTTCTTGACTTTCTTGCCGGTCTCTTCGACCCATCCGTGTTGGTAACGATCTCTTGGCATATGCCTCCGAACAAACTCATGAAAGTACGCCATGACCATTTTCAGGTCACCGCCACAGATGAAAATACTGGAGGGCCTTGTTCCACGAGGCCGACGTCTTTTCTATCTCAGGAAAGAGCGCCGCGACGGAGCGCGGCGAAGTCCTCAGCTAAATTAAGGCCGCCGCTCGGAGATCGGCTCCCACACTAAGAGGGATTTTCAAGAGAGGAATCAATGTCAGCATACTGACCAAAAGCTCACTCCCGGCTTCGATTGAGGGAAAGACCTGACTCCGTACTCCTCAATCCAAATTGGCCCTCACTTACTAAAAATGTTTAGAACGCCAAAATGTTAATCAGTATTCTGACTCAATATAAAACGGGCGACCAATGCTCAGGCCTCCAACACCGCTTGAATTCAAGAACATGGGGAAGAGACCCGAATTGGGAACCCGGATGGCCAATAAACTGCAAGCACTGGGAAGCTTCTTGCCGCGTAAATGGACGCCGATTTCTAGTCCGAGCAATGGATTATTTTGAAACTCAACGGACAGCCAATTGGGACAAATTGGGGGTCGTTTCTTGCTCAACTGGCTCAAATGGCTTATATTACGCCAAGGTTGGATGTGTCTTGGGTCCTTTAAGCTACGAAAAAGAGCGCGAATCATGCTGGATAGGTCGCTTGTCGAGAAACGGCCGTGAACGCTTCAGATCGGTGGCGAAACATTGAAGGGAATACTGTTTCTAGCGGTGCTTTTGTTTATCCTGCTGATCCCATTCTTTGGTTATGCGGAGCTGTGGAGAGTTATGGGCGCGGACAACTTGAAGACCCTCTTTTTCCAGTCGAGGGCGCAGGATCGTTGAATTCGATAATGCAAATTCTTTGGTTGACAATGAAGCGGGAAAGACCCACAGTGTTTGCCATGCGAATACCATTAACTATATTCTGCCTCTTAGTATCCACCCTGCTCCCGTCAGTAACCCGAGCAGAGACTCCTGTTTTCGTGATTACGCCGGAAGACAGCTCGATTACCTTCTTTGTGAAGGCGTCGATGTCTTTAAAAGGTACCTTCGACAAATGGGACTCCACGCTCACATTAAAGACTACTGATGTGGAAAGCGCAGTATTAGAAATCAAGATTCAGGCAGCCAGCGTGGATACTGGAAGTGGCATGAAGGACGGCAAGCTGAAGAGCAAAGACTTCTTCTACGTCGAGCAGAATCCGTTAATCACGTTTGTATCAAAGAAGCTTGTGCAGACCGGTCCCAACACCTTTGAGGTGGACGGCGACTTTACGATACGCGGTGAGACTAAAAGCGAGACGCTCACGTTTACAATGGAAGGCGAGAGGGGGTCAGGCAATGGCACGATTAAAGGGACAATGGCTTTCGACCGTAAGGACTACGGGATGACCAAAGGCATTCCCTTCATCAAAATCGCCGACCGCGTTGAGGTGACTGTCAACCTCAAGGTGAAACGAACCAGTGGACCTCCGGTGACCTTCAAGCAATAGCCAGTCTGGATTCATCATTTTCACCGCCCCGTGTCGTCAGAAGGCTCGTGCGGAGTCTTGCTGCAGTGTGGTCAGATGTGTTCCACCACAGCGTTGGCAACAGACGAAGCCAAGCCGCTTCCCAGCCCGCGTTTGTGAACAGCCGCTCCTTCAGGGTGGGGTCCCGCTCGATTCACAGGACTGGCCAAAGCACGACAGGCGTTACTTTTCATCGCAAGTTCCTCCCAGCCCGTCCTCGTTGTAGTCCTCGCGTACCGTGCCCCACTGCCTCTCGCTGAGGTAGGGTCCCCATTTCTTCCATGGAATTCCCGCCTCTCACGCATCATTCAACCGCTTCTGTTCGGTGACGTCGATAATCTTCTGCGCTGCCAGGGTTCTTTTCCTTTGCGATGTCCCCGCTTCAATAAACCGGCGCGGCCCGTCACCTCTCCAATTCGAAGCTATTCTTACTCTCCCCCGAAGCGGAAGGCATCAGCAACTGTTCACTCAACGTCCGAACGTCCTCACGGCCCACTTGGGCCACGCTGAGTAAACCCGTGAAGGTGAGAACCTCGAAGAAGGGCATATGTCACCAGGTCGGGCAGGATTACCAATTGACACCAGTCAATGCTTTCCCTTATAAGCTTGATCATGGCTCGCTTCTGCTCCTGGTTGCTGGACCACTCCCGCTGGAGTTTGTCCCTCATTCTTCTTTTGAGTGCAGGATGGCTGATTCCCTTGCGTCACCTGCAGTTTGACAGTTCATCATCCTCTTTTGTTCAAGCCAATTCAAAACAGAATACTTATTACGAAAGAATCCAAAGGATTTTTGGTAACGACGAAATCCTACTCATCATGCTTACCAGTCATGATCTTCTGAAACGCTCGATGCTGGAACAGATCCGGGAGGTTACGGCGAATATTGAGAGGGTCGAGGGTGTCAAACGGGTATTAAGCCTCACGAACCTGATGGATGTTGAAGGTCAAGGGGATGAAGTCAAAATCAAACCCCTCGTTCCGGCAAACCTGGAAACGCTAAACCTTGACGAATTGCGACTCCGAATCCAGGCAGATCCTCTCCTGGAGAAACATATCATATCCAAGGACCTCCAGAGCACTTCGATCCTGGTCTTTTTGGAAAACTTCGAACGCCAAAGGGCGCTTTCCCAAGGACGCTTCGTCACTCAACGAGTGCTTGAAATCGTTGATCCGCTGCGACAGCACGCGGAGGTGTTCATTGGCGGCCTGCCGGAGATGGAGTTCGAGGGCACGACAAATATGATGAGCGACCTCAAGCTCTTCACCCCGCTAACCCTCATTTTGGTTGTGGGACTCCTCATTGTGAGCTTCCGCTCCTGGCGCGGGATTTCATTACCTCTGGTGGCCGTACTGATCGCTCTGCTTTGGACCCTAGGACCCATGGCCCTCATTGGACGTCCTTTGACAATCACAACCCTCACGCTTCCGTCACTCCTGATTGCCAACGGTAGTTCCTACGTTATCCACTTCCTTGCCCAGTACTATCGGGCCTTGTTACGAGCCTACCGGCTGCAAGGACACACACACACGCCAAGGGATAAAGACTCCTTTCTCAACGCCCACGAATCAAGCGCTCCACTTGCGCCATTGGGAAAACAGAGTTATCGGGCGGTTTTGCTCGAAACAATCAACTATACCCATGTCGCCATCCTTATCTCTGCGACAACAACCATGGCCGGATTTGGGTCACTGGTCATTAGTCGCATTCCGACAATTCGCGACTTCGGGATTTTTGCAACCTGGGGGGTTTTCCTGGGTTATTTCCTTTGCATGACGCTTGTGCCGTTGCTCCTATGGCATCATCGGATACCCCGCCTGAATGAAGTGCCGGGGCAAGAGGATAGTCATCGCTATTATCTGATGGGAGAACTCGGTCAATTTGATTTTCGCCGGGCACACTGGATCTATGGGGCTGCCCTGCTCTGTGCGGTCTGGGCACTCTGGGGGCTCTATCGCTTGCAGGTTCATACGGACTACCTGGGCTACTTTCGTCAGTCTTCCCAAATTGCCAAGGCATCAGAGGCTTTTGCAAGCCGCCTGGCGGGACTCGCCACATTTTCTGTAGTGATCGAGGCTCAAGGAGACCGCTCGGTACTGGATCCCGAAATCCTGATGACGTCCGATTCGCTCCAGGGTTCGATGGGCCAGACAGCAGGGGTAGATAAGACTCTCTCGATCATCGATAGCCTGAAGTTGCTGAATCGTGCCTTTCATTCCGATAACCCCCAGTTTTATGTTCTGCCTTCCGATCCGGCAGTGATCCAGGAATTGGTGGAATTTGCCGAATCGGACCCGAGTAACCTGACCGAAGAGTTCCTCAGTGCCGATCACCGAACCCTGCGTATTCTGGTTCGCACCAGGATCTTCCGATCGACGGAGCTCAGAAGCGAATTCAACCGGATTGAGCGCCAGGGTAAGGAACTATTTCCGCCCGACATACAGGTCCATTCGACTGGAACCCTGGTCTTGATGAATCAGACCTCAGACAGCGTGGCCGAAGGGCAAGTAGAGAGCCTTTTGCTCTCCACCTTGTTGATCTCGGCAATCGTCATCGTTCTGTTCCGATCTTTCAAGGTGGGCCTGCTCTCGATCATCCCAGCCGGCCTGCCTGTTCTTTTCTTCTTTGGACTTTTAGGCTGGACGGGAACCCCATTGAATATTAATACCAGCGTGATTGCCAACATTTCGATCGGCATTGCCGTAGACAACTGCATCCACTACTTGATTCACTTCCGGCGTCACAGGGTTCGTAGGAAATTGACGGTACCCGATGCCATGCGAGAAGCCCTCATGAGTGCCGGCGGCGCCATGATTTCGTCGGCTATTGCGCTGACCTTTGGGTTCCTCATCTTTGGCGCATCGCGTTTTGTGCCTGTCTCCCAGTTTGGCCTTCTGTCTGCCTCGGTCATGGGGGCTAATCTCATTGCCACAATCTTTCTGCTTCCTGCCCTCATCCTATTGCTGGGTCGTGCAACCTTGAAGAAAATTGACATGACTGAAAAAGTCTGCGAGGAGTTGTGAATCTCTGCAGGGTCGCTAAACGTTTTGCGGTGAGAGATGTGGCGCTGTGGATTAACAGGCAACCCAGCCGGGGGCTGGGAATGGGGATGTTTGCCAAGTTTCCGATCCGATGGAGTCATTCCATTGATCATCCACCTCGTAGAGTCACACAGGAGTCATTTCATGAATCAGAGAACCTCTTTCATATCGTCTTCCATTTTGTTCCTTCTTGCCTCGCTCCCTACGCTACAAGCCGATCCAAAGGGGGAACAGCTCGTCAATCAGTATCTCAACCAGTCGGCACGCCGCAGCGCCATTTTCAAGATGGGGGTGGATTACAGGGAAGCGGAGAAGGATCCTATTCACCTTGAGTTCACCTGGATGAGGAAGGCTAACCAAGGATTGATGTCGCATTTGATAAGGCTGGAAGCACCGCCTTCGGAAAAAGGCAAGCTGCTTCTGGTACATGAGAAACCTGATGGAGACTCAGATTATATCGCCTATCGGCCCAACAGTGCTCTCAAGAAAAAGGTCCGGGTGTCTGGAGCGCGAAATTATAAGTTCAAAGGACTGACGATTTCAGTGCAAGAACTCATTGGGGGAGAATTGCAGAAATATGATCACCAGGCAAAGGGGATGAAACAAATCGACGGCATTCGATGCCATGAGGTTGAGAATCGGATTAAGCCAAAGTTCAAGAACGACTCGAACTACCCTCGTTCGGCCTCCTATTTTCGAGAAGACAATGGAATGCTCCAGAAATGGGAACTCTTTGGAGACTCGGATAAGCTTGAGAAGGTTATCTATGCCGATGAAATCAAGAAGATCCAGGGGAACTGGACTGTGACAGTAGCGCGTGTTGAAGACTTTAGAAAGAAGGGGAAACTGGTTTTAAAGCTAATTGAAGGTCACTACGATCCATCTCTTTCAGACGAGTTATTTAACGAGGATTATCTAAAGCAAAATTCGAAGTAATTGAAACTTGGACTTAGCTATGGTGCGCAAAGATAGATCCAAACACAGTAACGATTCTTACCCCGGGAGGTCACATGGACCGTAGAACCTTCATCGCAACCATGGCAGCAGCCGGACCGGCCGCTGCCGCCCTGGCGGGCACCGCCGAGCTTCACACCGAGATTATTGTGGGTTCGCTGTCGGACCAGAACTGGCACCGTCAGATCCGGAAGCTCCGGCTGGATAGCACGGCACGGCTCGACTACGTAATCCACAAGACGGTTGCGATCGCCAAGGAATTCGGTTTCTCGCCGATGGGAATAGATCTCGACATTGCGGCCTTTCCCTCGACCGACAAGCGCTACATCGACGAGCTGAACACGCGACTCAGGGAAAACGACCTGTGGCCGGTGGTAGAAGTGGGCGGGGTGGCGGTGACCTACGATGACGAAGTCCGTCTCACGGCGCTCGAGGCGGGCCGCCGCGACCTTGAGATCGCGGCCCGTTTAGGCGCGCGGACGTGCACCTTCTCCCCGGATATCAACGGGCGCCTCACCCGGGCGGCGAGCGTCCGGCTGGCGACCGACTCCATTCGAGAGCTTGGCAGATCGGCGAAAAGCCTCGGGCTCCGGATCTGCCAGGAGGACTACGATTACTTCTCCTCTGACGACCTCATCCGTGTTTCGGAAGGGACCGGTCTCGACAACGTGGGTATCTTGAACGATACCGGCAACTGGCTTATCCTGAACGAAGACCCGTTGTTCGCCACGCGCAAATGCCTGCCGCGTACGTTTCACGCGCATGTCCGCGACTATGCGCTCGAGAACGGCGTCTACAACGGCGTCGCGCTTGGCCGGGGCCTCGTAGATTTTCCCACGCTGCTGCCGGTCCTCGCACAAGCCGCGACCGGGGAACGGATGGTTTTCACCATCGAGCTCGACACCGATAACCGGGACGAGGATGAGGAACTGCACGAAAGCTACCGGTATGCCAAGGCCTGGCTTGTCGCAAACGGACTGATGAAGTAGGGGTCATCCCGGTGTCCGCAGACGGGATAGACGACCGGAACCGCGCACCCGAATAAGACGAGCAGGTCTTTGAGAAACTGGATTTCCGTCAGCTGCCTGCCCGAAAAACCTCATAGCCTGTGATTTCTAACGTCTTAGAGAAGTTGCGAAGATAGAATTCTTAAGGGCACAATAGACTGGTTCGACATTGGAAGATTGCCATGGAGGATGGCTGAACTGCATATCTCCTGATAACGCGAATGAGTCCTAATCGAATGGACCGGGGGCGACCCCTGAGGAGGTCAAGTTGGGCGAACCTGCAGTTCAAACCGTTCCGAATTCCGGAGCATCGGCGCCGCGCCTGCGCCGGGTGCTGACCCTGTGGGACCTGATCTTTTACGGCATCGTATTGATCATGCCGATTGCTCCGGTCCCGATGTTCGGCATCGCCCAAAAGCTCTCCAATGGACATTTCGTTACCACCATCCTCATTGCCATGCTAGCCATGCTGTTCACGGCCGTCAGTTACGGACGGATGGCGGCAATATATCCCACGGCGGGTTCGGCCTACACTTATGTCGGACGAGGCTTGAACCCCCACTTGGGATTCCTGACCGGCTGGGCGATGTTCCTCGACTATCTGATTCAGCCGCTTCTGAATGGAATTTTTGTGACCCTCACCGTAAAGCGATTTCTACCCCAGGTTCCCTATTTCGTACTGGCGGCATTCTTCGTAGGCATCATGACGTATATGAACCTCCGGGGCATCCGCGCGACGGCGCGAGCGAACATAGTCCTTGTCGCTGTCATGTCCGTGGTGATTGTCGCGTTCATGGTGTTGGCGATCCGGTACCTCTTTCATTGGGGAGGATGGGGTGGAATTTTCTCCTATGAACCTTTCTACAACCCCAGGGCGTTTGACATTCGTACGATTTGGACGGCTACTTCTTATGCAGCGCTCACCTACATCGGATTCGACGGCGTTACGACTCTGGCCGAAGATGTGGTGAATCCCAAGCGCAACGTCAAGCTGGCAGCGATATCGGTCTGCCTGTTCACAGGCATTGTCGGGGGATTCGAGGTCTACCTCGGCCAGAGGATTTGGCCGGATTTCTCGACCTTCCCGAATCTGGAGACGGCTTTCATGGATGTCACGCGGCGCGTCGGCGGCCCCTTGCTCTTCCAAGCGCTGGGAGTCATTCTGATCTTGGCCTGCATGGGAGCCGGCATGACCGGGCAGTTGGGAGCGGCGCGCCTGCTCTTTGGCATGGGCCGGGACAACGTCCTGCCGCGCCGTATCTTTGCTTACCTCGATCCGAAGCACAATACTCCCACGCGCAACATCTGGTTGATCGGG
>DATJPW010000136.1:0-42782 GCA_035506215.1 Desulfomonilaceae bacterium
TTTCAGCTTCATCCGCACAAGAAGGTCTGTCCCCCCTGCAAGCACCCGGGCGTTCCCCCCAAGCTCTGACATCAAATGCAAGGCCTCCTCGAGCGTCGAGGGCTCGTGATATTCAAATCTCGGTAAAAGCATATGCTTCCCTTTCTTTGAGGTTATACGTCAAGAAGTTCATGTGCATGCCTATTTTGGTGGCGGAGATCCGCCCAATTGAGGCTCATACGCATTTCGCAGTCCGGGTTGAACGGTTATGGTTTGCCGGCCTTGGGATCTTCCTCCCACAAACCCAATCGGTTGCCTTGGGGATCGAGTAGAACAGCAAACCAGCCGGCTCCGGGTACGGAGTTCCTCGGGACGACAACCGTTGCGCCCAGTTTTTGGGCCTTTGCCACAGAGGTTTCCACGGACTCAACTTTTACATAATTAATCGGTGTGTGAGTGCTGTCCTGTCTGGCCGTCATCCCACCTTTCGGGATGTCCTGGCCCATATGGATTCTGTAATATCTAAAACCTCCTGGAATCTTTTCAAAAGTCCACTTGAACATTTCTCGATAGAATCCTTGCAGCGACTCCAGGTCGTCAGCAGGGATCTCGAAAAAACAAACTGTGTTTATCATCTTTTACTCCTCCAATCAGTTCTTAGACCATGTGTGAGTCGGGGATCCGGGCTGGCGAAAAATCTCCAGACACGCGGCAATGGTTACTGTCGGTCCTATGCTGACCGAATGGCGATTGCTCGGCGTAATTTGATCCATTCCAGGAACACGGACCACAGAGATCCCATGCATCCATTTCTCTATTTTCAGCTTCATCTGCACAAGGAGATCAGTGCCTCCCGTAAGCACCCGGGCATTCTCACCCAGTTCGGACATCAAATGTAAAGCCTCCTCGACCGTCTATGGCTCGTGATATGCAAATTTTGGTACAAGCATATGTCTCCTTTTCTTTGATGTTGTACGTCAAGAAGCAGCTTGATCGGGCGGTGGCGTACCCGGAGGAGTGGGTAGCGTCAACGGCCATCTCAAGAAGAAAGCGTTGTGCGGGATGAGAGCCGGAGCCACTATACAGAGATTAACGTAAATGATGAGGATACTTACATCGGCAGGCAATTTTGCCGCGGCGATTTGGTCGGCCGCGGGTCCGAGAACCACGCTAAGGATCGCGATCCAGATAATCGTCAAGACACACACGACAATGAACGCCAATATCGCCCTCGTGAAATGCGTGAATCGAGTGATCCCCCAGAATTGAAGATGCCACGAATAGATGAGAGACCAGAAAATGATGGATGAAGCGACCGCTCCGAAGGAGAAGGTAGGATTAAGGCCCACGGCCAAGCTCCCCTGCCAAAAAATGTACCCGAGGATATGAGCCAGCACGGTCTGACCGATCGCCATACCCGGTTGCCCCCATGTCCCAAAAGGCCACCCCTGCGTAACGAAAACCGGATTGAACACGAAGAACCAGGCAATGCACCAGACCAGGAATCCGGTCAACCAGTTGACGTTCCACGGCCCCTTATGATTCATAGGCGTATCGGCAAAAGGCGTCCCGTCAAGATTGGTCAGTAGATTCCAGACAACGATGGTAAGCCCCATGATGATGATGAATCCGACCGCCATTGTGCCCCACGGGTGAAGGCGTCCCTTGAAGGGCCAACCGTTCCAGTTGACCCCGTAGAGGAGAGTGAGCCAAAAGGCTATCACCCCGAACCAAAGATACAATGGTCCAACAGGCCACCCCGGATAGATGAACCTCATGAAGAGTAGGATGACAAAGGTGAATACGACCCACAAAAGGGTCATCCCTGTTCCTGCCGAGTAGCGCGGCTTGTCCGGGGTCCACCACTGTCCCCCCGGCGGGGCCAGCGGAAAATTGTCACCAAGAAGGACAAGAGAGCCAAGTGCGACGAGCATCAGGAGTGTTGCAGGGATGATTTTCAAGATAATCAGTCCAACGGGGATTGCGTAGACGAACACAATGACACCGACAACAGCGAAGACAATGAATTGAATGAACCCGGCAGTCGGACCGCTGGGTCCAATACCTATCTTTCCGTTTCCCATGATGCGTACCCCCTTACTTTGAAATGACCGCACATGTTGCGGCAATTGAAGTAAGTTGGAATAGTTTCCAGGGAAGCACTGGGTCCCCCCCGTGTGCGTGCGCCCAAGTTGTTCGGCAACTGCGGACCCCGCGGGCAACCCTGATCCTTATCCCCCCGCGACTGAGTCAAACCCCACGTGCATCAAGAGCCGAACTCAAGAATATTGAATCCCCTGTCCTCAAGCGCCTTGCGAATTGCCTCCGGGTTGTCGGATTCGGCACGTAATACGACTCTGACGTTGTCATTTGTTCCTTCCGGAACAGTGAAAATGGCTCTTGCCTTGCTTCCGGTCTCGTCAACGGCACGGAGTATGTCCGAGAGAGTCCCCTTTTTGAGGCTTACATTTGCCAAAGTGATCCGTACTCGCTCAATTCCTGCTTCCAGGAGCTTGAAGAGGGTGATGAATATCTCTCGATCGGAAACAACTCCGACGACTCTATCCCCGTCCAAGACAGGGAAGGTGCTCATGGTCAGTTTTCTGCCCTTGACCAAGGTCCCTTCCACGGAGTCGTTCACGCCGACGGTTGTCAGCTTCCGAACCATGAGATCCTTTACCTTGAGTTTGTTGCAGTAATACTTCATCTCACATGCGTCACCGCTGCCGCTCACACACATAGCGGCTTCGTTGAGATCTTTGCGATGAACAATCCCTCTGAGTCGCCCTGCGTCGACCACGGGTAGCATTTTCAGTTTGTGCTCTTCTATCAGCATGGCTGCCTCGATAGCGAGGGCATCGCTCGATATCGAGTATAGTTGCGGCAGCATCCAGTTCTTCACTATCATGGCGTCCTCCGTTCGGACCCTACCAAAACGGATCCCTCTTGTTGCGCAGCGTAAAAAACATCGCCTGCTTCTTTCGTTTCGGGCTTGGGAAATATCTCAATGCACGCCTTCACAACCTCTTCGGCGAAGGCTGCATCTTCGAGATTTGCATCGACCTCGCGTATGCCCAGATGGGGTCCGGTATTTTCCTTCAATATTCTGAGGAATACACGGTCCTGCTCTTTGTCGAACATGTGTCCGTCCGGAGGGTCCACAGCGGACCAGCCCTTTCCAGGGAAGAGAAGCAGGGCCGGCCCCGTCGCTTGATTGAGCTTCTCCGCAAAGACGTGCGCGATTTGATCCATCTCTTCGTCGGAAACCCGCAAGAAAGTGCGAAGCTCATCCAACTCGAATTTCCGCCTTTGATGATGCTCAGGTTTGTACCGAGATTTCCTTGGGCTTGTGAGGTTGACGCCGCCCGGCGCTATGACCTGAGGAATCCCCAGCCTTCCTGCCGCGGTCATCCGGTCCGGTCCGGCTGCTCGCATCCCTCCGAGGACCTCTTCTCCGACTCCCCCTGGGGCCAGATCTACAACAGCGTCGAAGAATCGCTGAGCGATCATTTCTTCCATGGCTCGATCGCAGACTCCTGCTGCCGAGAATCCGATCAGCTGGAATCCGGCGCTCTCAAGTCGTTGCTGTACACTGTGTGCACAACGCTCTGTCGGACCGAACATAGACATGGCCACAAGGGGTCTACCCTTCTGCCGAGCTGAATCCACGGTGAGAGAAGGGCAACTGGCCATGCCCACAATGGCGCCCGCGGCCCTGTCCAAAAGATTTTGCAACGGCCGGGCGAGCCCCGAGATCTCTATGACCGTGTGCAAGATCGCAATGTCACCGGTCCCGATGTAGCGGGTTGCCAGACCGGGAAGCGCAGCGGTGGATGAAACCATGAGCTTGGGAACACCAAAAGGCAGCGAGCGCATAATGTCGGTCGCCATCAGGCTCCCTGTGGAGCCACCAAGGCCAATGACTCCGGCCAACCGACCCGATTCGAGGAGATCACGCGTCAGCTTCACCGCGCCGGTGATCATCTGACGCGTAATGGTCTTCCGTTCGCGGGAGAGCTGTATTTCCTGGATCGTCGTTCCCGCGGCTTCCGCTACGGACGCGGAAGTGATATCAGCCGCGTGCGAGGCTCCGGACATGCTCAGATCCAGGACCAACGGATTGCCGCCCAGATCTCGAATCCGATCACGGAGGTACAGCGTTTCGGGTCCCTTGGTATCCAGTGTGGATATAAGCAGGACAAAACGCTCCATCAGGCTTTCCTTTCGTAGGCCAACTTCTGTTCTATGTCCTTCTTCAAGACTTTCTTGTCCACTTTTCCTGAGTCGCCCACCGTCGGCAATGCATCAATGATCTCAAGTCTCTCAGGCAGCTTGTACATGGCGAGCTTTTTTGACTTCAGAAACGAGATCATCTCTTCCATCGTGAATGTCTCTCCGGCTTTTGGCATCACGTAGGCACATGCCCTTTCGACGTATTCGGGATCGGGCATGGCCACAACAGCTATTCCCGAAACCTTGGGATGCTCGTTGAGAAGTCCTTCGATCTCTGCCGGGTAGATGTTCTGGCCCCCGCGGATGATCATGTCCTTCTGGCGGCCCATGATCCATATACGGCCCTCGTCCAGAGCAACGATGTCTCCGGTAGTGGTCCAGTTGTCATCGTCGAATACTTCTCGAGTGGTATCAGGGTCTCGCCAGTAGCCGGCCGGAGAATGAGGTCCTCTCATATAGAGGATTCCGGGGTCGCCTGGAGCAACCTCTTTACCGCTTTCATCCAGCAGCCTTATGATATTTCCTGCCAGAGGCTTTCCTACTGTTCTGCGCCGAACGTCTCCAGGATCGTCAATGGAGCAACCGGAGACGGACCCTACGTCTTGAGTCCCCAGATCAGAAGTAATCCGACCCCCAAGGCGCTCTTCAGCTTCCATAGCGACCTTCGGCGGTAGGTAACCTCCGGCTGAGCGGATGAACCTAAGCGACGAAAGATCGTACTTGGAAAGATCTTGTTCCAGCATGCGAATAATGTGCGTTGGAACTACTCCAATGGCGGTGACCTTCTCCTTCTCGATCATCGCCAGAGCGTCCTCGGGGGTGAATTCTTCGAGAAGCACTATTTTCGCCCCCACAAGCGGGGCTGCAAAATATGTCAGGGTGCCGGCGGCTCCGCCGGCGAATGGGGCCACGGCCAAAGTCACATCGTTCGCGGAAAGTTTCCAGATGTCCACCCTGCATTTGGAGGTCATCACCCTTGGGGCCAGCGGCCACTCGACAATCTTGGGCACGCCTGTTGTGCCGCTGGTGCTGGTTAGAATTCCCACATCACTGGTGGGGTGGAAGCTTCTCTCTTCAAGGACCGAGTGATCCACCTTCTGTCCCCAGGGCTCCTTAGCGATATTCATCAATGAATGGGTGTTCTCGGGGTACGGGCCGGGAATCGTCTCGTCCAAAAGGAATGTGTACTTCAATCCCGGGTGTTCCTTTTTCAGGTCTTCTGCCATCTCTAGGTAGTTGAACTTACGATAGATACCTGGAATAATAATGGCCCTGGGGTCGATCTTTTCGATGACGTGCTTGAGTTCCTTGTGACGCAAATAAGGCATGACAGTAATATTGATGAGCCCTGCTCGTTCGCACGCGATCCGTGCCAGGAAACCGTATACGCAATTCGGGGACTGCAAAATCGTCCTGTCGTCCCGTTGCAGCCCCATATCCATCCAGCTTAAGGCGAAGCGGTCCATCAGCTTGGCGGCCTCAGCCCAGGTAATCCTTATAGAGGAATCCACCAGCGCTTCGTCGTTGGGCCGGTCTCTGGCATTTTTGAGCCAGAAATCGGTAAAGGTCTCGTCAGTCCAATACCCTTGTGATACGAATTCTTCTATAATTGCGTCGGTATATCGAATCGGTCTCATGGGCCAACTTGCCTCCATCGACGGAAGTTAGCGAGGCCGCTACGGAGTAGATTTCAAGATCCAAGGCAAGGGATTATTCCCGCGGTGGACAGGTCCTTTTCGCCATGAATTTTACAAACGTAGTGGCCTCCGGTACTGTATTGTCATTTGCAGATCGACGAGTTCCAGTCGTCGAATCCGTATTCTTTCCATTGAGAAAGGACCTTGGCCTTCATATCCTCGTCGAGGAAAATCTCGATAGGTTTTCTCGCCCATTCGTACGGGGTACAGGCATCCATAATGATCCTCGATGTGATGTGTCGCGCATCGATCGGAAGGGCGGGGTCCAGGGGAGTGGAACGCCCTCGGTCGATGATCTGAGCGTCACGCTTCGGATCGAACCTGACCGCAAGAGCCCAGAAAACCCTATCCAGGTCGTCCGCAGGAATGTCGTGATCGACGACGATCACCCCCTTGACGCCATAATGGCCGGTAGTCGTAGCAATGACCGCGTTTCCCGCGTGATTGGAGTGGCCCGGATACTTCTGTTCAACGGAAACAACGCACCAATAACGACCCGTGGATTCGGGAAGAAAGTATACGGACTTGATTCCCGGAACCTTCATGGCCTCGAGATCGGTCCACAGGGTCGCGGTTCGATTCAAAGATTGAATCATGTGGGTGTCGGTGATCGGCTTGCCGACGGTGGTTGCCCAGAAAATCGGCTTTTTCCGTCGGAGTATGCGCTCGACTTGGAGCACCTGCTTCGGCCATTCTTCGCCTTTGGCTCCGGAGTAGTAGCCGGTATATTCTCCAAAGGGCCCCTCTTCCCGCAGGTCGTTCGGATCTACCCAACCCTCCAGAATAATCTCAGCATTGGCCGGGAGTTTCAGTCCTGTAAGGTCGCTGATGAATACTTCGCAGGGTTCCTGCCTGAGCGTGCTGACAATATCGTATTCGTCGGTCTGTGCTGACACCAGGGTCGAGGAAACGAGAAAATGGACCGCGTCCGAGCCGATGACCGCGGCCGCGGGCATTTTTGTGCCGTCTTTTTTGTGCTGGTTAAAATGGAAATCGGCGTGCTTTCCTTTGATAATCTGTATACCTGCATGATTGCGGTCGTGGATCTGCATTCTGTACGTACCGCAGTTGGTCCATCCGGTTTCTTTGTCTTGGGTTACGAGGTAATGCGCAGTGCCGATAAATCGGCCACCGTCCAATGGATTGAAAAAAGGGGCCGGCAGTTTCTCGATATCGACATCGTCTCCTTGAACAATCATTTCACAGACCGGGCCGGAATCCACAATCTTGGCCTTGACGGGTTTCTTTGTGGCGAGCTGCATCCACTGACGAGCCATGTCGCAAATCGAAGAATCAAGCGGCATGTCCAGCGCAATGGCAAACCTTCTGGTTGTTGTAAAAGCGCTGGTTAACACTGGAATGTCAAAACCTTTGACATTTTCGAAGAGCAGCGCCGGGCCCTTTCTCTCTTCACTGAGCTTGGCGACGTGGCCCAATTCAAGGTACCAGTCCACCTCCTTCTTAATGCGCAAAAGTTCCCCTTCTTCTTCGCACCTCTTGATAAAATCTCCCATTTCCTTCATGTTGCACGTCTCCTTGAGAATCCGATAATTGGGACACCCCAAGTGTTAACGACTCCGCCTTTGCGCCCGATGCATGTTGGCGCGTCGGAAAAGCCTCTTTTACACAGGCAGGAGTTGCTTGAACCGTCGGTTTGAAGCTCTTGTCGTAAGCACAGTACCCGGATGCCACCGCTGAGTCAGCCGGCGATGGCGCTCATTCATTTGTGGCCTGGAATACGACCATGTATGCCCAAAGCTCGACGGCGGCTCTTACCTGATCTTTTTCCCCGCGAGGAGCCCGGCTACGATGTGCTCCAAGGCCGATTTCCGTGGCTCCACAATCGGCTTCACCTCCTTTTGACTCCAAACCGTCTCGGGCCGGCTTTGGACTATGTAGATCTCCCCCTTGTACGGGAGCGACTTTTCGGTAGCCCATTCAATATCCATGGGTTTGCCATAGTGCTGTTCAATGCGCTTTGCCAGCTCCGCGAGTTCCAGTATCTCCTTGTCGAGGATACTCTGTTCCGCGCGTCGCTCCTCGTCCACATCGAGCTTCACGACTTGGTCCGTGGCCGGATCGGTGGTGTAGTAGATTTGTTTGTCGGAAACCGTCTTTTTTGTAACGTCCATGGTTATCTTGTTGATGTGAAACTGGTCAGGGGTAACTTCTCCTGAAACCACACTCTCGCCGTAGCCCCAGTTCGAGTCGATTACCACGGTGGCACGGTCGCCGGTGGCAGGGTTCAGGGTAAACATCACGCCTGCTGTGAAAGACCTCACCATTTTCTGTACCGCGACGCTGATTAGTACCTTCTCGTGCGGGAACTTCATCTTGATGCGATAGGAAATGGCTCGAGGCGTGAAGAGGCTCGACCAGCACTTTTTCGTGCGGTCGAGTAAATCGTCCACGCCTCTCACCCACAAGTAAGTGTCCTGCTGGCCGGCAAAACTTGCGTCAGGGAGGTCTTCTGCCGTAGCAGAAGATCGGACCGCTACAGGACAAGCCGGGGTTCTCCCTTGTCGAGAGAGCAGCCGGTAGTGCTCGGCTATAGCGTCCTCCAAACCCAGGTCGATCGTTCCGGCCTCAATCCATGACCTGACGTCACCTGAGGCGCGGTCGATTTCATCTACCCTGCTTGCGTCCATATTTTCCAATCGCTCGATCACCTTGTGCGTAAGGCCATTCGTTTCCAGGAAATGCTCGTACGCGTCGGTCGTGATGGCGTAGCCTGGAGGAACGGGGATTTGTGCTTTTAGCAGTTCGCCCAAGCTGGCGCATTTACCTCCCACCTTGTGGACCATAGTCAGGTCGCATGCTTCGAAGGGGAGCACGTAATCTGAGCTTTCCATGGATAGACCTCCGCGCCGAAGGCTCACGTTATGATGTCTATTTCCCCGGATGTGCCGTTCACTCTGATCATCTGGCCTGTTTTGATCCTCGACGTGGCCGATCCAGTCCCTACGACCGCGGGGAGACCGTACTCTCGACAAACGATTGCGGCATGGCACATGACACCACCCACGTCGGTCACCGCCGCCTTGATCTTCTGGAAGGCCGGCGCCCAACTCGGTGATGTCGTGGTCGACACGAGGATCTCCCCATCCTGAAGGTCTCCAATTTCCTTGACCGAGCGGCAAACTCTGGCCGGCCCCTCCACCGTTCCCGGCGAGCCGGCAAAGCCCACAATCTTCGAGACATCACCCTCCTGAATCGCTTTGAGCTTGGCCCAGTTGGCCATCGACTGGGAAGTGACTCCCCAAAGCAGGATGGTGAAAGGCTCGTTTATAGTCTCGGGAACCGTGCCCATGGCAGACGGAGGCGCCCATTCTCGGAACTTTTCCATGCACTGCTTGCGCCAGGCTATTTCCTTGGGCCATACGAGAGGTCCGCGGGGTTTGCAGCCGGTTGCCCACGATGTGACCACATCCCAGAGAGCGTCTTTGATCTCTGCCCGGGTCATGAACCACATGTCTTCCTGGTCTTTGATGAACTTGAATTCATAGAGAATCTTGGCGACGTCTCGCATCTTGTTCCAGAATAGACTGTGGAACCAATGCTCCACGTAAAACAGATGGTTCTCGACGTAAGGGAAAACGGTCCTGGCTTGAGTCAGCATCTGATCGAAGGTAGCCCGGTCCTCGTCTGTCTTGAGCAGCGCGCGATAGCCTTCGGTCAACCGATCGCGCTCCTCTCGCACTTTTTCCATGGGACGTTCGATAGACTCTCCTGCTTTCAGCTTCCCGATGTAGATGTTCATGAAGGAGATTGGGACGTTTAGGTCGTCGTTCCAGGAGAAATCGGTGTGATACCAGCCGGTGCCGGAGGAGACATAGAACCAAGGGTCACGCGCTTTCTCGAAGGCCTCCAGCCACTTCTTGCCCTTATCCGAAGCCTGCATCCCTTTCAGCACGGTCTCGCAGTCGCCCTTCAGGCACACATCGTCCACTCCCAACTCAATGGCGAGTTTGGCCAGCTTCTTGAGTTCATCGTCCGGTCTGTACATGATCACGTCAATTCCACTCACCAACTGCGTGATCGTCTGAGGCGGCGCGTCGGGAAAGGCTTTCTGGCAAAAATCTAAGAAGAAGACGTAAGCGGCATACCCAAGGTTCAGGAACTCGAAGTGATACTGCCAGCAGAGAATGCCCAGGTCGATGAGCCTGTCATATGCGTTGAGCAACTTGTACCCCGTGGACATCCCTTTGCCGCCGAAGATTACCTCTTCGTCCTCCATTTCAGGCAGGGTCGGGATCTCGATCTCGGTCAGTTGTTTGATCACTCCTCGCATCTTGTCTTCCCATTTCTTCTCGAGGTCCTGCCAGTTTTGGTAGTAGTACCCGGCCCGTTTCATAAAGTTTTCCACACGCTTAGGGATTTCCTCCTGGTTTGTCACCGGCAGCGGTGTGATGTAGATGTACCCGTTGACAATGCGGTGATCGATTCCCATCGCAGGTGGAACAATGAAAATGCGGTTGTTGTACTGCGACAGGGCCAAGTACCAGGCTTCATCCCAGATAATGTCGAAGGGATACATCGGTTCCGGGTAGTGCAGCCCGTCATAGAACCAAAACATGCCCTCTTCGTACTTCTTCCGTTCGGGGTCGTCGCTGGTGAACTGGTAGTGGTACGGATACATTCTTTGCCATCCCTCGGTCCCCGGGATGGTCTGCGCCTCGTGCGGACTCGGGAACTTCAAATCGGCCATCTCTCTCCCTCCTGTTTGTGTGGATGTTGAAAGGTCACCGAAACCGACCTTGTCGTTATCCGTTGCAATCCAGTCAGGGTCCGGATCATGTGAAATATGACCCGCAGATCTTCCCCAAATCGTCAAAAGACACTCAATCCGGCTGCCGAGCAGCTGGATTGACTTATAGGGTCAGGCCGGAACTGGATCGCCGACAGCTCTCCCCTCTTGAATTTGGAGCTGCCATCGATTCCCGAATCCCGCTTCATTATCAACATACAGGATGTGGAACGGCCGAAAAGCGAACAGATCTACTCCGGCTACTTTTCTCGCAATCTGACGCGGCACCGTCGTCGGATCGGAAAAGAATTCCCTAACAAAGGGATAGCGCTTTAGATAAGATGCTAGAGCGTGGGCACTGGCTGCGGCACCTGTTATACGTTCAACTCGGCCCTCCATTTGGAGTCCTTTAATTTCTTTCCATCCTTTGTAATCGCCGTGGATTGTGGCGGCAGCGAAGGGGTTGACCGAAAAGACCAGAGAGTGGCGGGAAGAAGGAGATGAAAAGAATATCAGATCGAACCCCTGTCGGACGTAGAATACGTCAGCGGCCCACGGTCTTTCTTCGGTACAGCAGGCCAGAGTCATGGTAGTGAATGAATCCATGTAGTGCATCACAATCCGTTCCAGTTCTTCTCGCGTCATCCGCCTCCCCATCGATTGAAGAGCTGATGGGAGATTTGAAACTGGTCAAGTACTTTGCCAACCGTCTGATCGACAATGTCTTCGATGCTTCGGGGCCGATGATAAAAGGACGGAACCGGCGGAAGAATTACCGCGCCCATTTCCGTGACCAGAGTCATCGATCTAAGATGCCCTAGGTGAAGAGGTGTTTCCCGCGGTACGATCACAAGTTTTCGCCTCTCCTTGAGTGTCACATCCGCGGCCCGAACGAGCAGATTCTCATTCAAGGAGAGGGCAATCATGGACAGGCTCCTCATGGAGCATGGCGCTACGATCATTCCCTCGGTTCTGAAAGAGCCGCTGGACAGAGGAGCCGCAAGATTTTCCGGAGAATGAACGTGATGAGCCAGGTTCTCAACCTGTTCGATGTCCATAGAGGTTTCCAGGCCCAAGACCGTGCGGGCCCCTCGCGTCACGATGAGATGAGTTTCAATACCATCGGCTTCCTTGAGAGCTTCCAGCACTCGAATGCCGTAAATGATCCCGCTGGCGCCACTGATACCGACAACGATTCTTTTCAAGCGGCCCTCTTTGTCAAGTGTCTTCAGGATGGTATCGCCGGTTTCATCCCGAGTCCTAAACGAAATCGCTTGGGTCATCGGGCCGATTGCGAGCAGACCACCCCCCCGCGCAGCCGTTTCGCCACCTAGAATCCGGTTTCAATAGCCGTCATACACGGCCTCTTTTGGCAAAGAGGCGAAGTTTTTGTAGTTGGAATGCGATTCGGTTTTCAGAAAGCGCTTCTATTTGGGTTCATCCGGCCTGCTCGAAGCACTCATTGGAACTGGAGATACCGAGAACAGCGTGAACAGTATCCGACCTAATTCGTTCGGATAGGAAAGTGAATAGGAGATGTCTTTTCAGTCTTACGGAGACCGGACCTGATACCTGACATTCTGTGGGATCAACCGAATACAAGTCAAGCGATAAAAAATTATGAGGGTATTAGATGAACTTATAGTAGAATTGTACAGAATATCTTAATATAATTGTAGTGTATAGAATCTGCTATAGACTGTGTGGTTGCGGCAATAATGAACCTGAAGCAGCTAGAAACCTTCTACCACTTCTGTCGGTTCAGAAACATGAGCCGCACCGCCGAGCACCTCTTTGTGACGCAATCAGCCATTTCACAACAGCTCCGAAGCTTTGAAGCAGAAGCCGGGGTCAAGCTTTTCTTCCGTGAAGCCAATGAATATTACCTGACGGAAACCGGAGAGGTCCTTTATCTGTTGAGTAGAGGGATCTTTTCTCGCTTGGGACAAATGGAAGGTCTACTCGAAGAGGCCCGGAAAGTCGCTTCGGAAAGGCTAAGGATCGGCACAACCAAAGATTATGCACGTACCTTGATGCCCGACCTGATAGCCAGATTTCAGGAAAAATATCCGCACGTTCAGGTGCATCTGAGCGAAGGCAATTCAGCTGAACTTCTGGCCAAGCTGCGTACTCGCAAAGAAGACCTCGTGGTCGTGGCCCGAAGTGAATACGACTCGGCTCTTAGAGCCATTCCGTTTGCCAGGGCCCTTTTTACCCTGGTGGCGCGGCCGGATCACCCTCTCGCGGTGAAGAGTCCCGTGTCCATAAGTGATCTCACCGGCGAATCCATGATCATCAGAGAGCAGGGGTCCGGTCTTCGCAACGCCGTACTCGAGAAGCTCCGTCAGTTCGGAGTCAAACCTTCCATGCTGGTGGAGTCGGAAAGTCTGAGCTTCATACTTGCCTATGTGGAACGCAGGAAGGGAGTATCTTTCATTCTCACCCGCGAGGTGGAAAAAGAACTCGCTGAGGGAGTTCTCAAAGAGATTATCCTTACTGAAGGAAGCATCGGGTTCGAGTCGGACGTAGTCATCCGCCGAGAGGAACCCTTGTCCATCCCGATGCAATATTTCCTCACAATAGCCACCGACGGCCGAGCAAATGAGCTTCTCCATGAAGGAGTTGAGCGCTCAGACGACCTGCGCTAATGTGAAGTCTCCATAACATCCTGTACTCAGGATTGTGAGATTAGTGTCGGCGGAGGCTCGGCTGCGGGCATGGCTCGGCCATACTGTGCAGGGGTACCGGCCTGTCGGCGCCACGGCTATGGCGGTATCTTTACGCGGATCTCACAAATCAGTATGCTAGCGCTCGGCTGAAAATTCCCATGAGGCCATATTCTTAAGAACCGATCAATGTTTGGACGAATTCGAATGCCAGAGGACTCTGTCATGACCCCCACCGTAGCAATTGTCGGAACGTTGGATACGAAAGGAGACGAGGTGGCGCACCTCAAGGAACTCGTGGAACAGGAAAACTGTTCCACGATAGTGATGGACGTCGGAATTCTCCATGCGCCGGTTGTCTCGGCAGACATCGCTCGTGAACAGGTTGTCCTCAGAGGTGGAATAGATCTGCAAGGGCTCCTCGACAGCAAAGATAGAAGGCTTGCCGTCGAGACGATGATCCGTGGCGCGTCCGAGATAGTCAAAGAGCTTCACAAAGAGGGGAGGCTCTCGGGAATAATAGCTGTCGGAGGAGGAACGGGCACTCATATAGGAACCGGAATAATGCGCGCTCTCCCCCTGGGAGTCCCGAAGTTAATGGTTTCCACCGTGGCGTCAAGGGATATGAGTTCCCTTATTGGCACCAAAGACATTACCGTAATGCATTCCGTTGTGGACATCCTCGGCCTGAATGCGGTCAGCAGAAAGATTCTTTCCAACGCGGCGTCTGCGATTGTCGGCATGGTCAGACATGCAGGCGAGATCCGTCCGGAAAAGCCGATCATCGGGCTCACCTCCTTCGGCTTCATAACCGAAGGAGCGATGCGTGTTAAAGGAATGCTCGAGAGCCTCGGTTACGAGGTAACTCCTTTTCACGCCAATGGCACAGGAGGCATGGCCATGGAGGATCTGGTCGATCAAGGCTTGATAAGCGGCGTGCTCGATTTCGCTCTTCATGAATTCGCGGATCAATTATACGACGGGTACTGTGGAAATATTGGGCCGGGAAGACTTGAATCTGCCGGCAAGAGAGGTATCCCCCAAGTGGTGGTTCCCGGCGGATTGGACTGTGTAGTTTTGGAATTCGACTCAGTCGAAACCATGCCGACCCAGTTTAGAGACAGGAAGGTATTCTGGTACGATTTCAGATCAGGAATACGGACCAACAGGAAAGATGCCTTGGCCCTGTCAAGGACCATTTCGAACAAACTCAACTTGGCCAAAGGTCCCACCAGTTTTGTGATACCACTCAAAGGGTGGTCCGAAGCTGATGCGCCAACGGCCCCTCTTTACGAACCCGAAACGAATCAGGTATTCATAGCAGAGATGAAACTTCGCCTCAACAGCCATGTCAAAGTGATTGAGGTGGACGCGCACATAAACGACGAGAAATTTGCCGGAGCCGTAGTTTCCGAACTACACAGTCTTATGAAGGAGGCATTCTGACAGCTCGTGTATCTCGGCGTTACCGGCGCTCTAGTGACCATACGCAGTATTGGGAATTCCTGAGGAGGAGATGCCGCAGGGAGAACTTTTTCAGAAGTTTCCTACTCCCCAACTGGTCCTCAGATAGTCTCGAAGTTTGGCAGGTCCTTATACTACGGCCTTTTGGAGGTAACAGTGCTGCTTCAGCCGGACTGCGTCCCATGCATCCACAAGGCTCTTCTGTCAGCAATCAGAGAGCTGACTTCTGACGATGAGCAAATCAAGGCACTGCTCTCGCAGGTAATGCAACTGCCTAGCCTCAGAGACCCTGCTTGGAATTTAACGAGTCCCCATGTTCTTGAAGCCGGGTTAGCTAAGATCTGCCAGTTTTTTGGTACCTCCGATCCTTTTCAAGCCTTGAAAGAGAGGCAAAATGCGAGGGCTATGGAGCTTTATTCTTGGCTCAAGAGCTTGGTAGAGGAATCGAAAGACCGACTATCCACAGCGGCCCATTTGGCCATCATTGGCAATTCTCTCGACGTCATGTGGTCCGGCGGTTCTATGGACGTCGAACCTCTCATACAACAGCAGCTCCGCAATCCGCTCCTCTCAGAAAGCTTCGTGCATTTGGAGCAAAGACTCCGGAACAGCCGTCTTGTACTTATTCTTGGTGACAATTGCGGTGAAATCGTCTTTGACAGGTTGTTCGTTGAGACAGTGAAGAGCATCTTCGACCTGCAAGTCGTTTTTGCGGTCAGAAGCGTCCCCACCCTGAATGACGCCACAGCCAAAGACGCCACTTTTGTCGAAATGGATAAGATTGCCTCGATCGTGGATAACGGAATTGACGGGCCTGTGCCGGGAACGGTTGTGGCCAGATGTTCAGATCAAATGAAGAGACACATAGAAGACGCCGATCTGATACTCTCCAAGGGCGGAGGAAACTTCGATAGTATCGAGGAAGAAGTTCACCTTCACCACAAAATCGTGTTCATGCTCATGAGCAAGTGTGTGCCTTTATGCAATTATTTTGGGAGCAAATTGTACGATCCAATTCTCTCAGCCCCCAGGCGCGATGGTTGAGCTGGCGAATGCGTTGCTGGTTCACTGGCTGCAAATCTGGTCGCCGATTCTGATACTTGTTCGTGGATTCTGCAGGACCAAAAAACTCTAATCTTACCGGGTTTCGTCCTATTGCATAATGGCCCATTGAGTCGATGAAGGTCGTATTGAGACGCGGTGAAGGTCGGAAGAGAGCAGGATTCTTAGGTCACGATTTTCCTTCCAAGCCTTCTGCCACATCTTTGAGACCCAGTCGTTCCAAGGTTGGGCGTGTGGGAATGCCGGATTTAATGTCCCATCCCATGAGATGGTAATACTCACTCTTTGCACGTTCGAGGTCTTCTCGCTTTTTCGTCCCCAGCGATCCGTCAAATGCCCGAGTACCGATGCGCCGACTATGGCCCCCAGCACGGCTGAGGCTACTATCAATCCTTGCATCACAGGACTCGGCGACAGGCTTTGCACTATGAGCGGCATGGCCACCGCCACGATGAAGAGGTCAAACCCGTCCAGGAATATGCCCATTGCAGACAGTACCCAGACGCGCCAGTGGATGGATCGGAGTTCTGCAGCGTCTATGAGGCCACCCACGGTTTTATCGGACAAAGGATTGGAGTTCATGAGTCAAGAATCCCGCATCAAGCCCGAACATCAGCCCTGCTCTATCAACTCGTCCCAGGCGCGGTTGAATATAATTACCATCTCTGTGAGCAATCAGCCATGAACTTTCGGAACGCTTATGTGGTTTGTCGTAATATCAACCAGAGGGAATAAAAGAGGTAATCAACAGTTTTGCCCCACTCATAAACCTGGGCAAATCTGGGGACACCATATACAATTTAGGTTCCGGCCCAGACAATTAGATAAGGTGTCCCTGGAATTATTTCTAGGAGGTGGATGATGCAACTAACGCGACATCAAACAGACGAGGGTGCGCGTTGGGCGAAAGATGGTTTTTTCCTGCCGCCGAATTTCACGTTGAGCACACTTCTCGAAAATCGGCGTGAGGCGATGATACACTTGCTAACGACCTTGCCCTGCAGTGAATCGGCAAACGACGAATTGCTCGCGCCGATTGATCCACTGCAAGAAGTGTGGGCGGCCGGCGTCACATACTTGCGTAGCCTCGATGCGCGCCACATTGAATCCCAAGTCGTTGATCTGTACGATCGCGTGTACGCCGCCGACCGTCCCGAGCTTTTCTTCAAGGCGGCGGGGTGGCGTGTTGTCGGCACCGGCACGCCGATCCGAATTCGAGCCGACAGCCGCTGGAATGTGCCAGAGCCGGAATTGGTCATCGTGATCAATCGTCATCGCGAAATCATCGGCTATTGCGCGGGAAACGATGTTTCATCACGCGACATCGAAGGCGAGAATCCGCTCTATTTGCCACAAGCCAAAGTCTACGATGGTTCGTGCGCGCTGGGGGACGCCATCGTGATCTGCGAAGCGCATGAAATCAGCAATGTGCCGATTCGATTGAAAATCGAACGTGGCGATACGATTGTATTCGAGGGCGAGGCAACTACCGCTACAATGAAGCGAACGTTAACCGAGTTGGCAGAATATCTGACCCGCGAGCTCAATTTTCCGCATGGCGTTTTTCTGATGACAGGGACGTGCCTCGTGCCTGGGAACGAATTCACTTTGCAGCCAAATGATTTCGTCCACATTCAAGTTGGTTCGTTGACAATCAAAAATCCTGTGGCGGATGTGCGCGGGTAATATGCCTTCCGAGATGCACAAGTTGTGAATAAAATGGGTCCAAATCAGTCCAAGCTGCATCTCGATGATTACGAACACTCCTGTAGAGGTATCATGCGGTGGGCGAGTCACATGCTTGGAAAGACTTCGCGACTGTTGCATCCACATAGTTGGGCACCAGCGGGGTCTGGTCCCTTTTTGCGCCCACCAGTTGACCCACTTTGAAGGACAATCGCTTTACCGGGGCCGCTGATGCAAAAGACACCGCTGGAGCTGTGGGTAAGGTCCAGAATTGGCAAAGAACTCTCAGGAAATGTTCTAAGTCTGAGCGACCTGGCCCGATATCAGCTCGAAAAGCTCAAAGAAACCATTGACTATGCACGGATTAACAGCCCGTTTTATCGTGAACTTCTGGTAGGGTTTCCCTCGAACAGGTTGCAGCGTCTGGAAGATCTGTCCCAATTGCCTCTTTCCAGAGCGCAGGATGTGTTGAGCTCCGGGCCTCAGTTGCTTTGTGTGTCGCAAAGTAAGATTGCGCGAGTCGTAACCATTCAGAGTTCCGGGACCACAGCTCCTCCTAAAAGGCTCTATTTTACGGAAGAAGACCTCGACCGAACAATTGATTTCTTTCATTACGGCATGTCCACCTTTGTGAACCCTGGACAGAAGGTGCTAATCCTTATGCCGGGGGAGACGCCCGGCAGCGTAGGCGACCTTCTGGTAAAAGCTTTGAAACGGATGAACGCAACGGGAATAGTCCATGGCCCGATTCAGGATCCAGGCCAGGTCATAAATGAGATAATACGACACGAAATAGACTGCCTCGTCGGTATCCCGGTCCAGGTACTTTCTGTGGCCAGGCACCCTGATGTTTCAGCTATCCCGGCCGAAAGAATCAAAAGCGTGCTGTTGAGTACGGATTTTCTTCCAAGGGTTATCGCTCACGAGCTTGAGAATCTCTGGGGCTGCGCCGTATTCGATCACTATGGGGCTAGCGAAATGGGACTGGGCGGTGCCGTGGAGTGCCAGGCCCGGTCTGGATACCATCTGCGAGAAGCTGACTTGTATTTCGAGATTGTTGACCCGGAAACTGGTGAACCTCGATCGGTCGGTGAACTTGGAGAAGTTGTCTTCACCACATTGACCCGCAAAGGCATGCCCTTGATACGGTATCGTACCGGTGACTTTGCCAGATTTCTGGACGAACCGTGTCCCTGCGGCACAGTTCTGAAACGGATGGAACGGGTTCGAGGGAGATTGAGCGAAAGGGTTCTCCTCAGGAGCGGGGACTGGTTGAGCGTAACGGACTTGGATGAGTCTTTGTTTGGGATACCGGGACTCGTCAACTACGACGCTGTGGTAAGAAACGAAAATGATAAGGATCGATTGGAACTTTCCCTTTACGCCGATCCTGTTCACGAGCAGTCGATATCAAATGCTGTGCAGCAGGCCTTGGCACAAGTTGCCACCTTGCGGGCAGCGCTGGTTGAAGGGCGCCTCATTCTAGGACCCATCACTTTCATGTCGGGAACCTGGTCCACTACGGGCGTTGCCAAGCGAAAGATCACCTACCAAGTGACGCGGGAGGAGCCAGCCTGAACCTGAAGCATATGGAACGCCTCCCTCATCCCAGACAACCCCAATACACTCCACCGACTGAAGATGTCCTCCGAATGTTGGCCGTACCGAAGCGCGACGAGACCATTTCTTGAACGCACATCTGCAAACAGGGGCTCGGAAGTCAGAGATTTTCAGATGGACGTGGGCAGAGGACATCAACTTTGAGCAAAGACAGGTTAGGCTTACTACCCACAATACCGAAGATGGTTCCTCGGAATCTGAACGGATTACGATGTCCGATGCTTTATATGAAGACCTGTGGTGGTGACAAAACCGGAAATTCAAAGACTCGCCTTACGTCTTTGTATGTGATCGCCCCCAGCATTACGGCAAGCCTTTTAAACCGGCGCCAATTCATCAAAGGGTTGTGCAACAGAGCCGGAGCAAAGGAATCCGGCTTCTACGCCTTGAGGCCCCATGTAGCTTCAGCCCTTGCGCAAGATTTCAGTGCAGCTTGATCCGTGCAGCCGGTGAAAACTTACTCACACAATATCCGCCACGGCTCTTTTCAGGCACTGCAAACCCATGCGGTGATAACAGCGAAATAGGAGCAGATGCCAAGCAGACCTACCCAATCCTGCCGTCTAAAACTAAGGGCAGTCAGAAAAGTCCGGGTTGAGTACCGGCCATATCCTTTGAGTTCCATGTACAGACTGATCTCTTTTGACCTTTTTAAGGCCTTGAGCACCAGCGGGAGCACTACGGTCAACAGCCCTTTGCATTTCTGACTGATAGAGGTCAGGGCCAGCCCTCTCGTCTGTAAGGTTTCAAGGGTGACCTTGAGATCCTTTTCCAGGATAGGCAGGAATCTCAAGGCAAGGCCGGGCAGAACTGCATACCGATGCGGTATGCCGAGTTTCGCCATCAGGAGGGTGAGATCCTCAGGAGAAGTCCAGATCACGAACTGGAGGAGCAAACAACACAGATCCAATAACCGCAGCCAGCCCTGAATGCCGGCAGTTACTCCTCCAGCATAGAGTTTCACAAAAGCCACCTCGACTAGGATTTGTCCTTCCGGCCGCAAAACTCCCAGGAGCAGAACAAGCTGAACCCCAATCAAAAGGGAGATTTTAAACACAGTCAGGAATATTCGCAGAGAGACGCGACTGGCAATAGTGGTCACAGCAATAGAAGCCATGATCAAGGACAATTGAAGAATTCCGCTGCTGACAAACACCGCCGTGCAATTTCCAATGAGCCAAGCCACCTTGATCCTGGGATCCAGTTGATGAATAACCGAATCACCGCTATGAGCCAGAAGCAGCTTCAAGATCCCTCCCTCCCGCAAGATCCGTTACAATGCGTCCCTTGTTCATAACGAAGGTTCGGTGGCAGAAATGGCTAGCGATGCCCTGATCGTGGGTAATCATGAGAATCGTACGTCCTTCCGAACTTATTTGGCTCAGGATCTCAAGGGTTCCCCAATTTTGGGGATAATCCATTGCCGACGTAGGTTCGTCAACCACGAGAATCTCGGCCCCACTCACCATGCATGAGGCCAATGCGACCCTTTGGAGTTTGCCATGAGGTAGTCTATACGGATGCTCGTTTGCCACATCCATGAGATCGAGTCGCTTCAGAATTTGGTCGACTCGCTGAGCTATTTCCTGGGGATGTATCCTCCTGGTTTTCAACCCGAAGCCCACTTCTTCGCGTACGGTGTTGAAACACACCTGCCCGAGGGGATCCTGAAACAGATATCCCACATGACCCGACATCTGCTCGGGAGTATGGTCTTTCACGGCCAAGCCGTTCACAATGACCTCGCCTTCCGATGGGCGCAGCAACCCGTTGAGATGTTTTATCAGGGTCGTTTTGCCTGCTCCGTTTTCTCCGACGATAGCCACAAACTCGCCTCTAAATACATCGAAGGTGATGTCTTTGAGCGCGAAACCAGATTCAGGATATGTGAAGCACAAGCCCTTCACAGATATGATCGGATCGATCGAATAGTCATGAGGCTCCCTTCTTTTCGATGCAGTGAGAGGGTATGTAGATGTCTGATCCACTTCGAGAGAAACTGTTGAAGCACTCTCCAGCATTGTGCCGCTCCTAGGTCCAGTTTTGTGACTGAGAGTATGTGCTGGAGATCGATCAATCTTGCCGTCGTAGACGACGGTTCCTTCCTTCATCACAATGGTCCGTTGGACCAGGGAAGCGAATGCTTTTGGCCTTGCATCCACGAGTAGGACTGTCTTGCCCATTTCATTGCACATGTGCGCCAATTTGCAACAAATGTCTCTATGGGTCCGAGCGTCTATCTGGTCGAATGCGCGATCCAGTATGAGGAGCTTAGGATCCAAGGTCCAGGCAGACGCTAGAGCGGCTCTCCTAATTTCCCCACCGGAAAGGGTTTCAGAGGTTCGGTTTTCGTACCCGGACAGCCCGAAGAACCTCAAGGCGCGCTTCACACGGTCTTCCACTTCAATCGGTTCCACAAGCAGGCTGCATGGACCGAAGGCCAAATCTTCCTTCAGCGTTGCGCAAAAGAGCTGGTTCTGCGGATCATGGCCTATGAAACCGATTTCTCCCGCCAATTGAGGTAACCGCAGACCAGAAAGGTTGCGGCCGCAAAAGAGCACCTCTCCCTCTAGAGAGGCAGATTCGAAGAGCGGAATTATTCCTGCCAGGCAACGGCAGAGCGCTGACTTGCCTGATCCGTTCGGACCACGGAGGTGGATGAATTCGCCAGGATAGAAGTCCAGGCACACGTTTTGAAGAACCGCTTCAGGGCTACCCTGATAGGAGAGCTTGTCGATCCGAGCTGTTAGCAATTGCTCCATGCCGCTCGCTTCCGATCATTCGCCAAAACCGCTTTTCTTCAAAATCTCCACCGCTTTCTTCGCAGCCTCAGGCTGAACGGCTATGCAGTCTGCGAAACTTGCCAGCGGTTTGGTTGCGTCTATGCTCATTTTAGAGGTCCTGCTCATTTCGTCGGAGGAGGGGTCCAGGGTACAACCCATTCCCAGCCGGCTAGGAATAATATGAATGTCGCGGTCTGCCTGGACACGGGTAGCAACAGCCCAGAGCACTTGGCTTTCGTCGAAGACATCCACGTCCTCGTCCACAACGATAACCAGTTTCAGATTGTGGTCCACCGAGAAAGCCGCCATAACAGCCTGCATGGGCTGGCCTTCGGCAATCTTTTTCATCGAGACATAGCAATGAAACAGGCCGCAAGCCGACAGAGGCGCATGAACGGCCTTTACGTTCGGCAGGGTTTCTTTTAAAGCCCTGAGGACGTCGGCTTCCCTCTGGACCGCTACAATGGTTATGTGCTCGGAGGACATACCCGGATTTATCGACTGGTATCGAGCTTCGTTACGATAAGACACGGCTTTCGGAACAAACACGTTTTCCGTGCTTCGACGACACGCGTAGTGGGTAAATTCCGCGAATGGTCCCTCGGCTTCTCTAACGTGTGCAAGTATTTCCCCTTCTATGACTATTTCCGCCCACGCGGGAACCTCCAGGTCTACAGTTCTGCAGCGACCCACCTGGAGAGACTCGCCGATCAAGCCCCCGATGCGCTCGAACTTCCCTTGATCGTACGGAACAAGGGCCATGGAACCGAGCGATACTGCCGGGTGAACACCGAGCACCACTGCGGCTTGCAGATTGTGACCGCGTTCCTCGGCCCTTCTGAAGTACTCCCACAGACGCTGTCTGGAATGCAGGCTAATCCCGAGCTTGTCTTTGGCCTTGAGCTGCATTCTGTGATATCCGCAGGTGTTTGATCCTGAGACTGGGTCCTTTGCCACTACCAGGCCGGCAGTTACATAAGGGCCGGCATCAATGGGAAAATGTGTCAGGATAGGAAACTTTGTCAGGTCCAAGTCTTTTCTTTCAAGGCAATTTTCAGTGAATGGAGGGTTTGCGATTTCTTCCAGGGGCAGAGAAGTCTTGATCCTGCCGGCGAACGTGGACGGTAGCTCCTCCTTCTTGATTCCCAGTGCCATAGCAAGCCGCTGTCTCGTGGCAAGTATGTTGGCCACCACGGGGAATTCCGAGCCCGCCACACGTTCAAACAAGACTAGAGGATAGCGCCCGTGTCGTTCAACTTCAAAGATGACGGCAGTGGGCTCATACTCTCGGCTGACCTCATCTTTGATTCGGAGAACGTCCTCCGGGAATTGTCTCTCGTACGATTCTATGAAATCTCGCCAATCCTGACTCATAGGCTACTCCTGCGGTTGTGTATCGGCACACTATTCAGCCACTCCGGACTTGATGACACTCTCGTAAACCAGACGCGTGAGCAGAGTCCCGCCAATAATTCCTGCGGTCGAGGTAATCGCGGCTAAAAAGAGGATTATCGGCCACGGGACATGGAGAATCACTCTTAATCCAATAGCCACACAAGCATTTCCTACGAGGTTCGTGAAGACCTGAGGGATAAGGTGATGCAGCAGTGTACGCATTGGCAGCTTGCAGGACACGAGTGAGTAAGTTATCGAACCTAAACCATTAGCAGGTATGAAAAACATGGCGAGTGGAGAAAGTCCTGAGGCCACCGCAACAAACGCCGCCACTTCAGCCGTTATGAGTCCTGCGGGCTGGCGAAATAGAAGCACCACAAGTCCGGTGAACGTAGCCCAGGTGACCCCGCCTATTATGACCACCGCAGGGCTGATTAACGCGTCTATCCGATGAGCTACCTGCTGAACCAGAACAAATACCAATCCCAAGAGCACCGATCCCACCAGAGATCGAGTGTCGACACGAAAAAATGGCTTTTCCAGTCCTACGCACGCCGCCGAAAGTCTACTCACTTCACACTCTCCTATTCTCCATGAGTACCAGCGTTGTGTTGCGCCAAACAAAAGCCCCTGTTCCCAATGAGGAACAGGGGCTGCCTTTACCATCAGCTTACCCCAGGATACAGCGTCCGTCTTCTGGCTTCCGGGTCGTCCTTTACCTGCCCTTCCCGACCGATTTGAACCGACCAGTGGATATGCAGGTATTGTCTCCGGTTACAGCGGCGGGACCGCCACGGCCTTTCACCGTGTTCCGATAACGCCTGATCCTAGTTAAACCCTATGATGCCCTTGCTGGTCCTAACGGTCAAGAAGAAAAATCCTCTTGCGATATCAGGTCTGCTCTGCAATCCCCAACTCCCGGCTCATTTGAGCGATGCTCTTCCCTTGAGGGGCTAACGTCGGTCTCCCGAAGCATCCTGATAATTGCCTCCACTGTAAAGCGATTCCGCTTCATACTGACCTCCCTATCTGAACCAAGTGCCACCCCCACCGACTTAGAACCTGGACCGGTTCTTGGGGAGCACGCCGGTGACGGGGTTGCCACGACGAGAATTTGTTTTCAGTCTGAGAACCCTTTTTGTCGGTGAGGCATCTAACCCATAAAATGCTGAATGGGCCAAATTGCAGAAAGTTTTAGGCCAAGCGAGGTTTGGAACCACCAATAAGTCCGAAAGTAAGGAAAGTTGGTACTATTTGCTTAACGCAACAGAATGTCTCGTGAGCCTCATTGGGATAGGCGGGCGGAGATTCGCTATTGCAGACGGTCGAACCATCATCGGCCGGAACCCGGCCTCACCGACTAAGATGCTCCCCTAAGCATACCCGTTATCCATGAGACCAAGAACAGACTTTTCACCTTGGCAATAGGTATTTAAGAGGTTTTCGCAGTCTACCGTATGAGCGCGGCATATGAGCTGGCAACCTTCTGCAAGACGCTCTTGCGGCCATAAATAAAGGGGTTTCAACATGGCGGAAAAAGTTCTGAACGTGACGGAAAATGGTTTGGACCTGATACAGCGGGTGGCAATCTGCTTCGCGGCGGGGGTCCTAGGCGGACTGGCCGTGGTCCTTTTCAGCCACATCCTGTTTGGGTTGGGTGTTAGCGAGACATTCGGGGTAAAGGCCCCGGTCCCGATGAAATCGCCGGACATATACAAGCCCCTGTTCTGGGGCGGGCTGTGGGGTATCCCTTTCGGGCTCTTTATGAGGGCCGCCTGGAACTGGTTCTACTTGTTCGGTCTTCTATACTTCCTCGCGCCGGTGGCGGCGTTGTTTCTAATCTTCCTGCCGATGAGCGGCGCGGGGTATTTCGGGCTTCAGCATGGCGGGCCGATGTTCACAGTCTACCTGCTGCTGATAAATCTGCCCTACGGGATAATCACCGCTTTGGCCGCCAGGGCGATAATAGGAAAGGAGCCGTAAGCATTGGCACGGATCTCGGTGAACGGGAATTTGTGTTCAGCCTAAGAACCCTTTTGATCGGTGTCGCATCTGACCCGTAAAATGCTAGGCCGAGCGAGGTCTGGATTAATCAATCAGTTCGGAATAAGGAAGATTGCTACGATTTGCCGAATGCAATAGAATCACTGGTGAAACTCAAAGGGATAGATGATCTGTATGAAAAGGCCGAGCACTCGCAGAGGTTCACTATTTTGGACGGTCAAAGACAATGATGAAAAACTATTTCGAGAAAAAGGAACAAGAAAAAAGGATACTACGGTGCCTGTACGCCGATGAAAGGGGTGCCGTGAAAATAATCCTTCTCCTGGTTATTGCGGGCGCACTGGTCACGGCGCTTTGGTTTCTGCCTGTGAAACAGTACTTGATCGGGATGCTTGAGTGGACCAGGGGACTCGGCGCTTGGGGGCCGGTATTCGTGGCCGCATTCTACATCCTGGCATGCGTATTGTTCCTTCCTGGGTCCGTCCTTACTCTGGGCGCAGGGTTCTTGTTCGGGGTGCCGGTAGGATTCCTGACTGTGTGGATCGGTGCCAACCTCGGGGCATGCGTCGCTTTTCTTGTCGGCCGAACCATTGCACGTGACTGGGTGGCGGGGAAGGTCGAGGGCAACTCGAAATTTGCCGCGATTGACGAAGCTGTCGGAAGAGAGGGGTTCAAGATTGTTTTGTTGCTGCGGCTCAGTCCCGTGTTCCCATTCAATTTGCTCAACTATGCCTTGGGCTTAACGCGGGTGTCCTTTCGCAACTACGCCCTTGCATCTCTTATAGGAATGCTTCCCGGTATTCTGATGTATGTCTATTTTGGCTCAGCTGCAAGGTCACTGGCTGAGGTGACCGCCGGCCAGGTACAGGGAGGGATGGCCGGTCAGATCTTCTTTTGGGTGGGCCTTGTGGCTACCGTTGCAGTGGCGCTCTTCGTAACTCGCATCGCGAGGAAAAGTCTGAAGGACGCGGAAGCATCCGTCCAAGTAAGCGCTAAACCGCTTCAAGAAAGGCCGTTGCCCACGTTCAGCGAAACAGTGGATGTGTTGCCACACGACGAGCTCAATGCGAAGCTTGTGGCAAACTTGCACCCGCCGGACTGGGTTAATCCAGAACCCGCAGAACGATACAACCTTGTCGTGATCGGAGCAGGCACCGCCGGATTGGTAACCGCCGCAGGAGCGGCCGGCCTGGGGGCAAAAGTCGCGCTTGTGGAGCGGCACCTCATGGGAGGCGATTGCTTGAACGTAGGCTGTGTCCCATCGAAGACGGTGATTCGCTCCGCAAGGGTGGTTCGGGAGATCCAGGAAGCTGCGAATTACGGCGTAAGGGTCAACGGGCTGGAAGTGGACTTTCCAGCGGTAATGGAGCGGATGCGCCGTCTGAGGGCTAGGATAAGCAATCACGATTCAGTTCACCGATTCAAAGACTTGGGCGTGGATGTTTTCCTGGGACACGCCCGATTCACTGCTCCCGACCGAGTTGAAGTAGATGGCAAAAAGCTGCGTTTCAAGAAGGCTGTAATCGCTTCTGGAACGCGGGCTGCCCGCCCCAATATTAAAGGGCTGGCAGAGGCCGGCTTTCTCACGAACGAGACCGTATTCTCGCTGACCGAACGCCCAAAGAGACTGGCCGTGATAGGAGGAGGCCCGATCGGTTGCGAAATGGCCCAAGCTTTTCAGAGACTCGGGAGCCAGGTATTTCTGTTCCACAATCATGACCACATACTTGACCGCGAGGACAGAGACGCTGCTGAGATAATACAGGACAGATTCATTAGAGAAGGGATGAAGCTATTGCTGGACAGCGGCGTTAGCGAGGTCGAGTCCGGCAACGGAGAAAAGATTATCCACTTCGAGGCAAACGGCGTGAAGGATTCCATGGCAGTGGATGAAATCCTGATCAGCGCGGGTCGCGTTCCTAACGTAGAGAATCTGGGTTTGGAGATAGCGGGTGTGGAATATGACTCCAAGAAAGGGGTCCATGTGGATGATTACTTGCGGACCACTAATCCCCATATCTTTGCCGCGGGGGACATCTGCATGAATTACAAGTTCACGCACACGGCCGATGCCACTGCGCGAATAGTCATTCAGAATGCCCTTTTCAAGGGCTCAAAGAAATTGAGCGCCCTTATTGTCCCGTGGACGACATTCACCGATCCTGAGGTTGCACATGTGGGAATTGACGAAGCAGTTGCGGCCAGGACTGGTATGGCTGTCGACACCTACGTCAGACCGCTTCAGGGAGTAGACAGAGCAGTAGCTGATGGTGAGGAAGAGGGCTTCGTGAAGGTGCTGGTGGAAAAAGGAAAGGACAAGATTGTCGGGGCTACGATTGTAGCCTCGCATGCAGGGGAGATGCTCAATGAAATAACACTGGCCATGGTGGGAAAATTGGGTTTGGCGACTCTGTCCGGGGTCATTCATTCTTATCCGACCCAAGCGGAGGCGATCAAGCAGACCGGCGACGCCTATAACCGTACGCGACTGACGCCTTTCGTCAAGAAGGCATTTACAAAATGGCTGGCTTGGACCAAGTAGAGCCAAGTGGTAAGAAAAGATCAATCTTATGTGTTATGCGGTTGCCCTGGTGGCTTTGGGCCCTGTTTGTCGGTGGTGACCCAATGAAAGGGGCTGTTCAGAAATCCATTATGAATGATCCCTGAATGCTCTGTATGGGGCTCTTGCCCAATGGGCCGGTGACACCCCCCGGAAGCGCCGCCTGGTAGGCCCAGTCAAACCAGTCGCCAGGCTGCCAGCACGCATACTTGAAAAGCAACGTCATGCCCTCTAGAAGTTTCCAATCCACTCCGGCGTTGGCTTCCCAGCCAAGAAACCGGCTGCTTGCAAAGGGATCAGATAACGTTATACTGCCACGACCGTTTGCACCTCTGAACGCCGCGCCTGCAGCCGTTGCCCCGGGTACAGCGTCCAGCGTTCCAGAGCGGCCAAAGTTACCCGCAAGATAACCGTCTCTCTCCAAGCGCTCAGCCCAGAGATAAGTGCGCCACACGTTTAGGTTGGAGGCTACGGCATAATCCAACCGAACGCCCAGAGCCCAGTCAAGTGCACGTGGTTTTTGACATTAGGATGAACTTACCTCTTCAAAGCCGCCACAGCTTTTTCACAGTCTTCCTGCTTAAAGTAGAGAATGACGCCATAACTTCCCTTTATATCGGCTATTCCACTGGATTCGTTAACATTAATATCTGCCTGAGAAAGCTTCTCATAGATATCAGCCAAGGCCCCTGACTCATCATCACCCTGAATTAGCAGAGCAGAGTGAGGACCATCTAATTCCAGTCCTGCCTTTTTCGCTCCATCGGTCATCTTTAAACCGTCGTTTGGAAAAAGAGTGAACCGGGTACGCATGGGTTCATGAGGAACTGCTTTGAAAGCAAGCAAGTTAACCCCAACACCGGCAAACAGAGAAAGCAGTTTAGATCCTTCCCCGGCATGATCCTCAACTGTTACGTTGTAGTATTCAACTCTTTTGATATCGAATGCCATAGATTCTCCTTCAGTCCAGAATTATGCGGCGGTCTTGACACTCCTGTGGCGTTTGACTCAGAATCCGGTCGCCCCACCGTTCCCCGACACCGAAAGAGATCCCGAATGGTCCCTCAAGAGGCAGGAGGACGGCAAAATCGTCGCCATGTTGTCGTCATAGCTTGACTTTTCACGTTTTGACCATACGTAACCGTACATTGCTCCGTCAATCAAAATTTTGTTGGCCCTGCCCAAACACGGCTTAAAGGACAACCTCATACCAGCCGTGTGACTCCTTCAGCTTCCTCAGGAAAGTCGGTCAGCATCTTTACATCGTGTCCGGGGAAGATCAGATCAATAGACGAGGCCTTGGCACGCAACTTGTCGAATGATTCCATCCAAGCAATTAAATCCGTGATAAGGCAGCTGGGAATATCTTGAACAACGTTCTCATGCACGTGAGAGCAGTCTGAAGCTACAATTGCTGTTCCTTTTAAGGTGTTCACTGCTACCGCTTGGAGCCCAATGGTATGGCCCGGAGCAAGGATTACCTGAATACCCGGCATGATCTCAGCATCTCCTGAAACTATCTGCAAACTCCGGGTTCCCTCGAGTTGCGCAAGGGCCTTAATCGTGCTTTCGTCGGATACTTTTGCAAAAGGTGCTCTCTCGGCTATTGGATTTTTGGTCCAGAAATCAAATTCTTTCTTCTGCACGTAGAGAACCGCTTGAGGAAAAGCTTGCAAGAACATCTCGAAGCCTCCGGCATGATCCCAATGGAGGTGAGTCAGGATAATCTTCTTAACATTAGTTTTGTTTGCTCCAATCTTTGCGAGAAGATCAATCGGATTCACGAAATCTTCCAGTTGTCGTTCGGTGGCCAACCTCACACCACATCCCGTATCTACAACAAGGATCTCGTCGTTACCCTTAATGGCCCACATGTAATAGTTTCGGTCAGCGTTTGTGTCCCAGCCTTCCATCCATAGCACGAAAGCAAGTTTTCCACTTACGGGTCCAGCATATTTCACAGCATAAATCTCATAAGTAGGGACAGTCATCTCCTTGACTCCTATCGATCAGGTGCGTAGGACATTCTTTTATTATATTATTGAATGCTTTGGATCGTAAATGATGAGTTCAACGTCCTCAAGCGCTACAGCGAAAACGGAGTCCGAGGCGCTGTGGCGTGATTTTCGTGAGGGTGTCACAAGGAGCCTGAAATGGAAAAGTTGATCATTACGGTAGCGATCATAGGGAATGCAACAGACCGCTCGCAGAACCCGCTCGTTCCCATCACTCCGAAGGAAATTGCTGAAAGCGCAATCGAAAGTGCTAAGGCAGGAGCCGCCGTTTGCCACATTCACGTCCGTGATCCTGAGACAGGGCAGGTTTCGATGGATTTCGAATTGTACCGGGAAGTGGTTAACCGAATCCGTGACAACTCGGATGTCCTCATCAACCTCACCACGGGAACAGGTGCGCGATTGGTGTACGAGAACGGTTGGGACACCTCGGGTCTCAAAACTCCTGAGGAGAGGGTCGACCACGTCATCAGACTCGCGCCGGAGTTGTGTTCATTGGATGTCGGGAGCATGAACTTCGGACCTAGGGTTTTTGTTAACCTCGTGTCCCACGTCGAAGCAATGGCTAGGATGATCGCTCAGGCGGGGGTCAAGATGGAACTGGAGGTATTTGACCTGGGTCACTTCAGGATCGCCGACCACCTTATTCGCCAAGGGCTGATCGGAGAGCGACCGTTGTTTCAGCTTTGTATGGGGACGCCGTGGGGGATCGAGGCCACAGTGCAGAATTTGGTTCACATGCATTCTTGTCTGCCGGATGATGCCGTTTGGTGCGCCCTAGGGATTGGAGCTGCTCAGTTCCCGATGGTGACCACATCAATTATCATGGGCGGGCACGCCCGGACTGGATTCGAGGACAACATCTACGTTTCCAAAGGCACTTTGGCGACCAGCAACTCGCAGCTGGTCCAAAAGACCGTCCGAATAGCAGAACTTATGGAGAGAGAAGTGGCCACTCCCTCCGAGGCGGCACAGATACTTGGCTTAGGTCGCTAGCTTTTGGAAGTGGCGATGGGCGGCTGTGCGATTTCTATGCGGTGGCGACCAGGCGCTTTACAGTGAAGCAAAGTAACAGCGGAGAACCTGGATATAGAATCATTGCGGTGTGAGGGCAATTTCCTGTGAGTGTCGGAGCGCGGCCTGCCCGCTTGAAATAGTCTATACCGCGGTCACTTCCAGGGATTGATGACGACTTTGAGCGGTACCTCCCCTTCGTACTCGCCTCCAACCAACCTCACCGCCTTCTCTGCGTCACTAAGCGCAAAACGGTGAGTTATCATATCTTCCAAAGGATACTTATGGCGGCGAATCACTTTTATAGCCGCTTCAACGGATTCAAAATCCTGAGAGAACGCCCCAAGTAATTTAAGCTCCTTGACTACGACCCGATCCAGGAGCAGAGGAACAGCTGTGGACGCGCCATACAATCCCGGTAAGACCACTGTGGCTCCGACGCCCGCGAGTGAGAGCCCCAAAGCCGCCCCAGATGGATGTCCCGACACATCCATTACCAGGTCCGCCATAGTTCCGCCGGTGGCTAGACTCACAGCCTCCTCAGGGTCGGCTCGATCCACATTCACAACGACGTCTGCTCCAAAGCGCTGTGCCATGTCCAGCCTGGGCTTGTCCCTTTCCAATCCCATAACCATGATGGGTTCAGCTCCGCACTCTTTGGCAACCACTACAGCTGCCAATCCCATAGGCCCAGGGCCCACGATTGCCACGCTTCTACCGGCGGAAGCGTTGCCGATCCGGCTTATCCATCTGACGGCATTTCCCAGCACCGCTCCAACGAGAACACCAAGTTCGGGTGTTACATCATCCCCGATTTTATGGACCATCGCTCTGGGGTGAATGTACAGGTATTCGGAATACGCTCCAAATAGATGAGGCGGATCCTGACACGAAATCATCGAACCGTAGCAGTACATTTTTTCACAGAGTGTGTATTTCCCGGCCGTACAGGCCCGACAGGTGCCGCATCCAAATGCGTACTCTATGATGACCCGATCGCCTTCTCGAGCCCCGTACCGCTTCTGAGCTTCTGGTCCCATTTGGTGGATGCGACCCACGATTTCATGTCCGAGGATCAGGGGATAAGGCCGCGGTCCCCGTGAGACTTTCCCGCGAAATATTCCGGGATCAGAACCACATACCCCCACAAGTTCAACCTTCAGGAGACCATCGTCAGGACCTGTTGAAGGCAGTTGGAACTCCCGCATCTCCATCCTACCCGGTTTCGTAACTACCATAGACCTGCTCGTTGACATGCCGTTTTCTCCTGTCACTGCGTAACAAACCTCGAGTCCGAACCAAAATGCGAAGCGCCTAATATCCGGCAAACGGGTAGCTTGCGTAGAATTCGGGTGTAACCTTTCGCAAAATCGGTGATTCCGGCCTTACACATCTTCAACCTCTCCACCTATGATTTGCCATGTCGCTCCGCTTGATGGTCACTCCAAATCCTTACGAACCATACACGACCAGGCCAGTATCAGGCGGTTCTTCCAAAGTCGTCAAGGTTTTTGAGCTGGGACCCTCACGTGAGGAGAACAGAAGGGCAAAGGCAATCGCAGAAAGGAATCCTATCGACCCGCGAAAAGTCCCAAGAAAGCTTGACTTGGGTTTGGGTTACGCCGGCAGTCCTAAGGGGAATCGAACCCCTGTCCCCGCCGTGAGGGGGCGGGCAGGCACTTGTATGATCAAGCACTTAGCGCACTTTCCCGAAATCAAGAGCCCTCAACGTCCTTGGACATGACCCAAAATTACTCAATACTCAGGCAAAACGGGGGAAAGTTATAACGGCGGTGACGTTAATTTCGGGCGACAGGATTTTGCGACAGTTAAATTCTGTGGCACTTAACGTGCTTGTGGAGCATTTATTCTACGCCACAATGACCGCCCGGGACAAGCGGCTCTAGCATCAACATGGATGGAACTCATTTTTTCGGGGCCAGAAAGTCAGGGCTTAGAAACTCCGGGTCAGGATAGGTGTAAAACCCTTTACCAGTTTTTACTCCGAGCTCCCCTCTCCTGATCATCTCCAGCAACGCATCGGGCGGCTTATCCTTCGGGTCTTTGGACTCATTGTAATAGACCATCTCAATGTCGTAAATCACATCCAGCCCCACTTTGTCCATCAGAGCAAACGGACCACCCTCTTTCATGTTGGTGAAAACCATCCAGGCTCGATCTGTGTCTCGAAAATCCACGAAGCCGTTAGCCCACATGTACAGGACCTCTCTCTTGATGGCCCTCCAAACTCGGTTGAAACAGAAACCCAGGATTTCTTTGTTAACCTTGAGAGGGATGCAACCGATTGAGTAGATCCAGTCTATGCCTATTTGCATGACCTCGGGGAGCGTCTTCGTACCCCCCATGATATCCACGATGTTTACCCCTTGAATTGGGAAGTAGAAGTGAATGTTCAGGCATCGTTCAGGCCGTCCACTGCTGTCCTCCATTCTGGAAACGGGTATCGACGAGCTATTGGTGGCTAGTATGGCGCTGGGAATCGTCTTCATACCAAGCTGCTTGAAAAGCTCATTCTTGAGGTTAACGTCTTCCGGAACAGCCTCGATAATGAGTTCTGCATCTGAGACTGCTTCATCCAGGCTGGTTGTTTCCTGAACTGAATTCTTGCACTCTTCCCAATCATCCCAGGGAATTAAAGGCATCACATTCTTGGCTTCCAGATCAAGCCTAATTTTCCGATATGTTTCTGTGAAGGCGTTTTGCACAGGATCGTACGCCTTTACTTGATAGCCTGTATGAGCTCCCAGGAGGGCTATCTGGGTCCCGAGAATGCCCGCACCAACCACCGCGACTTTTTCGAACGGTTTGGTCATATTCAGCCTCCATACCCTTTGTACTGATTGTACTAAACCACCAATGGCCTGCCCGCACTTTATGTACCACGTGTTAAGTTAGAGGTATAGTACGTCTTGCGGCCAAGCCGTAAGCACGCTCCTGGACAGCTTGTCAAAGAGTGGCAGGAAAAGTGGGGAAACCCCTCGGGGGAAAATGGGCGGTGGCAACTTGCAAACCGGCTCTGGGAGCTGGCAGTCCCAAGGGGAATCGAACCCCTGTCTCCGCCGTGAGGGGGTGTAGCCAGCATAAAAGAATCAACTACTTATCCAGAAACCTCAATCATTTCAATCCCCGTTGATCCCTCTTAGTTTGATAGCTACCGTAATGATCAACTTTTCCATTTCAGGCTCCTTGTGACACCCTCTCGAAAATCGCACGACAGAGCCTCGGACTCCGTTTTCCCTGTAGCGCCTGTGGACGGTGAACCCGTCATCACATGGAGGCATTCCTTGTCCGCCGGGATGCTCTCGAATGCGGGCGCTCCGTCAGCTCTGAACCGAAAATTTCCAGCCTCGGCCCCTTGGTGTTGCGTGCCGGCCGACTAAGTCCGCTCTCTTGTCCACAACCGAGAGTTCCTCACCGCAGATGGCAAACCACCACATGAAGACTCACTCACCCATGCGTGGCGAAACACAGTAAAGTCTCTCAAGTTCGAGGCACGCCCGACTATCCATGACAATACCTTCAGACCACACAGCTCACTGAAAACGTACTATACCTCTAACTTGACAAATGCTACACATGCTGAGGTCACCTCAAGTCAATAACATACGGTTAATAACCAACACAGGAGGAATATCAGTGAGAAGAGTGGCCGTCATGGAATCAAGTAATGTCAGGACCGTACTAGTAGTCGGGGCCGGGGTCATGGGGCACTCTATCGCCCAGGTCTTTGCCCAGGCCGGCATTGAAGTGGATCTTACGGATCTGAACGAACAGGCCCTTGTGCGTGCTATAGCCCTCATAAGGACTAATTTACATACGTTGGCCGAGTTAGGACGGGTGCCCGAAAACGATATACCGAGGATTACGGCACGTATACGTACATCAACCGATCTGACAGCCTCGGCACAAAAGGCAGACTTTGTCGTGGAGGCCGTCAGCGAGGTGCCTAAAATTAAGAGAGAAGTGTTTAGGCAACTTGACGGAATCTGCCCTGAAGATGCGATCCTGGCTAGCAATACCTCATCATTGAACATCTTCGAGATCGCGCGGGTAAAATCGCCGCAACGTCTCATTGCAGCCCACTGGTTCGCACCACCACATATCATCCCGCTGGTGGAGGTCGTACCTGGACCGGACACTGATGTAAGGGTCGTCACATTCACTACAGAACTGATGAAAAGACTCGGGAAAAAACCCGTTGTGCTCAAAAAATTCGTTCCGTCCTTCATCGTTAACCGAATTCAAAGGGCCATAGGAAAAGCCGTATGGGAGATATTGGAGGAAGGTTGGTCAACGCCTGAACAGATCGATTTGGCCGTCAAGACCAGCCTCGGGATTAGACTTCCAATCGTAGGGGTGGTGCAATCCGCGGATTTCACTGGCCTCGACTTGGTGGCTGACATAATGAGGAGCCGTGATCGGGTCGTCCCTCTTGTGGAGGAGAAAGTAAAACAAGGCCAACTTGGCGCCAAGACATCGAGAGGTATTTACGATTATGGAGGTCGAACGGAGGAAGAAATCCTGATCAAGCGAGACAAAAAGTATCTAACGATGCTTGAACACCTGGAGAAAATACAGGCTTTTGATCCGATATGACATCTTGATAGGCCTGTGAAAATAGTCGACAAAAGAATCATCCCGGCTATGTGTAAAGGAGACAGGCATGGTAATGTCAAACGACAAGACTAAGCCGGCAATTGCTGAGGATATCCGTCCTGAGGATGACCCCGTCGAGGTCTCCCACAAACTCGTGGGCCGGACAAGAACTCAGTTGCTCAAGGAGCTGTTCGGGTATTTTGATTTACCATCGAAATCCGAGACAACTGAGCGAATTTTTAGATATCAGGAGCAGAATGTAACCAATCAGCAGCTACTCCACCCTAAAGAACGATTCGTCGAATTCAGACTTGCCTTCATATTTTCTCATGAACAAGCCGGGAGCCATGTCGACGTTCATGAGGATTTGAGGATCGATCTTAACCCCCGTCTCGTGAAGCGCGTTCACAACAGCCTCGGGAGATGGCGGGCAGGTTTTAATTACCCACATCTTGTCGATATCCGGATGTTTCTTATTTGCCTCGTAAAGGCACTTGCCTACCAGTATGGTCTTCCTGCCTGGGGTGGGTTTCATTAGCTTGCCGGTCAATACCTCGACGTTGTCCCACGGCTCACCTTTCCAGGCCATTGCAATGGCGGTTATAATTACTCCGGTCAATCCCGAACAGTAAGTGCAAATAGTAAGGTCATATTTGGGATAAGCGAGACCCTTTATTCCCATTTTGTCCATTGGTACTGGAAGAGTGCCCTCTTCATTATAGGCAAAAGAGTACTGAAGTTTCATCCCGACATCCTGAATGCTCTCACCGATGACTTCGACATCCGACAAGTCCAGTGGCCGACCTCTTTCAGTCGCTACACGGGCTAAATAAGGAACTTCCGAGAGATCGTATCCCAGAATGTTTGCGCCCACTTTATCCGCGGAAAGCGTATCTGCAGAGCCAACCAGAATATTGCTTCTTCTGATTTTGCCGTCGAATGACGGACCTCTTTCGTTAGTGTAGATCCCGTCCAAAAGCGTGAACCCACCGGGAAGCTTGTCTGAAAGTTTTGAAACCCAGAATGGCAGATTCTTCTCCGGATCGGCTGAATGGCATTTCTTCCTGGAATTGACGTCTATTGTCCCTTTCAGGTTCTTGACGCCCAAGCTCACGACGCATTGCGTATGAGTCTTGAGCACCGGCACATTGACTACAAAATCGCTGTGCAGAATGTCGGTATTGAAGTTCAGCTCCACCCCATCGCCAAGGTCCACTTTTTCAAATGGCCTGGTAAACACATCGACAACCTTCACCCCATAACGCTTGTTCAGTACATTGTACCCGAGTGTTTCATGCGAGTGTGCCGCTGTTTCCCTGTCTTTGGGATCGTATAATACAGAGCCTTCTCCTATCGTGATGTCGTCGACACCTCTTTCTTTCAGCAAAAGCACCATGTCGTGAACCACACGGGATGTGGTTATTACACCCCATTTGGGAAAAGCTATTTTTCTAGTCCAGAAAACGATGTTCGGCTTGATAAACACTTTGGATTTGGGTCGCAGATTTTCCAGTCCGTTGCACAGATCTGCCGCACGGCGAACGGATTCCAACGGTTTTTCGTATCGGACTATGGACACTTTCTTTTTTTCCATCAGCATGACATCCACTCGAGCTCTAGATTAACCGGAATTATGCGGCGGTCAAATCGGCTCCTGTTGTGTCTTGAAGCAACTTTAGGCTTGCAATATGGCATGAGAATATAATCTTACAATATTTCGACGATAAATGCATGAGCGGGGCCGCCGCTGGCACAGAGAGCGGCGCAGCCGAACTGTTTTCCGCGGCGTTTGAGTTCATTGATCATGGTGATGATGAGACGAGCGCCGGTTGCCCCGACCGGATGTCCCAGGCTAATGCCGGAACCGACTCCATTGAGTTTGTCCAAGCTAATCTTCAATTCACGATTGCAGCCGATAACCTGGGCGGCAAAGGCTTCGTTGAATTCAAAATAGTCGATGTCTTCCAGCTTCATGTTCGCAAATTTCAGCGCATTTTTCACCGCGGGTACAACACCCATACCCATGATACGGGGCTCGACGGAACCCGGCGCAGAGGCAACAACTCTGGCTATAGGTCTTACACCCATTTCTTTCGCAGTTTCAGCAGCCAGCATAATCACACAGGAACCTGCATCGTTTAGGCCGGAAGCATTGCCTGCTGTGACAGTGCCGTCTTGTTTAAAAGCAGGCCTGAGACGCCCCAGAAGCTCCATTGACGTATCGGCCCGGGGATGTTCATCGACTTCAAACATGGTCGAACCTTTTTTGGTTTTGATTTCTACAGGAATGATTTCATCCTTGAACCAGCCTCGATTGGTAGCTTCAACCGCTCGTTGATGACTCATGAGCGCCCATTCATCCTGCTCCTGCCTGGAAATCTTGTACTGATCCGCAATATTATCGGCAGTGATCCCCATATGGTAACCGACGAGGACGTCCACCAGACCGCCGATCATTAAACTATCCTGAATCTTTTCGCCGTCAGCGAGGCGATAGCCTTTGCGGGCCCCGAACAAAAGATACGGGGCATTGCTCATGCTTTCGACACCGACTGTTGCACCAATATCGATCTTACCCAGCATGATTTCCTGAGAAAGCAATTCGGCACCACGCATGGAAGATGCGCACTGCTGGTGTACCGTAAAAGCAAAAGATTCGACGGGCACTCCTGAACCCAGAGCAATATGTCGAGCGCTATTCCCCGGGGCTCCAGCCTGATTGCATTGGCCGCAAACGACTTCTTGAATTGCATTTTTATCGATTCCCGCTTTGGAAATTGCGCCGCCTAAAGCAAGAATGCCCAGTTGCACGGGAGTAAGGCCTGAAAGTGACCCCATGTAATCTCCTATAGCTGTCCTAGCTCCGCTTGCTATGACTACGTCTCTCATCATTCTCTCCTCCCTCATGATCTGCGCTTGAAGTGGCTCATGTGACAAATGAACTCGTTGCCTTCGCGATCTCTCACCCATACCAAAGAATCTATTGGTTTCGCAGCTTCCATCGCCAAGACATAAGAAACGTGGTGACGTCGGAATCGTATTAGTTCAGACCGGTAGAGTACGCTCTTCAGAATCTTTGTCAACTATAAACCGAGTCCGAATTACATTCTGCTGCCGGACACCCGTTTAAGTGACCCTGTCTCCTCGCACGTCCTTCCGGCAAAGAATCGGACAATCAATTACTGAGGCCTGTCGCTGATGCTTACGTTGTGTAGGCTTCCGAAATTGTCCCAGAATTGACATCGCCCACCGATTGAGTGCGGGCAGTATAACAAAGCGTGGAATGTAAGAGAATTGGGCTCCCGATACGAATTTCCAGCCAACCTGCGGGTACCGATAACAGTCGTGACAGTCATAGCGCCCGTGCGCACGGCCCGGCCTTTGTACCAATCGGGGCGAGGCGGTTTGATAATGTTTTCAGTGTGCTGTGCGGGCGGCTAACTCGCGTGTCTGTTCTCGAAATCCTCGCGAGCGTCATTGTATGTTCGATCAAGCTGCTGATGGACATCGGTGACTTTTGGTGGTACCCAGCAACGGGAAGAATGGACGATATCCGAATCATGCCAAGTTAAGAATCCCGCGAAAAGATAGGGTGAGGCCGCGAATCGGAATACCATTCAGTTCGTTCTCCAGGCAGGGGATAGACGGTGATCCGCTGTAAACTGATTGACAAAAGGGGGAGACGGGTCTTGACCTGATTTGTGTCTGGAGAACGATCACGCAGGAATCATTTACAACAGAATCAGGTTCGGAACGAAAATGTCGGTTGACTCTGATTCTGGCCGCGTGCTATAGAGAGGTCACCTCGAAAAGAGATTTCTTTGGATTTGATAAGCTTCATTGAAATTAAGCCGGAGGTTGACAGGACTTGGAGGATTGTGCCCATTCCGGGAAGTTCGGCTAGAATGCTCTGCCTGAACCACTTCGTTTTGGCACGATTCGCAATGAGGTTTTCATTTCGATCCCGGAACCTGGAGCAGTTGCGATAGATGTGGTTTTCCCGGGCGGAACCTTATCTGAGCAGCATTTAAGGATCCGAGGAGCCTTCAGCATGTACAAGGAAATTGTGATTGTCGGAGCAGTCAGAACGCCATTCGGCCGGTACTGCGGAGCACTTAGAGAATTCGATTACTACGAGCTTGGCGCTCTGCCGATTAGGGAGCTTTTGGTCCGAGCGCACCTGCCGAGAGACGGGATTGACGAGGTCTGGTGGGGAGTGGGCGATACTTCTGTATGCAAAGACGTCTATACTCCTGTTGCGGCGCGCCAAACGTTACTCAAGGCGGGCCTGCCCGCTGAAACTCCTTCGGTTTCGTTGGACAAGGCATGCGTATCGGCTATGTCCGCTGTTCACTACGGTTGTAGGGCTATGGCCGCGGGAGAGATCCAAACCTCCATCGCAGGTGGAGCGACCTCGTTTAGCCAGGAGCCGCTCATTGTTAGAGGCCTTCGCTGGAAAGGGTTTCGCATGGGAAACGTGGCCATGGAGGACCCGCTTTTTGCTCTAGGATACAAGGACTTCAACCCCGTCTCGGTGGACACTGATAATGTGGCCGCGGAGCACGGGATTTTCCGTGAAGAACAGGATGCCTGGGCATTGAGAAGCCATGAGAATTATGGCCGAGCGTGGAATGAGGGGAAATTCCGTGACGAGATGATGATCCTCGAGGTACCGCAGAAAGGTGGCGAACCCAAACTTCTCAACATCGATGAACAGTACCGGCGTGATGTGACCTTGGACAAGCTTGCAGCGCTTCCCGGAATCTACGGGTGCAAAGGCGTGACCGCCGGCAACGCGCCGGGATTGAATGACGGCGCAGCTGCCGTGCTACTCATGACCAGGGCAAAGTCCAAGGAATTCGGGCTGGAGCCGCTTGCCGAAATCGTGGCAATGTCTTCCGTCGCAATCTTACCGAACCGTCTTCCCGAGGCTCCGGCAAAAGCCATCAGAAAGGTGCTGGACATGGCCGATCTCACTCTGGACGACATCAAGATCATCGAGATTAACGAAGCGTTCGCTGCCGTGCCTCTTGTCTCGACACTGCTTTTGGCCGGGAACGATAAGACCAAAGCGGAAGCCATACGCACCAAGACCAATGTGAACGGGAGTGCGATAGCCACGGGCCATCCGAACACAGCGAGCGGGGCCAGGCTCATTATGAATCTCATGTACGAATTGAGGCGTCTTGGAGGCGGCTATGCGTTGGCCGCTATCTGCGGCGGTTTGGCTCAGGCAGATGCTTGCATCATCAAGGTGTAGCCGGAGATGAAATCAGATAATGGTAAAGGGAAGCAGTGGAAATCAAGTACATAAAAATCAATACGCAGGAAGGGATCGGCAGGATTCAATTCAACCGGCCCCGGAAACTAAACGCCCTGAATCCAGACGTCCTCAGGGATCTTGAAACAACACCGGCTCTTTGCGAAGGAGACGAGAGCATAAGAATGGTCATCCTTACAGGCGATGAAAAGGGATTTGCCGCAGGGACCGATATCGAGCACATGTCCAAGGGAGACATCCGGACGGCCTATGAACTGACCGATCAGAACATGCGCGTGTTCCAGAGACTTGCCGACCTGACGAAACCCACCATTGCGGCTGTGTCAGGCTACGCTCTCGGCGGTGGCTGTGAGGCGGCACTGTGCTGCGACTTCAGGATTGTCGCTGAAAACGCGGTGATGGATCTGCCTGAGATAACCCTGGGAATAATCCCGGGCCCGGCGGGACCCAGCGCCTGCCCCGTCTAGTGGGCATAGGACCGGCCGTGGAACTTGTCCTCACAGGCAAGATGATCAATGCGGAAAGGGCCTTGCAGATAGGATTGTTAAACAGAGTCGTTCCCACGGATCAACTGGAGATGGAAGTGAAGGCCCTGGCAGCTATATACTCATGGAAAGACCCGCCCTGGCTCTGCGGGCAGCCATGACAGCCATGCGCAAGGGAATGAGTGCGTCACTCAGCGAAGGCCTGCAAATGGAACAGGACCTTTTTTCCATGCTCCTCGGTACAGGGGACCAGAAAGAGGGAATGAGGGCCTTTCTGGAAAAACGAAAGCCCGTTTTCAGGAGAAAATTAGGACGAATATATGCCATGGAAAAAATGAGTAAGGTAGGTGTGATTGGTGCGGGAATGATGGGGGCTGAGATTTCCCTCAGTTTTGCCATGTCGGGCCATGAGGTGTTTGTGAAGGACACGTCTCTTGAGCTGGCCCAAAAGGGGAAGGAGCGTTTAGGAGGGGTCCTTGACAGGGCTATAAAAAAAGGGGTGGTCCCAGCTGAAGAAAAGGCCCCCGTCCTGGCCCGCATCACCCCCACTGAACGATATGGAGACCTTAAGGATGTGGACATTGCCATAGAGGCGGTTTTCGAGGATCTGGAAACAAAAAGGGAAGTCTTTTCTCAACTGGATCGGGTTTGCAAGCCGGGTTGCATCCTAGCAACCAACACCTCCAGCATTCCCATAACACTTCTTGCAACCTCCGTTAGCAGGGAAAGGATCGGGAGGTTCCTGGGAACCCACTTTTTCTCGCCTGCATCCGTCATGAAGCTGGTAGAGGTCATCCCGGGACTGGAGACCGATGAGGCGACAGTAACATTCATGATGAACCAATGCAAAGGAATCGGCAAGGCGCCCATCAGGGTCAAAGACGTGACAGGTTTTGCCGTCAACCGGTTACTCCATATCATGTGGATAGAGGCCAACCGCCTGCTGGAGGAGAGTGTGGCCTCAGCCGAGGATATAGATACCGCATGCAGAATGGGCCTAGGGCATCCCATAGGGCCTTATGCGCTCATGGACCTGACAAGCAATGACCTGAATCTCCAGGTGCAGGAGATCCTTTATGATTCCTACGGAGAACGATTCAGGCCCCGCCCCATCCTGAAGCAGAAGGTGAGCGCAAACCACCTGGGCAAGAAAACGGGCCGCGGGTGGTACGACTATAACAGGAAGTAATCACATAGAATATCAGAACCGAATGAACCCTTAACAAGTTTCCGGTCAGATACTCGGGGTGGACGGTGGCCAGTATTATCGGCAGTCATGCTTCGCAGACCTTTAGCAGTTCTTCCTTATGAAACTTAGCGGGTTTTGAATGTACAGGAGAGTTTATGAATAATAATACCGACTGGAAAGAGATTTCAGCCCAGCTTGAAAGGTTACTGCGTCTGAGGACCTTTCCTTTAGGCATCAGGTTATTTGAGAGCATTGAACCCTTGAATGAGATAAGAGGTCTCCGGA
>DATJPW010000137.1:0-3957 GCA_035506215.1 Desulfomonilaceae bacterium
GAGCTGAAAACTGATTGTGAAGAATGAGAGGGGATACAGAAGCAGAATTGCGATGGCGGCTATTGCCAAGGAATTGGGGGAATGCCACTTTCTATCCATCAGTATGGCTGCACAGACGACCACCGCCATAATGGTGGACCGGATGGCCGGTACCCTGGAACCGACGAGAAGACAATACATAATTGTGGCGGGTATAGCTGCAAGTGCACCTACTTTCTTAAAGGGGAGCCATAAAAGGATGCCGGGTGCGCTCCACGTAATCACCTTCACCATCGCGAGGACGAAGACGACGACAATGGCGACATGAACTCCCGAGGCTGACAAAGCATGGACCAAACCTGAATCGACAAAATTCTTGTACACCGATGGAGTGATTTCACCCAGGTCCCCTAAGACAAGCCCCTTGAGTATTGCCCGCACGTCGGATACGGATTCTTTGCCCACAAAATGATTCAAATACCGGCCTGAGTGGTCATCCAAGAAATTTGACATAGCTTGCCGTGTTCGAAACAGGACGGCACGTGGATCAAGCCCGCTTCCCCGCTTCAATTCCACCACCGAGTCCGGTCCTAGGACCGAAGCTGTCCACAATATGCTGTTGTGCTTACAATCTGTCTCCCAATCGTACTCTCCGGGATTGCCTCTGTTTGTGGGTTTTCTGATTCGAGTCCTGAAGGCAATTCGGTCACCCGCGGTCAAAGGCACAGTATTGTCGCGTAGAATCAGTCGACCTTTTCCTGGTAGAGATTTCACGTCGGTGTGATTGTATCCGTCGTCTATAAGCAAGACGCGGAAATTAGAACCCGTGCCCAGTGTCTTAGAAACGGTCGCATGGACAACGCATTTGGAGACCGGCGCTTGAAAGTCTTTTCCCCATATTAATTCTCGCGAGCCAAGGTGCCATCCCAGAAAAAGGAAAAGCATCACTGCGGACCACAAGAGGAAAACACGGTCCTTTCGTTTGAATCCCCAAAGCAGCAGCAGAAACATGGGAATCAAGACGGCAAACGGCCACCTGGCTGAAGCCTCAATGAATTTGGAAACAAGCAGTCCAGCGCAAAGGGAAATCGCTGCAAAGACTGCCGGATAAACTGTCGTCACCTCTCTGAATCGTGCAATCACAAATGACTTGCGTGCCCCAAGAATAAACTCTATCATCCGAGTGAGGAGTTGAGGCATATGATTATGCTTTACGGCTAGATATGCATGAAGCCCCAATTGCGGCAGTCCTTCATGGATTTTATCTGAGTTGTAAAAGGATTGAACGGAAAAGACTTTCACACACAACTGCGGATCTAACAAGCCGAAAGTTATTCTCTTTGATTTTGGCAAGGGTTGTTCGAGCGAATGGAATCTTTTGGAGCATATCTCAGAAGCCTCCGAGAGGAACACGGAAAGTCTCTCGAAGAAATCGCCGAGAATACAAAAATTGCTGTAGCCAATCTCGATTTGTTGGAACGAGACCGTTATGAGCTGCTTCCACCGCGCGTATTTGTCAAGGGGTTTATTCGATCTTACGTTCAAGAACTCGGTCTTTCGCCTGAAGAACCTCTGAAACGTTTTGAAGCTTTTACAAAAGAAGGGGAATTGTCGGATTACGATTCACAAGAGCATCCGGTTTTCGGATTGGAGAGGTCTTCATTCTCGTTTCTCAACAGGTCATGGTTTACTCTGGTTCTTACTGCGGCCGGGCTGATTTCACTGGGCATCCTCATCCTGACCGGAGTGACGCGTCTGGTTTTTCAAGACAATTCCGGCAAGGCGGTGCAACCTACTGTCAGGACGGTTCAGCCGTCGGAATACGGATCATCTCGCTCCGGTAGCGCCGATAAATCCGACAGATATGGGACGGCCACCTCGGAATCACTTCGAACGCGTGACGGCCGTAAGGTGCTGGAAATACGAGCCGTTGCCAATGCTTGGGTGAGGGTCGAATCGGACAAAGGGCCGGCAGAGGAACTGATGATGGCGCCCGGCGATATTCAGGTCTTTACAGCCAACGAGGGTTTTACATTGCAGACCGGCAACGCGGGTGGTTTACGTGTGCGGTATGACGGCAAAGAGCTGCCGCCACTCGGAAAGGCGAATCAGACGCTTTCGCTGACGCTTCCATAGGACAACCGGCAGCGGGCTGTTTTGAATTCTTGCTTCTCCAGGCGAAGATAAGTCATCGTCAGACCGAAGAGCCTTGGGTGGGTATGATAAAACATACCATCAGAATGCGGTACGAGACAAACATTGCCTTTTGATCAACTCCGCTCGACTCTTTTCGCCTCAGCGCTACTCAGTACAATCCAGGGTCTGGACCATCGGTCGCGTTCCCGCATAGCGTCTCAAATCAATTCATTCGATGTATGTTCGCAACGAGACGCAACCCACGAAATAAAAAGAGCTGCCCTGACCGTCGGAATCGATCTATCAGCCTGGGAGTGCCCATCGTCCCGGGCGCTGTACAACACCGTCAGGACCGCTGATCAATGGATGGAACAAGGGATCGTAGCATTATCCGTGCAAGACCTCAGAGCGCCACTTGCACAGATTCACGACATAGGGCCATTGATGTTTGCCTGGGGAAATTTGAAGATCTTGGATCGGCCCGCAGCCGCGATATTAAATTCTCGAAAACCGCGACTGCCAAATCCTGATGACAGATGGCTGTTAGCAACAAAACGAGTGGTCCGTGCCGCCATTGATAGAGGTTTTGCAATCGTATCCGGTTACGGTCTTCTGCCGTATTGCATCGTGAGCCTCCTCGCAAAAGGGTCGCCGACGCTTGTCGCTTGTGACGAAGTACTTCCTTTCATGCAATCGCCGCAACAATTACAGAGATTCCTTGCTCAATACGGCGAGCTTTTTGATCTGGACAAGACTTTGTTCTTTTCTCCGTTCCCGCCCGGTCGAATGCCGCAGCGAGCAGTCAGGTATGCGGAACGAGACCACTTGGTAGGAGCGTTGTCTTCCATGATCTTGGCAGTCGAGATCAAGGAACGAGGAAATATGCAATCTGTTTTGCAGGTAGCTATCGAGAGAGGCTTGCCCGTAGAATATGCAAACGATCAATGTCCGGGTGTTGAGGACACGACCGCTGGCAACATTAACCTTACCTCAAGAACCGGAGAGGCGCTCAAGACGGGCCCCGCCGACAACGGTGCGACGTTCAGCCGATCGCAGCTCGAATCGAACATATCCGGCAAGAGTGATGTATATCGGCAATTATGTCGCGAACCTTCTTACCTGATTCACTACACCCGTTCTTGTCCGGGCCCTTGGCCTGGACAGTCCTGGGCCGAATATTGTAGATCCTTGGTTGAAGGTGTGTCCGAAGCTTCCCATAGCGCTTTTGACACGCTTGTTCGGATTCTGCGGGAGCGGCGTATTCGCGGGAGCCGACGATTGATCAGGGGCGCCGAGTCTGTGGTGTGTCTAACCGAATGCGTTCCCAGGGAGCTGCAAGATCTCATCGAGTGGCGAAAAGGCCTTGTTCGATGGAACTTTGAACCCTATGGGCTCGCGTTTGGGCGCAAATCCTTGTTCGATCTGGGCGCCAAACCGGTAATTTACGCGGTGGAAGAAGCCTTCGCGGATCTTTCTCCTGATTTAAAACATCTGTTCCAATGTCAAAATCATAGTGATAAACAGTGGACGTTTGAGAAAGAATGGAGAATAAAGGGAGATCTTTGCCTTGCTGATTTTGATCCTCGGGACCTGGTTGTCATTGTGGTCACCCATGCGGAGGCCGCGGTTATTCAGGAGCAGTTCGGATACAAAGTAGCTCTGGCCGGAATCCAAATGCGGAAATCCGGTAGGTCCCGTCAAAAGGTCTTGTAATCCAGCCGAGATCGACGAAGACAAATTATGGAAATTTATATAAAGCTATTCTGGGCGATTGGCTTCTTTTGACTCGGGGCCATAGTGGGAAGTTTTCTCAACGTGGTGATATTCCGTGTTCCTCTGGGA
>DATJPW010000138.1:0-3394 GCA_035506215.1 Desulfomonilaceae bacterium
GAGATAAGCGATACAGGGAAAGGGATTGATCCTGAGCACATTCCTCACATTTTCGATCCTTTTTTTACCACCAAGGAAGTGGGTAAAGGAACGGGATTGGGGTTGTCTGTCACCTACGGCATCGTCCAGAAACACGGGGGCAGCATCGAAGTTCAGAGCGAGAAGGGGGTCGGCACAACCTTTCTCATAACCTTTCCCGCGGTGAAAACAGAGTGTGCGTTGGAGGGAAACGGAGAGTTTTATGCGAGTGGCCGTGGTAGATGATGAATCTATTGTGAGAACACGACTTCAGAAAGCACTGACCAAAGAGGGCTATGATACGGAGGTGTACGGCTCAGGTGAGGATTTTCTGAAGGACCAAGAGTCGCGGCTGTTCGACCTTGTCTTCTTGGACATTAAGCTACCCGGCATAAGCGGAATGGAGGTGCTTAAAGAGGTAAAGTCACATTCCTCAGAAACGGAAGTCATTCTCATTACCGGCTACGCGTCAATCGAGTCCGTCATTGAGGCAGTGAAACTCGGGGCTTTTCACTATGTGGCCAAGCCGTTGAAACTCGATGAGATCAGACATCTCGCCGCAAAAGCGCTTGAGCACAAACATCTGCTGCACGAGAATCGTGAATTGAGGTCCAGGCTGGAAACCGGTCACGGGTGGGGAGAGATGATCGGTGTAAGCGCACGGATAAAGGAAGTCTTTGGCATGATATCCAAGGTAGCGCCCCTTGACTGCAACATTCTCATTCAAGGTGACAGCGGTACCGGCAAGGAGCTTGTGGCGCGATCGGTCCATCAACAGAGCAGGAGGAAAGATAGGCCCTTCATTGCGTTCAACTGCGCGGGGTTCGCAGAGGACTTGATAGCGAGCGAACTCTTTGGTTATCAACGTGGAGCGTTCACTGGCGCTACCGCGACAAAAATAGGTATCCTTGAAACCGCCGACGGAGGTACGGTTTTCATGGATGAGATCGGCGACATGCCCTTGTCGATGCAAGGGAAGTTGTTACGGGTCATCCAGGAACGACAGATTCTGAGGGTTGGCGCGAACAAACCCATTCAGTTGGACCTGAGGTTCATCGCAGCCACGAACAAGGACCTGAAACGAGCAATTTTGGACGGGCGCTTCAGGGAAGACTTGTATTTTAGGCTCAATGTGGTGCAAATCGGCCTGCCCAGCCTCATGGACCGAAAAGAGGATATCCCTATTCTCATCCGCCGTTTCATCGAAAAGTATGCTTGGAAATTCTCGAAAAACATTCATGCTATCGATTCTGCGGCGGAGGAGGTCTTGTTGGGCTACACGTATCCCGGAAACGTGAGAGAGCTTGAGAACATAATCGAGAGGGCTGTGGCCCTTGCTGAAGCCCCAACCCTGACAGTTTCAGATCTGCCCCCTGATCTTAGGGAATACTCTGTAACCACATATGGTAAGTGGCTCACCTTGGAAGAGCGCGAACAAGAATACCTCAGAAAAGTCCTGGAGCACACGCGTCACGATCTCGGCGAGACCGCTCGGATACTCAATCTTCCCAGGACCACCTTGTGGAGAAAGATGAAGAAATACGGTCTTCGGACACCGCGTTCCAAAAGTCTCTCCAGATAGGCCCCAACCTTCCCGTTGCCACATCACAGGCCAGCAGTCGAAGCCATCCTATTACAAATTCCATATTGAAACATCATGTGCTTCGGCTTTCATCGCCTGCTTTTCTGCTATTCTTTCCTATCCTTTTTCATTCTGAAACATACCATTGTTTCACTTTTCGCCATGGATAAAAATTCCATCGTTCTTTCGGCTTGTTATCCTATGGCATCGGAGTTGCAAAGAAAGGAGCAGTTGGAGATTGTGCTGTGGGCAAAAGGGTACTCGTAGCAGTGGAACGTCATTCAATTTCGGAAGAGCCTATCTTCTACGGGATTGAGCTGGCCTCCCGGATCAAGTCTTCAGCGGTTCTGGTTGCCATATCTTCTCCAGAGTCTGCCAGGAAACCGCCGCTTTCGGCGGCTACCCGCCAAATCGTCGAAATGGGCGAGGGGTCCTGGATGGATGGTGCGGTAGCCGAGAGTCAAAAGAAGGGCGTGAACCTGGAGATCTTCTTTGCTTCAGGCCCATTTTTTGAAGAGGTCATTCGGTTTGTGCGGTCTCAACCTGCCGTCCAATTCATAGTGACGGCTGCCCCAAAAAACAGGGAAAGCCGGGACGGCTATGAGTTTGCCTCTGCACTCAAACACTTACACGAGGAATTCGAGGGTGAGATCCTCCTGGTAGAGAAGGCAGGGAAGATCACCAGGGTTCCTAAACTTTAACCTTGGAATGCAACGCAGGAGTTATCGGTATGAGTTGGAGTGTTTACCTACCTGTGGCCGGCAGCAGCGTAAACGTCTTCATACTGCTCGGACTCGGAGGGCTTGTGGGATTCCTTTCAGGGCTGTTTGGGGTTGGCGGAGGCTTCCTCATGACCCCATTGCTCATGATGGTTGGCATCCCGCCCGTTGTGGCCGCTGCGTCTGACTCAAATCAGATCGTGGCAGCTTCTACGTCAGCGACATACGCTCACTATCGTATGGGCAATGTTGACTTCAAAATGGGATTGCTTCTCTTGGTCGGCGGTGTAGTAGGCGGGACGTTCGGAGTCTACTTGATCAAGATTCTCAGAAGCCTGGGCAACGCAGATTTCGTCATAAAGGTAACTTATGTGGTTATGCTGGGAGTTGTGGGCTCTTATATGTTTCTGGAGAGCCTCCAAAGCCTTAGAAAGGCTCCCGTGGAAAGTGCGAAGGCGGAATCGGCACGGCCATCTCTGTACGCACGTGCGATTCGATCTCTTCCGTGGCAGATGACATTTCCGAAATCAGGGGTGAGCCTTTCTCCTGTGCTTCCGCTCATACTGGGAATTTTCGTGGGAATTCTTGCCGCGATTATGGGGGTCGGCGGCGGTTTCATTATGGTGCCTGTAATGGTGTACCTGTTGCGCATGCCGATGCACGTCGTGGTGGGAACAAGTTTGTTCCAAATACTGTTCACGTGCGTCAACGTGACGATCATGCAGGCTGCAACAAACCACTCGGTGGACATCATTCTGGCGATCTTGTTGCTCATGGGATCTACGGTCGGCGCTCAGTTCGGTGCGCAATTGAGCCGAAGACTGAAAGGAGACCAACTGAAGATTATTCTGGCGTCAGTGGTCCTTCTTGTCATGATTCAGATGCTAGTGAGTCTTGTCGTCACCCCCAGCGTACTTTTGGCGTACAAAGGAGGACACTAAATTGAGCACGGGAAGCGCATTCTGTCGGACAATCGTGCTGATGGAATTTCTGGCGCTGCTCGTGTGTGCGCCTGCTCCTGTCACGGCAGTGACTTCAGATCTACATGTTACACCGAACAGCTTGCACATTAGTG
>DATJPW010000139.1:0-3391 GCA_035506215.1 Desulfomonilaceae bacterium
ATATTCACCACGAAAAACCCTGGAGCCTGGGTAAGTTTGGGGTCGCTCAGAACACCGTCTTGCAGGACGTTGAATTGGTCCCCGTAACCATACTGGGTCAGGTCGCGTGGTGCAATCCATGTTATATCTCCGTAAAGCGAAGCCGGTCCTGAATTCACTTCGACACGTCCGTTGAGTTCGGTTTCGTACGCCGCTACTAATTCGACCGCTTTATATTGATCGGGAATCGCCTGATGTTGCGCGCCTACTCCCAGCTTGAGCCATTCCCACGGCAGGTATGAGACCTCGGCATCCAAATCGAGAAAGGTTAGCTTGGTGGGATCGTTGCGCAAAACCGGACGGGGTAACGTCGGGTCGGTGTCGATGTACTCAAGATTCGAAACTTGAGTGGCATAAGCTCCGACCGTGAAGTTCCACTGCTGTCGGTCAAGGGAAAGCGAACCTCCCACTCCCACGGCTTTCTCCAGCTTGTCGACGGCTATGTCAAACCCGTTATCCAAAAGGCCGTGATCCATCTCAAAGAAAGTGAGCGGTGCGCGCCATCCCAGACCCGCAGACAGACGTCCCGTCAGACCTTCAATAAATTCCCAGCGCAAGCTCGCCCGGGGCGCTGCTATGAAATTATGAATTTCCGAGTTCGGTTTGTCGACCCAATTTACATCGATATCATCCATGCGCAGCGCCACAGACAGGTCGCGCTCATGTCCGAAATTCCACACGTCTTGAACGTAACCCCCGCCGTAAATTGTGTTATACGAGTCGGGGATAATTCCAAGTTGTTGGTAGTAGTAGATAGATTGCGAGGCCATCCTCTCGCTGTTTCCGTCCACGCCCAATGTCAGGGTGTGGCCTCCCGCCGTTCCCTGCCAACGCAAATCTCCCACGACGGTGCGGTCCATATTGTAATAGTCAGCCCCGCCTTCGTACTCGGAGATTTGCGATTGGTTGGCCAGGCCGGCGCGTAACTGCCATAGGCCCGATCCCGGCGAATCCCAGGTCAGTGATCCCGCAACCTCATCCCGACCTGTCTGGACCCACTCAATTATATCAACAGGATTTCCTATGAAGGCGTTCTTCACATTCCCTCCTACAAAGAGGGGAATAGAATCCGCTGGTCCAACCGCAGCACCCATGTGATTAGGGGTAATGGCCGCGCCGAAAACCTCGGAACTGCTATGCACCCAACGCAGGTTCCATGACCAGTCTTCGCCCATGATGCCGTTAAGTCTGAGTAAGGCGCTTTCGTCTTTCAGAGATGGGAATTCGCAAACCCCATTGCCGTTGGCGTCCCATGCTCCCTGTTGGAAGTGATGAGCAGCCACAAGAATGCCGAGGTTGCCACTGTCGAGTACGGTGGTCGCTGAAAACGAAAGATGGTCCCAGTCATTATTGCCTACGGCCGCGTCAGCAGTGAGGGCTGTATGAGTGGGATCCTGATATCGAACGTTTGCGGCACCGCCCATGGCGCCGGGTGCAAGAAGAGAAGCTCCTGGGCCACGCGAGAGTTCAATGGTGGCCACTCCTGCAGTAGTCAGAGCATCGACACCATAGAAACTCGTAACAGGAGTGTAAATAGGAAGGCCATCGACAAGCATCGTGGTGTGGTTCGCACCGAGTCCGTTTATTTGAATCTGTTTGAAACCGCATGAACTACATCCGGTCAGCACGCAAACGCCGGGTTCCGAGGTGACGGCCTGAGTAAAATCATCGGCGTTCTTTTGAAATATCGCTTCCGGTGTAATTACGCTGGTCGGCTGAATCATCTTCGATAAAGCGCCGAAGCGATCCACATTGCGCTTCTTGCCGATGACGAGGATATTGGTATTTACCCGGGACAGAGAGTCTGCTCTTGCTGATGCCAGCGAATCCGGCAATTGATCATTTTTCTGTCCAAATGCCCGTGGGCTTGCCGCTGCCAGGACAAAGCAGCAGAGTGTGATAAGAAAAGACTGTTTCATTCTTTCTCCTTAAAGGGCAGGTAGTAGTTCTAATGGCAATAGCCACATATGTTGCAGGCAAGATCAATTGCATGACCAAGAGGCCAATGCAGGATGAGAGAGATCTCACGCTACATTGATATGTGCGTGATCAGATTTTGCTGGAAAGTCGTACTGAGAAGATCTGGTTAGCGAGGCGGAGCGCGGGATTGGAGCGAAGCGGGCGTTTTGGCAAGAGGAATTGTAGGAGGCAGAACCGGGTTGATGACAAGGAACACACGAACGATCGGAAGTGCAAACGGCACGCTGAACAGCAGGGGCTGGTGAGCGATCGTACAGACGATGCAGTCTTCGTGTTGCTTGTGATCTTCGTGGTAATGGTTGGGAACAATAACCAGGAGCAGGATGGTTACGTATACAGCCATCCCGAGCTTTAAGATGTTTGCAGTTCGTGTGTTCATTTCTGCTCGCTTCGTACAGTTCTTCGATCAGCAATGTGCGCATGTGTAACGAAGAAACTCTGCGAATGAATCCTCGGCGCGTGGGGTAAAAAGGATGTCGGCCCCGTTTGCGAGAGGAGAATCAAAACGCCGGCATCTGTCTGGAATTACAACGTCAGGAGAGGAACGCGGGAGGCGGGGAGCGGGCAGATTCGTTGTTCAGAAATGCAACCAGAGGAATAGTAACTGAAACAGCTGTAAGACTGTGTTGAAAGTCAGGGGGGGGCAGGACAAAGGGCGCAGTGCAGAAATGGCCCGAGGCATAGAGACAGGCAAAGCAGATGTCACTGTGATAGCTGTGCAGAGCGCTTCCCTGGCCCGTGATTCCAGCGAAACCGTGACTTGTTGCGGATTGAACACAAAACTCGTGGTGATGCGTAAACTCCTCGGTAGAAAGGAGAGGCACGTAAACCAGAAGCACCAACAGCGCAATGCTATGTCGAAACTCTTTGCTCAATGCCTATCAGAGTATTTGTCATAAAGGAGCACAAATGCCCCTGTCTTTGATCCGAAGTCCTTTTCTGAAACAGATCTTCTCAGGAGCCTTCGTAATGATGCACCTGCACGTGAGTACACGGCTCCACCCTCGGCACGCCGCCAGGGAAAAAAGGAAAAAACCTGGGTTGATAAAGGACGGGATGCAGCGGGTATCAGAATTCTGACGCCAAAGATCGGTTCAAGTTCATGCAATCCTCGTGGAAGAAGATACGCAGAGAAACCGGCATAATCAAGGATTTGCGCTGGCAGAGGTCGGAGAGAAACAGATATACTGCGTCCTTCGTTTCCTGCGATTTCAGACGACCAACAGAACGTGCCAGGATAGAGTTACAAGAATAGTGTCCGTGTCATGTTCCTTGCTGTTCATATCCCGTTCAGCATTTCAGTCGGGATGTTGCACAGTGATGAGCACAAGAGCCCTCTGATAACGTTCACCTCTGGATTCGCTGACGCCAC
>DATJPW010000140.1:0-12739 GCA_035506215.1 Desulfomonilaceae bacterium
TGGGCTGAGGGAAAAAAACAGACCCGCAAATGAGAAAACCGAGGCCGTTGTCAAGAGTGAAGTCTTTGCTTGCTCCAAGCCAAAAACCTCTGAGCGGCCAGGGCGCGGTGCCGGTGGAAAGCTGCCGCTCCAGGGCCCACCTGCTTCCCTTGTAGTGTTCAAGCCGGCCGAAGTACATTCTCGGCGTAGTCATGAGACCGCACTCTGGGTTGCCCACGGCATCACAAACACTGTTCGGCCAACGGAACGACAAGCCCGTGAGATTCGATGTTCCATAACTCCCGAGGAATCCCTGCGCGGAGGTATCTCCGGCAAAAACCCATAACGCCACCACACCAGCGAATAAGACGGCAAATTTCTTCAAAGATCGACCTCCCGACGCGCTCGCGAAAATCTCCCCGCCCCTGCGATTTTGCAGCCACACCACACGAATCTAGAATCTTCGTACGCTATCCATAAGGGTGTTTTGTTCTCAAATAATGGTTGCATTAGAGCAAGCTTTGTTGTCAATCATAATCTTCATCGCGCCCGTGTAGTCGCAAAAGGCGCTCGATTCCAATTGACAACGACGTATCAAGATCCTAAAGTCCATGCTCGTGACAAAAATCACTGCTCTTTTGAGCAGCAAGCCCATGGGCCGAGTGAGGATCGTTTTTGTAATCAACTTTGCGCGGCGATTTTTGGAATTCCGGACTCAAGCAACCTTCATCGAAACCGGCATCATCCGTCCTGCGGCTGACTTTTTGGAATATTCACGCAGCCGCTGATGGGAGGTAAGAGATTTGTGGATTTCGCAAAATTCTGTAGACCGTCCGCGTCATTGTTATGTAGCAAGTTAATCTCTTCGTAGCGGAGGCGCTCGGACTGTGTCCACGGAACAACCTGAAGGCGGCCAGTCATACTTGTGGTTTTTGGCGGTCGGTTTGGGCCTCTATTGTGTTGTGCTCACTGCGATAACCGGTGACATCGGCTTCGACGGTGACGACTGGTGGGTGCTGGCATACCCATACTGGAATAGTTTTCCGGAGTCGTTGATTCTTTATGCGAGCAAGTTTCTTCGGCCGGTGGAAGGTCTATACTGGATCAGCCTGTTCGAGTCGTTCGGTTTCAACAGAGTGATATTCCACTTATGTTCACTGTTACTGCTGGCCGGCTCCGCAGTTCTCATGGGGGTGTCGCTGGATCGGGCCTTTCCCGGTCGGCGGTCCTGTGTTTCCACGGCAGTGTTGTTATCATTTTTCTTGCCCCCGGTCTCATGCCTGACCTACGTATTGTTCACTGATAATTCCCGGCTGAGCATGTTGTTGTTTTGGACTTCCGTAATAGCGTTCCAGCGTTGGGCACAAAAATCGTCATCTTGGCGCGGACTACCTCTACCTGTGGCTCTATATTTGTGTTCATTCCTGACATATGAAACGTCCAGCTTCCTGATTTTCATTGTGCCGTTGCTGGTCTGGCCTGTGCACCGACAGTGTTCGAGCCGACCTGCTGATCCGGCTTTTCTGATCAAGCTCTGTGTCGGAATACTGACAGCGTTTGCAGCGGCGGTAGCGGTCAGATTCGTCTTGTTGAACGGGGGAGCGGTGGGGCATAGTCATCTCTTGCCTCCCTTAGAGCTGTTGTGGTCGTATTTTGCCTTGCTTCCGTTCTATCTGGTCGCACCATTCACTTCCATCTCTGCGGACCGATGGGCGCTTCTAGCAGGGTCTATGGTGGCGCTGGGGACCGCTGTTCTTTTCCTTTTGACCGGTCGCGACCGTCATGTCGAGAAGGTAGAGGCACAGGGCTGGTTCGAACCGGGCTTGCAATGGCATGTGTTAGCACTCGGCGGAGGTATACTGATTCTGGGAATGCTGCCGTACCAGCTCGCCGGGTACGGAAGTTTCAGCCCAAGACTGGTTGATACACTGATGGTCAAATACGGGTTGATGCCCGAGGGCGATCTTTCGTGGTTCAATTTCAGTTGGGCCAGCAGGATCTATTCTTCTGCCTCTTTTGGTCTGGCCATTTTGCTGGCCTGGGGACTGAATGGGAATGGGTGGCGGCGGTCGCCGGCCGAACTGATCGGCAAGACAGCGGCCCTGGTTGTTATTGGTTTCATGGCGGTTTTCCACGTGGGCTTGAACCAAGACTGGCGAGAGGCAGCGGAAATCCGCAACCACCTCGTGCGGAGTCTGGTCACTCAGGTCCCCGCGGTGAAATCCGGCACCAATTTCGTATTTCTGGATATCGCCTGTTCGCACAAAAGAGCCGAGGTTATTCGGAGGGAGAACGACTTGCGCGAATTGGTCCAAATGATTTACGCGGATCGGACTTTGAGTGCTTGGCGTCTGTATCCGTATGCATATGACCAATCTGCCGATAGCGATCAACAGGCGGTGGTCACACCCGGGGGATTCCTGAGCAGTGCAGGCCAGAGGCAGTATGAACCAGCCCCTCCCGAAAGTCTGTTGTTGTTCAAGAGGTCGGGGCGGGAGTTGGTTCTACTGGACAGGATTACAGCCCAAGACGGTTCGGTCCCCACGGGAATCGCATGGAAAGGGGTTGACCACCTCACATCCAATTTAGGGCGGATCGAGCCTTGGCGAACAGCTATCTCGCATGAGGCGAGGCTCTCCCGCAACGCATGGACATCCGGTCTGATCGCCACGCTTGGATTGACGCGGCTCAAATCGACCATCGCGTCCCTACATCGAGTGAAATACGTCGCCCTCAACAAAACGTTCCGCCGTCATCTCTTTAAGATGCGGCCGTATCGAGTCAAGGCTCGCCTCTGATTGATACCCCCGTGGCAGAGCTTTGCCCTGGACGGATCCGGCACCCGCGCGTCAAGTCTACTGAGTCGGTATGGTAAAAAAGAACTGAGAGCCCTTCCCCCGCATTCCGATTCAACCCAAATCCGTCCGCCTTGGCCCTCGATGATCTTTTTCGCTATCGCCAGTCCAATCCCGGTACCCGGATATTCATCTCTACGATGGAGCCGCTTGAATATGAGAAAAATGCGCTCAAGGTGCGCTTGCTTAATTCCTATTCCATTGTCGCTGACACAGAATCGACACTCCTTATCCGTGATGTCGGCCGACACGTGGACACGAGGCGGTTCATCCCGTCGAAACTTTATCGCGTTACCAAGTCCGCCCTTCACAATTCAGCTTCTTCCAACTCCGGACCGATTCGGCACTCTTCGCATTGCCTGCGTATCCAACGCGGCAGAGTCGCTCTCAGCGCGGGCATGCTTTTACGCTTGCCTTCAATGCACATTTGCCAAGCGCCCTGCATGCGGCAGTAATTTGCGCTACAGGAGTCTTTTTCAACGTGGTAATCAATTTGAAGGGCGTTTCCTCGCTCGCTATTCTCGAACTGCACTCGAACGATGTCCAGCTCCGGATCGTAATCCCATACCGGCTTCGTGAAACCGAATTGAGCCGCAATTGGGTGGAACTGTGCGATTATGGCGTCACTGTATTGCTGGACCTTGCCTGAAGTCGATTCCGTTTTCATTCTTATGTCTACCTCTTGTCCAAACTGACACTCTCCTGCGAGTGTTGTTCCGTGGGCAGCGTCGCCGAATCCGCGTAAGTCCGCAATTATCCCAAATATTTTGCCATGGAGCATGCTATGTCCAAGAACCGGTGGCTATCCGAACGGGCATGAAAAGGTCGTTTCCGATTCATCACAAGCTATTGGAGGATTTGGGCTCGAACTGATGATTTCGTTCCGTGAAGACTTCCCAGAGCCCGCTTGCGAGAGGAATGACAAGCATGGTTATCCCGGTTACGACAATCCCCGACCAGCCGGATGAGACGTACACGTATCCGGTCAAAGTTATGCCGATACATCCCCCAAGGTAGTAGGAGAGAACGTAGAGCGAATTCGCTCGGCCTCGGCCGGATTCGAGTCTCCTGTTAAGTGAACCTGCGGCTGCGGCATGGATGCAAAAAAAACCGGCACAAATCACTGCAAGACAGGCAGCTATAGCAGGCACCGTTTTCAGCAGAGTCGCCCCGAGCGACACTCCGAACACTACAGCTCCCAAAGCCATGCTTGCGCCATTGCCAATCCGGTTGCTCAGCTTCCCTGCCAGTGGTGCCGCCAGTATCCCAACCAGATACGAACAATAAGTTAAGGTCACAAACTCTGTGGAAAGGCCAAAAGGAGGCGCTGAAAGATAGAACGGTAGATAGTTGAACACGGACGAAAAAACAAAAAATGCGCTGAAAGCCACCGAAAAGATGCGGAGCAAGTCCGATCGAACCACCAGATCAAGAAATCCCAGCGTTTGAACCTCAGTCGTCGGGTTTCGCTTCTCTGAAGGAAGGAAGTGATAGGCTGCCAGCGTCGCGGCCAGCACGAAGACGGATGCCGTAATGAAGGCGTAGCGCCAATGGAGTGGAGGATGGATAAACCCACCCAGCAGTCGGCCACCAAGCCCCCCGGCCACGGTCGCGGACACATAGGATCCCATAGCAACGTTAAGACCTTCTATCGGGAGTGTTTTAGCAAGGTAAGCGGCTACACAGGTGGTCAAGCACGGGATGAAAAGGCCCTGCACGAAGCGAGTGCCCAGCAAAACCCAAAAATTGCCGGTTACCGCACAAACGATTCCGCAAGGGGGACAACACATCCGCCAATAAAAATTATGGGTTTGATCGGAAATCGGTCCGCCGCGCTCCCCAAAGGTAGATTGGAAAGAGCGATTCCAAGGATCACGGCCGATACGGTGAAAGATGCCCGAGTTTCGTCCACTCCGAACTCTATCCGGAGAATCGGAAGCACGGGTTGAGTGATATAGATAGTCGTGAATGCGGCGGCCACAAGCGAGAAGGCCCAAAACAGCAAGCCGGTGGAAGACCCCGCCTCCATGTCACTTTTGCTTGAGTTCACAGTAAGTTGTGCGTTTCTGTCCGGTAAACCTTTATTCGGTGTACAGGCTACATTTTCCTAAACCGTGCGGCAAGCTCACAATTTTCGGGGTCTCCGGCCGGCTGATCTTGAAATCACTATTAGTAGTTCAGAACGGCATTTGCTTTACAGCACTCCGCGATAACCGTGGCGCCCGCTATCACTTCCGATTTTTCAATGAGGTCGGATGGGTCGATATTCCGCTCCTTGATGCAAGGAGAGCAAACGAGTATCCTTCCTCCGAGTTCCAGAAAAGTACCCATCAGCTTCGTCAACGGGTCGAAGCCGCCTGCATGCACGCTCTCGGCGTACCCCTTCTTACCCAGAAAGACCGCGCATCCTTGTAGAACAACGATTGCCTTTTCGTCCATTGCCAGGGCTGCATTGCCCATGACGAAAGGAAAAGTAGCCCTCTCCGGGTCTTCTCCGGCATGTGTTGCGATTATTACCACGCCTTCTTTTTGTTCCATAGACAAATTCCTTTCTTCTTCTGATTTAGTTCGGTTACAGCCATTTAGGACAAGTACCGTGTTTCACTCCCGACACCGTTTCGGACAATCAATCCTTTCAGACTGAAGCGGTGTTTTCTTCTCAACCACCGCTCTGTCCGCCTATCTGCCGTTTAGTCTGGAAGTCATGTATGAACAAAGCAACCGGACGAAGCACCGCGTGGGCGAACTTCGTGAATGGAAGCAACAAGACAAGGATCATCGCCGCTACGACGTGAATCAAGAACACAACATACGCCCAGACAGATCCGGAAGGCAGATAGACTGCTATCTCAACTATAAATCCTGTGAGAGTGACTCCCCACAACATGTCAAGAAACAACCAGTCTGAGGCAAGCGAATGGACGAAGTATCTGTCCAGCTTCCGCACCCTGTTCACCAGGGCGACGCTTGTGCCGTACAGCACGAACAGACCTGCGATCGCGCCCAACAATCGCATGGGATAATGAACTGCGACCTGAGAGAAAGGCTCCTTGAAGAGGAGATCGAGTACGGTGGCTGCAAGCAAGCCCAGAAAGCCCCACATTATCGATAGATGAATAAAGCGGCGCCGGAGGTACCATGGCACCGCCTCAGTACCGCACTGATCGAATCGTGTCTGCGAGGCAACTTCGTAGAAAGCCGACTTAAATGCTTCCCAAGAAATGGATTTGGCCGATCCCCCAGCCTCATCAGCGGGACTGTCCCTTTCCGTGTTAGATAATTGTTCATTGAGACGTTTCACCATTGTTACTAAGCTCAGGAGGGCTATAGTTCCTGCAATGATTATCACCGCCTGACCGGTGTAATGGATGTACGCCACCTCAATAAAACTTCCAAGTCTTAGGGTGCCCGTAGGCATAGATCCGTATCCGGCCAGCATGATCAGAGTCAGCATTGCTGCAAGCGCAACCAGAAAAGAAATCGTGAAGGCGCTGGAATTATAAAACCGCCTAGCCAACGTGGTGGGATCGAACTGCGATATCATGTACCTACGAGCCGCGGCCACGAACTCGCCAGGCTCCGCCTGCCTGGGGCAGGTGGTTGAGCAGTCAGCACAATAATAGCAGCGCCACATCTCTTTGCTTGCGACTAATCGGTCTTTCATGCCCAATTGTGCGTATCGGATGAATTTTCGTGGAAACACAGCCTCGTTGTCAGTGAGAGAACAAACAGCGGTGCAGTTCCCGCAATTGAAGCAGGCTCTTATATCTGAACCACCGTAGTGGGCCAACTCATCGATGAATGAGGGGTCTACCGTGTGGGACATCGTTTACTCCTGCAACAACACGTACTGGAAGTAGTCGCCGCTTTGTTCGCCTTCCGCCACTTTTCCGTATTTCTTCATAGAAGAGAGGCGCCACAGCACCTGATGAGAAGGAATCCCGGTCTCTTGAGCTATTTCCGGCACAGTTTTAGGACCGTGAGAAAGTGAGTCTACGAGTTCTTTTCTGATCACTCTATTCTGTTTAACCCTCGCCCTCACGGCATCGATAGTTTCCTTGCGAGCTTCCCTCAGTTGATTGAGCTTCTCTTGCTTCTCATGGCTGGTCATCCTTTTTCTCCCGTAAGGTCTACTGGGCTGCAATGGCGTCAACCATGGCGTCAAACTGATCCAAGGTCCAACCGCTCACATTTATTGCACGATGTGGGCATACTGCGGCGCAGCTTCCGCAGCCCATGCAGAGTGCGGGGTTTACCAGGGCCTTTTGCTCCTTCCTCCCATTCACCTCCAGGTCGGTCAGCGTCAAAGCTGCTTCATAGCCACACTCTTCAAGGCAAAGCCCGCATCCGTCACATAGTGCCGGATCGACCTGAGCCACGAACGGCTCCAGCTCCACATATCCTTTGCCTAACGCAATAGACGCCTTGGAAGCGGCAGCCGCTGCGGAGGCACAACTCTCTGAGATGTCGCGCGGGCCCTGCGAAGTTCCAGCCAAAAGCAAGCCATTTACTGACATTTCCACGGGCCTGAGTTTAGGATGGACTTCTTGAAGGAATCGGTCGGTTCCCACCGGGAGCTTGAAAACATCTACGAGGTCCGAGATTTCATTGGGCATCATGCCTACGGAAAGGACAACCATGTCTACGAGGGCCTCAATTTCCTCTCCAAAAGTGAGCGTGTCCTTCACTATCACCTTAAGAGGATGGCCCGTGTCCAGGGCTGCTTTCTCAACCACCGGAGGAGAATCCGCAGTGAACCTAAAAAACAGCACTCCTTTTTTGGAAGCTTTCTCGTAATACTCCTCGTGTCCTCGACCGTACGCTCGAATATCCTGATAATACTCGTAAACATTGACGGCCGGGAATCGATCCTTTATCGCGTTTGCCGCTTGAAGAGTTGCCGTGCAACAAACCCTTGAACAGTAGTTATTCACCTGTCCGTCAGGCTGAGGCTCATGGATTCCGTCCACTTGCCTGCTTCCCACACAATGGATCAGGGCGATGCCTCGCACGGCCCGTCCTTGAACCTCAAGTTTTCCGCCAGTGGGGCCGTCAACAGATAGAATTTTAATTAGGTCCGGCAAGGTTATCACCCGCGGGGACTCGCCATAACCGTATTCCCCTTGCTGCGGCTCATAGTTTTTGAAACCCGTAGCCATCACGACAATACCGGCCTTGATCTCCCGGCTGGCATCTCCTGCCGAACTCCAGTCTGCGCGGACAGCGCATCCTTCGAATGGGCGAAAGACCACCTTTCCATCCACGGCGCTTGCTTCGTTAGACTGGGTAGAAACTTTTCTCCTAACTTGAACGAGAAAATCGCCTATCGTTCCCTTGCTGAAGGCGACTTCGGCCTGCGTTAAGACAGTGATGTTCGGAGCATCCACCACTTCACTCACGAGTTCCACCAACAGATCTTCAGCCCTCTCTTCCGTCGGATAAACTCGATCAAGCTGAGCCGCGTGTCCTCCGAGGAATGCGGTTCGCTCCACCAGCGTGACGCCAATGCCTTGCTTTGACAGCCTGTGAGCAGCAGTGAGACCGCTGATCCCTCCTCCTATAACCACAGCATGAGGATAAGCGTCCACTCGAATCGGCTTCAAGGGTTGAAGACGGACCGCTTTTGCGACCGCGGCCGCAACCAGTCTGACTGCCTTTTCAGTTGCCTTCCCCGGGTCATCATGATGGACCCAACTCACTTGCTCCCTGATGTTTGCATGTTCATACAGGAAAGAATTGTGGCCGCCCCTCTTCAGCGCATTACGGAAGGTCAGTTCATGAAGTTTCGGGGAGCACGACGCTACTACGACGCCATAAAGGTTCTCTTTGCGAAGATCTTCCAGGATCATCTCCTGGCCCGGATCGGAACACATGAACATGTTGGTACGGGCGACTTTGACTTCAGGTATCTTTTCGACCTGTTCGGCAAGCTTTTGTACGTCCACGACATCGGAGATGTTGCCGCCGCAGTGGCAGATGTAGACCCCTATTCGACGCTCGTCCGATTGGATCTTCTGCCGTTCCTTTTTTTCCTGCGCTTCTGCGGGCATATAGTTTCCTCTGTATTCATAAGGGGACTGTGGCATGAGCGGCGGATCACCCCACTGCCGGTTCAGCGATCACTTCCTCTTGCCGAGTGCTCACTCTAGCTGCGAGAGTGGACTCAGCGCCCAACGATGCAAGGTAGTTGGCCGCCTCCATTGCTGCGGAACCCGCTTCGGCTATGGTGTCCACAATGTCCTTGGGACCCGACGCCGTGCCTGCCACGAAGACCCCTTCTTGGGCTGTGAGCGCCGGCGCGATATTGGGTCTCGGACAGGAAACAAAGCCGTCATCCGCTTGTCCGACCTCAATGAATTCCTGCGGATTGCACCCCGGTAACATGCCCAAGGAAAGGACGACCAGATCGTGTTTTCGATCCTCCACGCGACCGTCCTCTTCCATAAGCTCCACTCGGACGCTCAAGTTGTGATCCTCATCTTCCGCAATTTTCGCTACCTTGGCCTTCACGAACTCTATGCCCATGGCCTTTGCGTTCTGATAAAACTCTTCATAGCCTTTGCCGAAAGCGCGGATATCCATGTAGTAAATGGTCACTTCCACCAAGGGAAGCGCGCCTGAAAGCAACATTGCCTGCTTGATCGCGTACATGCAGCAGACCCGAGAGCAATAAGGAACCCCGATACTTTGATCACGGGACCCCGCGCACTGTACGTAAGCTACGCTATCCGGAATTTTTCCGTCTGACGGGCGGATTACTCGTCCGTAAGGACCGTGTGGAGCCAAGAGACGTTCCGTTTGGAGAGAGGTCAGGACGTTGAGGCTCACTTCCGGGAGATACTGTTTCTTGGCGTTCTTTGGGCTGAGCTGATATCCGGTGGCGAGAATTACGCTCTTGGCTTCCAGAACCATTTCTTCCGGCCGCTGGTGGTAATCCACTGCATGAGTGGGGCAGACCTTCTCGCACGACCCGCAAAGCATGCAGTTATCTGTATCCAGTACCGCTTTTTGGGGAATAGCGGTTGCGAATGGCACATAAACGGCTTTCCTCGCGCCCATTCCACCCTCAAACTCGTGCGGCACATCCACCGGGCAGATGTACTCACATTGGCGACATCCTATGCAGAGATCCTCGTTCACGTATCTCGGTTTTCGTATAAGATTGGCCCTGAAGACCAAGCCGTCTCGTGTGATGGAACTGACTTCCGTATAGGTAAGAATTTCTATGTTGGGGTGATGAGCTGCTGCAGCCATCCGTGGCGTTGTAATACAGCTTGAGCAGTCGAGGGTTGGAAACACCTTGCTCAGCGCTATCATTGCGCCGCCTATGCTTGGCTCCTTTTCCACCACGACCACTTTAAGTCCCTGATCTGCCAGATCCAGTGCCGAGGTAAGCCCACCTATGCCACCACCGACTACGAGGGAATCAAATTGAAGAGTGCGCCTTTTCATCTCCATTCAGTTTCCTGCTTCCCCTTTCCGCGGGGGGCCGATTTCTTTCAGGAGGGCGTTCATCTCATTTACTTCTTTCAAAAACGCCTTTGTACAAACGGTGCATATAGCCGTGAGCTTGATTCTTCGACGGTCATAGCCTTCTGCCTTCATCTTGGCGGCAACCCTGTCCATTCGTGAGGCTAGACGATGGTAGGCGCCTTTGTATGGGCACTCCTCACCACAAGTCATGACAATGATGCCGCCTATCCCCTTGTCCAGCGCTTGGAAATAGAAATGCTCAGGAAGCATTACCGGCGCAGGAATGCGGAGGATGTACGTATTTGTCGGGTACGACAAGTGTGCCTGTCCCACAGTGTCTGCCCCTGGATAGGCGCAGGCTATGGTCGCCAAAATGAGAATCTTAGCCTCTGCCGCGTCTGATGAAGTTGCCATGCCTATATTGTCTATTTCTTTCTGGTAACAAAGATTCGGTCGTACCCGTCTGCCTCAATGACTCCCTCGTATTCATGGCCCACCTTCCGGGCCCACGCTGGAATGTCACTTTTGGTTCCCGGGTCGCTTGACCGGATTTCCAGTACCTCGCCGACCTTGACTAGCCCGATTCCTTTCTTGGCTTCCAAAAGAGGTCCCGGGCATGCGCTTCCTCTCGCGTCAACCACCTTAGCTGCCGTCAGATTGGTTAATTCCTCGTTATTCATGGGGTTTCCTCCTAGATTCCGCTGGCTTCGCTCATTTATCCATTTGATTAAGCAACCGCCATGCCACTTCATGGTTCAGAGAGTTCAGTGGAACAAATAATCCCTAAAATCGGGCAGATCTCTACCACATCTTGGTCGGTATCATTCCGAGGTGCCATGCGCGATGCCACCCTTTCTTGTTGACAACCGTTAACCGGTTGACTAACGTTTACATTAACGTTTAAGTCGGACAATGAGGCGCTAATGAATCAAGAAGAGATGGTCGGCTTCTGGAAGACCGTCGTAGACACAATGATGGACGGATTAATAGTCGTTGACTCGGATGGAATGATAGTAGCCGTCAACCATGCCACTGAAGAAATCACCGGCTATGAGAGAGAAGAACTCATCGGCAGCCCTTGTACCATACTGAATTGCGATCGATGCTCTGCCCGCGAGTCCAAGGGAAATTTTACCTGCGACCTGTTTGAGACAAAGCAAATTGACAAGCGCAGATGCGCTCTCACCAGAAAAGATGGGACAGTGCTTCCTGTGGTGAAGAATGCCGCGGTCTTAAGCGGGAATGACGGGAAGGTGAACGGCGGCGTGGAAACCATTACGGATCTCAGTGGGATAGTGACCAGAGATCTGAAAATAGCCAGACTGAGTTCAATATTGAAAGGCAAAGACAGTTTTCACGGGATCATCGGAAAGTCCAGGCCTGTGCAAGGCGTTTTTGACCTCATCACTGACGCGGCCCAGTCCCTCGCTCCCATCATCATTTACGGAGAGAGCGGCACCGGCAAAGAATTGGTGGCCGCGGCCATACACAAGCTTGGCGGACGTAAAAGCGGTCCGTTTGTCAAAGTTAATTGCGCGGCCTTGACAGAATCTCTCTTGCAAAGCGAGCTGTTCGGACACGTCAAGGGCGCTTACACCGGGGCTGATAGAAACAGAAAAGGGCGCTTCGAACTGGCGGATGGAGGGGACATATTTCTCGATGAGATCGGAGACATTCCGCTTTCCATGCAGGTGAAAATATTACGGGTTTTGCAAGAGAAAGAATTCGAGCGGGTTGGAGATAACACACCAATAAAGGTGGATGTCAGAATTATCTCAGCGACTCATCGAGATTTATCGGAAATGATTGCCCGGAATGAGTTCAGGGAGGATCTGTTTTATCGTCTCAATGTAATCCCGATCCGTTTGCCCCCTTTAAGAGAACGGCGGGAAGACCTTCCGTTGTTGATTGAGCATTTTATCGAGGAGAACCGCTTCAAAACGGGCAAAGACATAACCGGCATCAGTAACGAGGCTATGAACTTGCTGATGTCCTATTCATGTCCCGGCAACATCAGGGAGTTGCTCAATGCCATTGAGTATGGTTTCGTGGTCTGTCGGCAAGCATATATAGATGAGTGTCACCTTCCTGAAACCATTAGAAATAAGAGATCACAGCGTCTAGCTGTCGGAGACCATCGAGGAGAAAAGGACCGGATCGTCGAAGCGATAAGGCAGGCAGGCGGCAAAAAAATCGAGGCTGCACAATTGCTCGGGATCTCCAGGCAAGCCCTTTGGAAAAAAGTCAAAAAGCTTGGAATCAAGGCTGATTATGGCTCATAGGTATATGGAATCAGGTTCTTCGTGTTTCTCATTGTGCAACCCTCGCCCAACAAAAATTTTCTCTTTCCATGCCAAGCTCAGACGATCTCCAGAGCACATGCCATGGACACGCCTCCTCCACCGCAGAGAGTTGCGAGTCCGAGAGTCTTA
>DATJPW010000141.1:0-5850 GCA_035506215.1 Desulfomonilaceae bacterium
ATCCAAATTCAGATTCGATATCGAATCAGGTTTATCTTCCTGTAACGAGGGAAGGTATGTTTCACTCATTTATAGTCGCGCCTTTCATTCCGTCGAGATTGGACCACAGCGAACCGAGTGGAGAAGCAGTTTTATCTTGTAAGGTCTTTCCACGAGACCTGTCCTCTCTGCAATCAGCAAAATTTCTGCCGGAACAATCTTGCGCAATTCGTCAAAGGATTTGTGCCCATCCTTTTCGAAGGTACAACGAAGTTCAGTGCAAATTCTATGCCGTGTTCAGCTTTCTTGTAAAGTTGCAAGGCCTATTTAGACAATCTAATGATTGTTCGTCGTTCATGAAGGATTGCGATCTTTTTCCCAAAGGTTGCCCAAGAAATTACTTAAAGATCCCGGCCAGGTGTTCCTGTTTCGTCATTCCTGATCCAACATCTTCAGGAATTTTCCGGGAATAGGGCCGTCCAATCTGACACGAGTCGTTTTGGCTCATAGATTAAGCGGGTAATTTTACAACTATTATTCGCAGCGGTGAGTCCTCGTTGCGTCGAAACGACTCAATTTCTGATTGCTGAAAATCTCTCGGTGGAATTACATTACTCTGCTTTATGTTATCATGCTGATATTACGGAAAATATTAAGCCAGCCGAATATTTTGTCACGGTGGCACGCCACTTGCTTGGACAAAAATCATTGGGGGAACCTTTGCTGAGAGAACCTCTGCGGCCCGCCCGTTTCAGGGCTCACTATTCTTGGCACATACATAAACATTGCAGCTCCAGAAGACTAAGGCGAAGGACTGAATCAGGTCGCTCAGGTCAGGAATGAAGAAACCAAGCAAGAAAATAGATGCCAAATCCGTCCTGTCTGACATCAAAGAGGGAATGTCCGATTCAGCCCTTATGAAGAAGTACAAGTTGTCAGTGGTTGGACTGGAGAGCCTCTTGAGGAAGCTCGGTGAGTCAGGGATAATTCGGCACATTAGGGCAATAGATATTGTCCGAGATCTTGAGGTGGGAATGCTGGATAGCCGGTTAATGGAAAAATATAAACTCACTGAGGAAGCCCTGAAGGGAGTCTTGAAACAGGTGGAGCAAGCGACATTTTTCAACGAAGCTCCTGACGCACGCGTCAAGCCCGGCGAAGGCGTAATTTCCGGCAGGGAAATCATACACGATATGCGTTCGGGCATGACACGTTGGGAACTGATGTTGAAGTACGGTCTTTCAGGCGAACAACTCAAGAAAGCTTTCGAAATTGTCTTGGAAGAGCGACAGAGGGTTGCAGTGGGGATTTCTGGAGATGTTCGATCAGGTATGACAGGTACAGAGCTAATGGAAAAATATCAGCTTTCGAATTCCGGGCTGATGAGTGTTTGCCAGAAACTCTTGGCAGAGGGACTATTGGGACCGGCTGACCTCCAAGGTCTCAAGCTTCCATTGGAGAGGCGCCAAATTTCCAGGCGATCTCCGTCGTTGCAAATCATAGTGTGCGACATGAGTAATGACGGTTCGAGGGGAACCATCAAAGACATTACGGAAAAGGGGATCGCCGTAAGGGGAATTGAAGCTGAGATCGGTGAGCGTAAGACTCTTTGGATTTTGGGTGATGATTTCGGCATTGTCGATCCATTCGAACTGGAAGCGGAATGCTGCTGGGTAAGGAATGAAGGATCTGAGGGACAATCGGTGGCCGGGTTCCAAGTCATTGCAATCTCTGGTCAGGATCTGCAAAAGCTCCAGGAGTTTATTGACTTCTTAGATCTCGGGTGTGAGGCGAACCCGTGAGCACACCCAATCGCGAAATCAAAGCGAAACCATTTGTGAAGGACCGTCAAGACGGAATGGGCGATCGGCACTTTGTGGTAAATTATGTTCTTTGTACGGACCAAGTTCAGGTTATATTACGGAAGTTGCTGTATGCCGGAACCATCGATGAAATGGAGGTTTGCCGGATATGAAGCGTTTGCTGGAAAAACATCTGAAAATCTATGAGCACGAGGTTGCGCGGTTCACTTGGCTTGCGTTGATCTTCTTTGCCGTCTTTTTTGTCACCGCCATTTTCCGCAACTACGTGGATACCGCGTTTCTCAAGCGTTACGGGCCGGATTACATACCCTGGATGCTGGTCATAAGCGCAGTCTTGACGATGGTTGTGCTTGCATTTGCCGACCGCGTGGCGAGACGCTTTTCGGACACATATTTAATGATCCTTGTTTTAGTAGGATACGCGGCGGGAGTGACTTTATGCTGGCTCATGGTCAAGTCAAAACTCACCATCGTTTACCCAATCCTTTACCAGTTCATGGGGCTTCTGGACTCCATATTGCTCGTTTACCTATGGAACATTGCCGGTGACTTGTTCGACGCTAGGCAAGGGAAGCGCGTCTTTCCACTGGTGACCGCAGCCCAGGTGCTGGGCACCACGGTCGGCAGTTTTCTGACTAGGCCCATTACCCATTGGATCGGAGAAGACGCCGCACTGCTGGTATTCGGAGTGGTTTTCTTCCTTACCGCTCTCTTCATGATCAAGACCAGCCGGAATGTCGTAGGGGAACCGAAGCCGAAAAAATCCGCTGCGGATACTCTCGTAGAGAAGAAACGCCTGACCGAAGTGCCAGGCATCATGAAGCAGTTCCCCATAATTCGCTATCTGATCATTTGCGGATTAATTCCCAACATACTGTTGCCCATATTTTCCTATCAGTTCAGCGTCATTGCCAACAGCAGTTTCGCGTCGGAACAGACGCTGATCACCTTCCTCAGCGTCTTTCGAGGATCAACCACCCTTATCACTTTTGTGATCCTCTTTTTCGTGGGACGCCTATACACGAGCATGGGGCTGCCCAACGCGTCGCTGGTTCATCCAATTAACTTCACGGTTACATTTGGGGCTCTCACTGCCTTTTTCAACATTTACGTGGCTGCCTACGGCCAGTTTACCGCGATTCTTATCCAGCGGGCCATCTCAGGACCGGTGAACAAGATCCTATTCAGCGTCATACCAAAAGCCCTGGCTGCCTGGAGCAGAACGTTCATCAGGGGCACGGTGCTCAAAATCGGCATGCTTGCCGGCTCCCTGATCATGATTTTTCTGAAGCCGGTCATGACACCACAGGACTTTGCGTACATTGCAGTGGTCCTTGCCGCCTACTGGGTGTTTGAAACCCTGGTCTTCAGGAAAGAATATAAACGTATCCTTAAGCAGGTGATTGTCGAGGGTGAGATCGATTACGACACGATAGAAGTCGCAGGATCCTTTCATGCCGGCGTTGCGCCCATGGGGCTGGAGTCCACCGCCGTGGATATGCCTCTGGAAGAAAGGGTCCAGGAGAAAGCCAAACCTGCCGCTATGGACCCGGATTTAGCGTTGAAATTGCTGGACGATCCCAGTCCCGGTGCTCGCATCGAGGCCGCCCTTGCTCTGGCCATGAATCCGGACATGAGGGCCGCGAGAAAGCTCATTCGCTGCCTGGAAGACTTGGACGACCATGTTCGGACTGCCGCTATGGAAGCTCTGATCGCTTATCCTGGAGAGATCCTGCCGTTTCTTGAGGCCTGCCTTCTGGAGTCCACCCTGCGGGGAAAGCATGCTATTCTCGAAGTCATAAGGTTGTCGCCAAACATCAGCGACTTCGAGATGGCTCACCTGTTAGGAAGATCGGTGGAAGAGGCATACGAGAACCTCATGGTGATCCGTCGGCTTCAAGGGTTGGGAGATTATCCGAGCGTTCAAATGTTGAGACAACACCTGTTGGCTCGAAACGAGGAAATTCTCAGTCTCCTGTTCTATGCTTTGTGGGTTTATCACGCTGATATGCGACTCATGTACCAGGCGCTCAAATCTGAAAACGCCTCCGTGGCCATAGAAATGGTTGAAACTTCGATCCGAGGCCAAAATCTTCCATATCTGTTACCCCTCATCGACGACTTACCCTTGGACGAAAAAATCGAGAAGGGGCGTAAGATATTCAATCTAGTTTCCAGAGACGAACCGGAAAGGCTTCTTACGTTCCTGTCTCAGTCGGGAGATCCTGTAACCAGGATGCTGTCTGTCTATGTAATATCGGACCTCATGCCAAACGTGGCCTACATACCGGTGATCGAATCGCTGCTGGAAGACGAAGACCCATTCGTACGTCAAGTCGCGGAATTCGCCTACGCCAAAGAAATGAACAAGGAGGGCACGATGCCTGAAATCATAGAAATCATTGACCAGTTGAAGACCTTTGCTTTATTCGAGGGCCTGGGAACCAGGGAGCTTCACGCAGTCGCGACCATAGCAAGAGAGCAGAAATTCTCGCCCCAGGACATTGTTATCAGGGCGGGTGAAGAGAATCATTCCATTTACCTGATCTTGTCCGGTCAGATCGCGACGTTCCACGACTACGGAACGCCCGATCAGAAGGAACTCCGATCAGCCGGGACCGGAGGGTACCTTAATTTCATCCCCGCGTTCCTTCACCAGCCTGCGGTCAACACTTCGGTAGCGGTGGTGGATACCGAGGTGCTGGTGCTTCCGCAGAGCCAGTTCCATGAAATCATGAGGGTTTATCCCCAGATCGGGCTCAATCTCTTGGGGATTGCAGCACATCTCTTGCGAGGTATGGGCATTACGGCATGAGAATGACCCTGCACCACGAGAGAAGAAAGGAAGCCGAATAATGCAATCGTTATATCAGTTTCTCAAGACCACCGTTTTGGGCGGCTTGGTCGTGCTGGTCCCTGTGGCAGTGTGCATATACATAATTTCAGCAGTGATCGAGAAAGTCCTGAAAGTTTTGTCTCCGATTGCCAAATTCCTTCATGTACAGAGCGTCGGAGGGATTGCCATCGTCGAACTTGCCGCCATCTTTATTGTGATAGCAGCGTGTTTCTTGTTCGGCCTCCTGATACGGACGGCTGTCGGGCAGTCGTTAGGCGGTTGGGTTGAGGAGAAGATACTCAATTTGCTGCCCGGTTATCAGTTAATAAAGAAGGTTTCGCTCCAGTTTGCCGGAGGAAGCGGCGCGGCCCATTGGCCGCCGGTTCTGATCAGGGTTGGGGAGAGTCGGCAAATCGGCTTCCTGGTCGAGGAGCACCCGTCCGGCGAAGTTACAGTTTTTGTGCCCGCCGCTCCCGCGGTTTCGGTGGGAGCCGTTCACATACTCAAATCCGAACTGGTGGAAAAACTTGACGTGTCCATGCGCAAGGTCGTGGACTGCATTACACAGTTGGGCATCGGATCTTCAACGCTGACTTCGTTCCACAATCCACCCGCGACCCCTACGAGGAGTGTCCCTTGATGCGGAGTAACATTGCGACCCAGGTCTCCGCGTCTAAGGCAGAGTAGTAAGTGCTCCATAAAGTTGGAGTCTCTCTGGTGGCTTTCCGCAAGACTGTGTTTGGAATGATGATCAGTTGGTTAGATTTTATGGAAGACGATTCTGCCAAGCTCAACCATATGTCTTTGGGATGGAGGTATGGCATGAGACTTCTCGAATCCTTTCTGCCAGAGAAAAAGATTCTTTTGCGTGCTGTGCCAGGTGCGCTGGCAATGATTGCCCTATTGATGTATCCGTCCTTCACGTCGGCTCAGGAGGATAATTTAGCAAGGGATCTTGCTAATCCGTTCTCTAGTGTGTGGTCCATTACCAACCAGATTAACTTCAATCAGTTGAAAGGGGGCCTATTAAGGGACACTCAGACCCAATTCAACTGGAACTTTCAGCCGGTGATGCCCGTCCCCTTCAACGGCTGTTACAACCTCGTCAACAGGATGGTCGTTCCCTTTTACAACACTCCCTATGTTGATTTGAACCTCGATGTTCAGTTCGTACCCGGCATCGGTCGAGTCCAGATAGGGGGTGTTGGTTTA
>DATJPW010000142.1:0-17518 GCA_035506215.1 Desulfomonilaceae bacterium
GGTCTGGACAAAATTTATGGAAAAGCCAACTGTCCCGACAGGGGAATTGAGGCCGTATTGGGCAATCCTGCCACCACGCCGGCTTTGGCAGCAGCAATTCAGGCCCAGGAGGTTGTTAAACTACTGACTGGTATCGGTGAAGCCATCAACCATAGGCTGCTATATTTTGATACAGAGCTGAATATCTACGAATTGTTGAATTTGGAATAGCTGCGATACGAAACAAATTTGCAATATGAGCAGTCAGAGTTCGCAAGTCCATCGTTACTGGCTAAAACCTTTCTCCATGTCCACCTTTCCACGAAGACGGGCACTGCGCAGATCGCCGTCACCGTCAGGAAACTCAGGCCGAGACATGACGCGAGCGCGGCGGAGTTGGTATTGCAAGCGGACAATCCATAGCGAAGTGCAAAAAAGACCGATTGGTTGGATGCTTTTTCTAGCAATCTGATGGTGAATTTGATTTCCGGTGGACATGGCTTGTCAGCCGAACATTCCAGTTCCGGGAACTGCTGGCTTGCTGAGTTGCAAGTGGTCTCCAGAGCCGCTCACACAAGAAACTGGGATTCAGTGGGAGCGAGTTATCCGAGGTAAGAACGCAATGAGCAAGGAGAAAAGAGGACGATTTCTAACCGCTGCCTGGCTATCGGTCTTCTTATTCGTCGGCGGCTTTATTCCGGGTGATACATTGGCCCTTAATGAGGCGCCTATACTCACTCCCCTGGTCAAGGCTAATAAACTGCCTTCTGTTGATAAAAGGTTGCCGCCGTCTCCCCCAGTGGTCCATCCCATTGAAAGCAACGGTGCTTACGGGGGAACTTGGCGCCGAGCGTATACCGGCCTAACGGATCTCGTTGGGGCCCGCAGGATCCTTTACGACCCACTGGTCCGCTGGAGCCCGGACTTCGAGATCATTCCCAATCTTGCCGAGAAATGGGAAATTGATGAGACAGGTCGTATATTCACATTCTATCTAGTGAAAGGCGTTCGCTGGTCCGACGGGGTACCCTTTACGGCCGACGACATAATTTTCTATTTCGAAGATATCCTTTCTAACAAAGATTTGACCCCCGCTCTTCCCAGGTGGGTTTCTCCGGACGGTATTCCACCCAAGGTTACCAAGATAGACGATTATGCGATTCGGATCGAGTTCGCCAAACCGTACAGCCTCTTCCTCCAACGCTTGGCCTGCCCCGAGGGGATGGAACTGGTCACCAAACCGAAGCATTACTTGAAGAAGTTTCACAAGACATATGCCGAGCCAGAGGAACTGCAGGCCCTGATGAAAGAGAAGAAGGCTTCATCATGGTTGAAACTGTTCGAGGATGTTGCCGACTGGCACACCCTCTTCCTCAACACTGATCTTCCCTCCATCTGCGCGTGGATCACCAAAGTGCCTGCGCCCGCCACGCGATTGGTCATGCAACGCAACCCCTATTACTGGAAGGTCGATCCGAATGGAAATCAGCTGCCGTACATAGATAGCATCGTCCATGAACTGTTGGCTGAGCCGCAAACTATTCTGCTCAAGGCCATAGCCGGTGAAATAGACATGCAGGGTCGTCTGCTGGGGGGTATGCGGAATTCGATTCTCCTTATGGCGAACAAATCGGAGGGAAAGTACAAGCTCGTTCCCAAGATGTCGACTGCGTCAGTCGGGTTACTGCTCGCTCCGAACCTGAATCATAAGAATACCGAGATGAGAAAGATTTTATCTGACCACCGATTTCGCAAAGCCCTGTCCCATGCGATAAATCGAAACGAGATCAACAAGATCGTGTACCGCGGGCAGGGCGTCCCCAGGCAAGCTGCCCCGCTGAAAGAATCGTCATTTTACAGCGAGTCGTATGAAAAGGCATACCTGGAATATGCTCCTGAAAAAGCCAAGGCGCTTCTTGATGAGATGGGCCTGAAGGTAGGATCTCACGGTAAGAGAATGCGACCGGACGGTAAACCCCTCCGTTTGGTTTTGGACGTCACGGTGGTGGTACAGGATTGGGTCGACGCGGCTGCGATTATCGCATCCAACCTTGAGAAGATCGGAATCGACACCGAGGTGAAAACGGAAACCAGAGCGCTCTTCCGGGAACGGGTACAGTCCGCTGCCCACGATATAGCCCTGTGGTCTGGTGACGGCGGTATGGAGTGCCTGCTAGACCCGCGTTGGTACTTCCCTTACAGCTCTGAGAGCCTTAACGCACCTTTGTATGGCCTGTGGTATCAGACCCGAGGCAAGCAGGGTGAAGAACCTCCTTTGGAAATTAGGGAACTCACGGAAATCTATGATAGGATACTGACCACGACTTCTCAGGACAAGATCAAAGGGTTGTTCGGGAACATAATTGCAGCCAACGAAAAGGACCTCTGGGTGATCGGTTTGGTAATTGAACCGCCGGACTACTATGTTGCCGGAATCAATTTTCACAATCTCCCGAAAAAAGATTTTCAGAGCTGGATGTATCCCAATCCTGGTCCGGTGCATCCAGAGCAATTTTTCATGACTCCGAAATAAGATTGAATATGTCGTTAGGCATTACAATCAATTTCTTTTGCCTGCCAAGAAATCCTCGGTGACCTGCTCCCCAAAAACTGGTCCAAGTTCTAACTTAGTGTGGGGAAGACTTGGGCCGAACATGGAGGTTCTGGTTTGGATGAAAAATTTACCATTTCTCTAGCTTAACAAGTGTTATATAAGCTGGGGGAAGGGCAGGGGTTTGTTCAGGCGAGAGGGCTTGACTTGAGCTCATCAGGCAATCACGGCAGATAACGCCGAGGCATTTTGATTTCTGAATTAGCGTCGCCCCATCGATCAGGACCCAGAACACATTGCGCATGGCCAGCACTCGGCGTGACGTAGGGTTATCAAAAAACTTCGCTGTGCGCGTAGTCAAGAATCGAGGGTGAAAGTGGACGAGGACAATGTCTCTTTGGAAATGAAGTCGGCTTCGGTTTCCCAGCCAGCTGATGATGGATCCTCTACAGCATCTACTTCCGGCATGCCGGAAACACCGTTGGAAGGCGTTCGCGAAGCGGGGGTTCCACCCAAGAGATCTACCCGGAAACATAAACGCCTATGGATAATGCTTGGAGCGCTCATAGGGGTTGGATTGGTAGCAGTGGTCCTGTGGTTTGTCTTGCAGCCCCCGGTGCTGCTCGTTCAGGGCGAAGTGGATGCGACCGAAGTCAAGTTGGCGCCCAAGGTTGTAGGACGTGTCCAAGAACTGTATGTGCACAAGGGCGATGCTGTCAAGAAAGGTCAAGTGCTGGTCCAGCTGGAGAGTCTGGACTTACGGGCCAAGCTGGCACAGGCTAAAGCCGACCTACAACGTTCCAAGGACGAACTTGATAAAGTTAACCGAGGTTCGCGCGAGGAGGAAATTCGGGCGGCTCTCAATCTTTGGGCGCAAGCGAAATCGAAGACGGAACAGGCAGAAAGGGATTTCAATAGATACAAAGCCTTACGGGAGCAAGAGGCTATTAGCCAGCAGAAGTTGGAGGATGCTGAGCGGGATTGGAAGGTGGCTCGAGATTCGGAAAGCGCCCTGAAGGCTGTTTATGATCAGGCTGAGGCCGGTTATCGCGAAGAAGACAAGCGTGCCGCTGCAGCGCAATACAGAGCGGCAGAAGAGCGCGTAGCCGAGGTGCAGGCGCTCGTGGACGAATTGACACTCGTAGCCCCCATCAACGGCGAGGTGGTTGATCGCATTGTAGAACCGGGTGAATTGGTCAGCCCGGGATTCCCGATAGTGAGCCTCGTGGACTTGAATGACGTGTGGGTGAGCTTCAATTTGCGCGAAGATTTACTGGCAAATGTCCGAATGGGCAGTATCTTTAACGTCCGGATTCCCGCGCTGGGCAACAAGGACATTAGGTTCAAAGTCAACTATATTTCCGCCCGAGGTGATTTTGCTACTTGGCGCGCCACCAGAGCCTCTGGCGATTTTGATTTGAAGACTTTTGAAGTGCGTGGCGTGCCGATTGAGTATGTGGAAGGCCTTCGGCCCGGTATGAGTGCGCTCGTGACGAAGAAGACACCAGACTAGGGGAAGGACTTCTGAAAATGAACGGCCGGCTACTATCCAGCTTCGGGAAGGTATTGGAACGAGAGGGTCGGCGCATATTGTCGCGGCCGATCTATTTTGTGCTGATAGTAGTGATTCCGTTGCTCACCATGACGATCCCGCACGCCATTTTTCGGCTGGGTGTACCACGCAAGCTGCCCATAGCTGTCTGCGACCTGGATCATTCCCAACTGTCTCGCCACCTCTCGCGGTTGTTGGACGCCAATTCGTATTTGCAAGTCACTTATCAGGTCCCCAATGCCGAATCAGGTAGACAGCTGATCCTGTCTGGTCGAGTGTACATGCTGGTCGTGCTGCCAAGGGACTTGGAGCGGGATGTGAACCTCGGCCGTTCTCCGAAGATTGCAAGTTTCTATAATAACCAATGGTTCTCCGTTGGCGGTATAGTCAATCGCGAACTGGGAAACGTCATAAACCATGAGATCGAGCGCCTTAAGCTCCGCTTCTATATGAGTGGCGGGAAGCTACCGGATACTGCCGCGGCACAAAGCAACCCCATCCGCGTCGACACACACATGCTGTTCAATCCTTTTTTGAATTACGAGAATTTTCTGGCCATGCCGCTGGTACCTGCTTTGCTACAAATAGTGGTCACAATGACCACTATTTTCGTCATTGGCTTGGAGCTTAAGCGGGGGACCGCCAGTGAATGGCTGGAAGCGGCTGGCGGCAACTTGGACGTTGCATTGCTGGGCAAGCTTCTCCCATACAGCCTCGTCTTTGTGGTCATGGCAGCGACATTCAACGCCTGGTTGTTCGGGCTCGTGGAGATGCCTGATCGAGGTCATGCTTTTTTTCTCTGGATCGCGACCGTCCTGATGGTGTTAGCTTACCAGGCGGTCGGAATTACTTTCATCGCTCTATTCGGGAGCCTGCGACTAAGCGTGAGCTTGGCCACAATATATTGTGGTCCAGCTTTTGCCTTTGGCGGCGTCACTTTCCCTTTACTCGCCGTAACCGTAGGAGGGAAGATCTGGAGCGCTATACTCCCTCTGCCCTATTTCCTGCAGATTATGGTGGACCAGGCCATTCGTGGGGCTCCCTGGCGTGATTCCATGTTTGCTCTCGGAGTTCTGGTCGGGTTCGTTCTACTCGGCCCTGCCCTAGCTCATCTGCGTCTGGGCCGCATCTTGGTTGACCCGCGCTATCGGGGCAGAACATGATGCCATTGCTGAGCATTTGGAAAGAAGAGTTTCTCCTGATCTTCAAGGATCCCGCGACCCTGGTGGTCATGGTTGTCGCTGTGCAGTTCTATTCACTGTTCTATCCCATGCCTTATGGACGGGAAGTGATAACGAAAGTGCCTGTGGCTGTGGTGGATTTGGATCGCACGCCACTGAGCCGCGAATTGACTCGCATGATTGACGCGACCGAGGAGGTGAGCGTCACGAGCGTGCCGCGGACCCGAGGCGAAGCCCAGCGGCTGTTCATGGACCGTACAGTCTATGGCGTAGTCGTCATTCCCCAAGATTTTGAACGAAAGGTTTGGCGGCAAGACCAAGCTACGGTCTCACTGTATGCAGATGCCGGTTATTTTATGCTGAATCGGCAAGTAAGTGGTGGGGTTCGCACAGCCGCAGGGACGCTTTCTGCCGGGGTGGAAATCAAGCGCCTGCAGGCGGTCGGACAAAGTCCAGCAGAAGCGATGACCACCCGGAATCCGTTGCAGGTCGTGAGCACTGCCTTGGGAAACCCCGCTGGCGGATATCTGGCGTACATCGTGCCAGCGGTGTTTACGCTGATCTTGCAGCAGACGTTGCTGATCGGAATCATCATGATATCCGGAGCGCCTGGCCGATGCAAGGCGAGTATGACCGGCCGCGACGGAGTGGTCAGCACCGTCCTGGCTAAGTCAATGGCGTACCTCCCGCTTTATTTGGTACACGCGATCTACTACCTTTTCGTTGCACCCTCTTTCTACGGATTCCGGCATGAGGGGGACGCATTGGCGGTATTTCTTTTCGTGGTCCCCTTCTTCCTGTCGGTCATCTTCCTAGGTTTGGGGCTGGCGAGTCTCTCCCCGGATCGTGAAGCTCCGATGCTCGCGGTCGTTTTTGGTTCACTGCCGCTGCTTTTCCTGAGCGGCTTCTCGTGGCCCCAAGAGGCGTTTCCCTCCTGGCTAAGGGCGATTTCCTGGCTGATGCCGACCACTGCGGCCATTGATGGTCTGCTGCGCATCAATCAGCTCGGGGCAGGGTTGAAGTATGTGGCAAACAACTGGATGATGCTCTGGATTTTGGTGCTTCTCTATTTTCCGGTGGCATGCTGGGGTGAACTGAGAATTCGAAGGCGAAGTGTGTGATGAACCCAATTGCGAAAGTTAAAGCCTTACGGACAATTAAAGACCGGTTATACAACTTCGCCCGGGGGCTTAATAGTCGCACCCGGGCAGGGCTTTGTCTTTCCCTGGGCCTGGTGATATACTCAATTGCATGGTGGCTAGTGTTAGTTCCTCAAGTTAGGGCACCATGTCCAGATATTGAATGCTCTTAGCTAAAGGGATGCAGCCCAAATCAATCAAACTCTTATTTCGGAAACGTAACACTAGCGTGGGGCTGGCAAGTCCCCTTTCTTTGCGGATGGATTATTGCCGTAACAGCTTATTTAGTGCTTCTCGGTATTGTCATCTATATTGCCGATGCCACGACGACCCGGAAGCGCGTTTCCAGAGTGGACCCGCACCGGTGGCCACTGATGCTTTTGCTGATAGTGACGGCTTATCTCGGGACTACCTGTGTGGGCATCATTCTCACTGCAGTGGGCCAGCGCACTGTGGGCCATTTCCGACTCCTGATTGTCTTAAGCGTGGTCGCAGTGATCCTCTACTGGTTGATTCTGCACACCGCCTTTGCCCTGCACTATGCGCGACTGTATTACCAAAGAACGGAGAGAAAAGGTCGTGTTTTACCGGAAGGCACACGCGGGGGCTTTATTTTCCCAGGGATAACTGATCCTACCTACGAAGATTTCCTCTATATCTCCTTCACCATCGCCTTGACACATTCTGTGAGTGACGTGAATGTAACCAGCCGAATACACAAGCGGGTGGTGGTGATCCACGCTTTGATTTCATTTTTATTTTATTCCACAATCCTTGCGGTCGTTCTGAATGCCATCGTTACTTCTTGATCCACTGCTGGGGACCCCAGGCATTTTGAATCCCAATCCGGAATTTCCTGCTTTTCGCGTGGTCGAACTACCAATCGAGCTGCACTGGCCTTTGCATTTGCCTTAATTGCTTCCACATGCGATCAAAAAATTTTCACACACGTTTTTCGAGGAACGAGTCCGTGCCAAAACAGTTGCATACGAAGACCTTTACATAAGATCTAGGTCGTACCGAGAAACAACGTATGAACTGGAGCAGCGAAAAGCTCCGAGAGTAGGCCTGTCAGTGCAACTGCCCCTATATGATGTAAGTTCAACGAGTCTCGGGATCGCAAGGGATCTTTCTGAAACAGGGCTTCGGGTGGCAGGCCTCGTATGATGATGGTGTGTTTGAGAAAAAAGCAAGGGGAGGAAACAGTTCGTGGCTGGTTTCAAGTTGCGGATCGACCGGTATTCAAGAACTTATCAATCTTTTGCTATTCAGCAAATCAAGAAAATGAACCAGTGCGAACTGATCTGAAATCAGCAGGCTATCCTTGTAATCTGAGTATACTCCGAAATTTCCTCCAAACTTTCTTTCGATTCAGCTTAACTCACTCGAGCTCTCAAAACTAAAAGATTTGGAACCAAACATGGAGAGGATGGAAATAGGCAAGAGTTGCACTCAGAAAATGTGCTAACTCTTGGACCCCCTTTCCGCTTGATCCTATGGAGAGCCTGATCACTGGTCAAACGGGACTTGCAACTGGTTGCAAAACCTCACTGGAATGAAAGAATAATGCATCGTTTTCCAGGGCCGGTTTGTCAACCGTCCAAAATCATTGGAATTCTCGAAGCACCCTGCTGCATCGCATGTGTGATTGGAGAGTTTGCAACCAGTTGTAGGCAGTTGCACGCTTTTTATGCCTGTTGACGTTTCAATCAAGCAAATACATCCTCTCTTTTCTCCTCCTCTGAGGCAAATGGCTAAGCCTGGCGCCATGTCAGTAAAGGGAGGAGCCGGGTTTTTGCAAGAAATACAGATGAATCGAGTCTCGATAGGGGAACCCCCAGCTTCCCTTCTAAGCGAAGATTTTCTGGGTTTTCCCACCTTTCATCTACTTAAGCCCTTTGTCAAGCTCTCTTTGATTCCCGCCAAACGCCTTCCGTAACAGGCTATCGCAGCCAACCGTGCAATTGGCCTTGGTTTGGTATTGGCCAGCGATGTTGCTGAAGGGCCATGCACAGCTCTGCATGCACAAACTGTGGTCAGAAGCAGCGGTGTCCTGTGCCGCCAGAACGGTAGAGGACAAAATTGGAACTACAGCTAGCGTGGCAATGAGTATCGCAACGTATAAGAAAGTCTTCATTGTGGACCTCCTGACGCTCCCGTGTATGTTGAAACTCATATCCTGAATCGTTAGATGCAACTCAACGAGGTTGGATTCAGGTGGTCGTTGAATTTTTCGGAAAACTAGTGCTCTGTCTCCAAAATACCTGGTCCATTGGCTTCTTGTGATTACGTATAGATAGACAAGGCGGAACCTCCAGTTATTTGAGAGACAGAGCACTAGCGTGGAAGAAATATGCATCAAGCGCAATATGGAAACGAGATGGATGGTTAAATTCTTTCCAGGAATCATCAATGGGAATAGTCCACAGATTCTTGGCTTTGCTAGTTAAGGATGAATCTCCCAAATGTGGCAAGTACATATAGCAATGGCTTTTCCCGGGGTCTGACATGACTGCGCAGTGCCGAGGTGACGAGCGTGGTGGGAAAAAAAGCGGTTGACGGAGTGACGGAGGGCGAGATAGGCTCGGAGACAGAACAAAAGGGGTTCTTCATCAACATGGCAACGGTTTTGCCTGGGCCAGGTCGCCATGGGATACCTCAGGAGACCTTTTCGGGGTCAGCCGACGCATCCCGCCACCCCTCACGGGTGCCAAAACGGTCAAGACGGCAAGACCGCCGCATAATTTGGGGTAACTTCCGGAGATCTTGACGCGGGTGCCTCCAGGGTGAGCCTTTGGATTTAACCACATACGAGAACCGAATGATCCCGATCATAACCGACGCTCTGCAGCGCATTCGTGCTCTTCGAGATTCGCACTACTGGGGAGCAGCAGCTAGAGTGAGCTTTGCTGCAGATCAATTCCTCTCTGCTATGGAGCTTGAAGCCAGTAAAGAGAGGGTAGCTCAGATACATCCTTATGGATCTCGAGGCCCTGAGATTGTCACTCCCGACTGGAGAACTGAATCAGGCGCTCTGAACAGGCGTCGCGTGCGAGGCAAGAGAAACAGTTGCGTTCATCCTCATCAGCGGCTTCTTTTAATGGAATACCAACGCCTCCTATTGATTCTTCTGCAATCGTTCAGTGAACGTTCCCAAGAACTAGCTCAACTCACATCGGTTGTGTTGACTGACCTAACGGTCAGCCGCTTCGCAATGCTTGTGGCGAATCATGATCTGTGGACCGATGAGCGCTTCTGGGAGGACAGGAACCATGCCGCAAGTTATTTACACCGGGAAGTTTTAGGCGCGCTGCAGAATCTTCTGGTCCAGGAGTATGAAGGCGAACATGCGACAGCGGGGATCGTCTTCCTCAAATCGAGTGACACAGATAGACTTCGCTGGTTGCCTCATATGTACGATGGGCTTGATCTCCTCACCCAGCCAAAGTTCATGCGGAGGTTAAGTGATGGAAAGAAAACCGTCTTCGTCTTTGGCGGCAGTGGCGAGTTTCTCGGACTGTATTCGTCGGAATCCTTATACAATAAGGTGGACCCCGTTTGCAGCTGGCGTATCGCGAGGCGCGGGGTACTCGAGTTTCGAGTTGGTGATGTGATTCGTCTCATTTACAGGGATGGAAGATGGAGTTACCTAGATATTGAAGGGAAGCGAAGCCTTGTAGACGATCGAGAGCCGTCGCTTATCGGCCCAAACCGCATGATCTGGGAAGTCGTGAAGCGGCTGCATGAAAACGGGCAAGGCGGATTACTTTTGATTGTTGAGGACTTACAGCAACTGGTCAAAAAGGAACTCTGCGTGGCCTCTGCTCTCAATCTGCCCGGACCGACCAGAATTGAGAGAGAGGAACGGCGCCTCGGCAAGGAAGGCATTGCGACGCTTATCAAACCAGTAGTGAGTGGCCCGACGCTTCAGCCAAAAGAGCTGCTCCTCGAGCAGTTTCGGAATCGCTGTGTGTGTGACATTGGTGTTGATATATTGACCTCTTTGGCAGCTGTAGATGGAGCACTCGTTGTAGACCGCAAGGGTAGATTGATTACGTTTGGAACCATATTGCGAGTTCCCGGGCACCGCGCGGCAAAAGAGGATGAGGGTGCTCGTACAACAGCAGCTCGATTTGCTTCGAATTTCGGAGTGGCAATCGCAGTCAGTGCCGACGGCTGGGTGTCTGCATACCACCGAGGCAGGGAACTGTGACACAGCTACGTCTCGTTCGAACCGCCCCTGCCGCAAGAAAACCGAGAAAACTTATTCGGTCTTAAATGGCAAGCCCGCCGCGTAATTCCAGGTACGGAATTTGGAGGACGCAGATGGTTGCAATGAGGCATTTGGCACATGCGATAACGAACATCATGGAATATCCCGAAGGGATTTGATAAAGCACAAGAGTATTGCTGCAAAGGGCTCCCTGAGTAGAGCCGGCGAAAAAGGAAAACAACAGGAGTCAAAATGAAAACGATTGCTGTTGAAGAACATTTTTTGATTCCCGCGTTCCTCACAGTAAAACGAGCCAGCGGGAGATCAATGATCGGGATTTACGTCGATGAGCAAAAAAAGACGATAGAATCGGTGTTCAGGAAAATGCTTGACTTGGGAGAAGGCCGGCTGGCCGACATGGACGCAGCGGGAATAGACATGCAGGTGCTTCAGTTCTCGGGCCATTTTGGCGCGATGGACAAGGATGTGGTTACTTCTCTGGCCCGAGAAAGCAACGATGTACTCGCGGAGGCGATCCGCTCTCACCCAGACCGATTTTCTGGCCTTGCTCAATTACCGATGCACGACCCGGAGAAGGCAGCCGCGGAGCTGGAGCGATGCGTGAATCGCCTTGGGTTGAAAGGAGCGGTGTGGAGCGGCATGTGTAACGGACTCTTCCTTGACGATCCAAGCTTCAGTCCGGTACTGGCAGAGGCGGAAAGATTGGACGTCCCCTTCTACATTCACCCGGGTGAGCCTCCAGTGGAGCTTTTCATGGCATACTTTAGCAGACTGCCGGGCGTGGCCGGCACCTTAGCGATGCCGGGCTGGGGGTGGCACGTCGAAATGGGCCTGCATAGCTATCGCCTCATATTGTCCGGGGTATTCGACCGATTTCCGAAACTGCAAATTATCATCGGCCATATGGGCGAAAACATACCCTATACTCTGGCCAGAGCCGATGATTGGCTAAGCCCGCTCGCAACTTACCTTCAGCGACGGGTTGCGGATTATTTCCGTACGAACTTTTATATCAATACGAGCGGTTATTTCACCATACCACCGCTGCTATGCGCTTTGGCGGTGATAGGGGCTGACCGCATCATGTTTGGGGTGGATTACCCGTATAGCCCCAATCCGGACGGCCGGAAATTTTTGGATTCCGCTTCCGCTTACTTGCAGCCTGGTGATCTGGCCAAGATAACGCACAAAAACGCTGAGCGGGTCTTTAGACTTTGATTCTAGAGGAATGAAACTGGCAGTAATCCAAGGACCCGATCTCACTTTTCCCTTGATCTGAAGCCAAATCACGAGGTGCACTTAGTCTTTTTTTGGCACGAAACCCTGCCTGTTCGACCGCATCTCTTCCGTTACGTGCGGAATTTTTTTCGTCACACATGGAATCATGCTAAGGATTCTTGAAAAGAAGTCTTCCCCTCGGGAGCATTTAACGGTCTTAGTGGGGCCTGCCGGTCATTTCGGTGTAAAGATACCACGTAGTATCTTTCCAGCAAGCCTGAAAACAGGATCGTCGCCCCAGGCGAAGATAACACGTAGTATCATCGGACCTGACCTGACGATTCGTCACATGCTTCCACTGGTCAACGGAATCGTCCATTTTACTTGAACCCCATTTCGTCTGGTGACTTCCCACATGCCTTGAGCACAACATCCCTTAATTGAAGAAGGCGGAATACTCCGTCGTCAGTCGATTCATCCCACTGTTTCACATACTCTTTCACCCAATTTTCTGCTGTTTTTGTCGCCTTCTCAGGTGCGCTTTTCATTTTCTCGGCATACTGCTGCTTCACCTCTTCAAGTAATGTGTTGCGTTCCTCTCTCCTTTGTCGCGTAATGATTCCTTCGCTCGCATTCATAAAGGCAATCACCGCATCACATGGACTGAGTTTCTCCAATCGCTTTGCACGGCTTGGATCAACTTCGGCTGACATAGTAGCAGGTGACTTGGGCGGCGAGGCTCTTTCGGCAACCGGTTTCTTGAGTTGTTCGACCTCCTGGGTCAGCTGGGACTTTTCTCTTTTTAGATAAGCGATTTCTTCCTCGGCTAAGGTATTTTTCTGCCTAATCTGCGTGTCTTCGGCGGAAAGCTTCGCTTTAGCCTTATTCAGGTCATTCAATTCTTGCTGCATTGCGGTATTTTTTTCTGAAAGAGTCCTCAAGTCATGACTCAGTCCATTTTTCTCCTGGTTCAAACGGGCAGTCTCCGCAGTCAATCTCTTGACCTCAGCGTTTAGTTTTTCAATTTGCTGCTTGGCGCTCTCGAGTCGCTCTTTGTACCTGCCGCATCCTGAAACCATGAGCAACAAAATGCTCGCGAGCAGAGCCCAACATACGAGAGGACCAATTGACGGGAATCCTCTTACAAACTTCTGCGAGTTTCCAAATGCTGCTTCGGAACTCAGACGACCACTCACCCCCAACATCCGTCTAATCCGTCGGCTCGAATCGCAGATGTTCATGATACTACCCCTGTCTCGGTGTTTTAAAATGGCAACGTCACCTAAGTCCAGCCCGGCGCCTCTTCCGACAGTTCCGTACAGTGTCCGTACCATTCACTTTACATGTGCTCCAGGTGTCGCAAGCTTTCGTCGATCCAACAGATTCATTATTATCGGTCTGGGGAGCTCCGGAGCCCATTGCGGCGGTCAAGGTACTGTACCTCTAACTTAACAAGCGGTACATAATCTGGGACAGGCCAGCGTTTTTATGCTATGATGTATAACATATATAAAGAATGGCGTAATATAAACACATATATATTTTTAGTAGGGAGTTTCTGATGCCTTGCCGAGATTCCCGCGAAGCCCCCATTATGGCGCGTCCGCGCCGACTAGGCGGGTTAAAACGGATTTCAGCTATCTTAATAGCCTCTTTCCTTCTGGGAACTAATGTCCACGCGATGACCGCGCAGGAGATCCTTGAGCAGGTCGACAAGCAAAGCTTCAGTAACAACTTTCGCGTGTCCCTTACCCTCAAGGCTTTCAAAGGAAACAAGATTATTTCCAGTCATACTCTGTGGCTGATGATCGCAAAGGCGCGACACGGTAACGTGAACTACTTCCTAGATTTCCAGGAACCTAAAGAATCCAATGGGTTGAGATTCCTGTTCTTGGAACAGGCTGGGCAGGAGCCCACTGCATACATGTATCTCCCTGCAACGGGCAAAACAATGGCTCTGGCAGTGGATGACCCTGCGGCGGATGTGGGCGGCACCGGACTCACCACAGAAGACTTGCAGGCTTTTTTCAGCAAGGCGCAACCAGAAAAGACGGTAAGAGAAGAACCGGAGGACGGCCGCGAATGCTACGTCATCAAGATACCCATTCCGCAAAGCAAAGGGGAGCGGCTGCTTTGGGTCTCGAAGAATAGTTTCTTGGTGTTGAAGGACCAGCAGCTGGATGCACAAGGCAACATTCTCCGGTCATATAATGTTACCAAATTCTTCAAGACCCTACTGGGTAAGGAATTTCCCTGGGAAGAGGAAATAACGGTCCCCGCAAAGGGAGTTCGCATAACCGTCAGGCAGGATAGTGCGGTGTTCGGGATCGAGATTCCCGACGAGGTCACAGATCCTGAGAAATTTGGAACGTTTCGGTGGAAAGGTTGGACACACTAACGGCCATCGATTCCGACAGGCGCTTTTTGAGCACCTTAACATTATGAATGGCAGGTGTCTCCCGTGACAGGATCTTCCAAAAAGTTACTTGTGGCAGCCAACCTCATTTTACTTGCCGGTTGTGGTAGACTGCCCGATGTGAACAAGATTCAGAGCAATATGGACCAGATGACCTATTACACGGGGGTTATGGCATCAGGCATGCCCACTATGGTCCAGAGCACCGCGCGAATGGCAAATACTGCCGAAAGGATGGAAGCTAAGACTGATGCGCTGCTTGCGGATCTCCAGGGCAAGGGCTCATCGACCGAGCAAGCAATCCAGAATTACGCTCAGGCCGTTTTGGACAACGAGCAGGGGGTCATCAAAAACCTGCAGGGAATTCGACAGGAACTTGGCGATCTTAGGCAGGCCCTGCGTCCCAGTGGTCCTAGAACAGACACGCAAGACCACACGAAGGCGAACATGGCCTTACAGGCGAGACTGAATGAATTGGAGAACAAGTTGGCGGTGGTCACGTCAAGAATCGAAAAGATGGACCGGAAATCTCAGTAGCCCAACCTGCTCTCTTGCAATCGTTTTAGCCGGAATTATACCGCGGTCTTGCCGTTTGGGGGACGGTTGTCCCAGAATCTGGTCTCGGCAGCGTCCACCTGAGATAGATGAAGCCCTAGGAAGGTCCCACGGAAGACCTGAAGAGGCAAAACCGACGTCATGTTGATGAAAAGGTGCCTATTATCCTGATTCTGAGCGTACTTCACCGCTAACCCCCTGGTCAACCATTTTTTCTCCCGCGCTCGTTACCGGAACACAGCAGGGTAGTATCCATCCAAGGGGAAGGCTGAAACCACATGAACACACTACCTCCGACCATGATACGCAACTTCCGTTCCGACCTTGATCAGACGCTTAATGAGCTGCGATTTCCGGAGTACGTGTAGGAGCTTCTAGTTCCAACACTCCCATGAGCAACTAGGCTTGGCTGGCCACGAGAGTCGGGGGAAGCTGTCGAGGGATACCCAATCCTCACTATCCAAGAAGTTCATTTCATTCAACTGCAGCTATTGCAGACTCTCTCCGACTTTCCCCTCGATACCCAAGAGCATCAAGCTGGATCCAACACGCCCCCCTCACCGACACTTCCCTGGGGGAACCCGGCTTCATAAAAAGAAGATGCAGACGATTTCTAAGAAATTTAATGCCCTGGTAAGAGCCGGACAGGACACCCCTCAAATTGCATTTGGCTAATGCGTGGTCGAAACCAGAATCCTGGGGTGGATATGAGAAGGTATCGTGTGGTTACCGGAAATGTGCAAGGGGACATTTCCGGTAGAAGATGCCCTTTTCCGTCCCAGCCACCTCCCAGTCTCTCATATAGAGGGCTGCTCCTGTGAGGCGATTTCCTTCTTCTTAGACAGGGCAGTGTTTTTTTGCTATGATCCGGAATCAATTTTGAAAGGCTGTACACTAAGAGTCTGAACGTCGGCGGGATATTTTCGCCTTGTCTTACAATCAAACTGGTAAACAAAAGGAAGCAGTGCTAAAGGCATTGCGGCGAGGAACATAGAAACGTGGATGCCATTGAACCGGTAGACTTGTGAGAGAAGTCCCGAAGGTATTAATTCAAAAAAATCCACTCGATCACGCCACTGACAGGCTCACCTATGCTGGGGTCATATAGTAATTGCCAAAAGTAATGACTTCTGATGATCGTCACCCAGGCGAAGGCCGGGATCCAGAACATATTGAAAAGACTGGATTCCGGCCTTCGCCGGAATGACGTGATATGCTCTGGCGAATCGGACGTCATTTTTGACATTTTCTATAAACGTAACCGCAGTTCGGGCAGTGATACCTTTCCATGATTCCCTCCACCTTTTGGCTGCCAGGTCCTACAGCTCGTAGCACCGAGGGTCGAAACCAGTCTGCGACTAATCCCCCTATTGTACCACCTGCAAGATGCGCAACAGCCATTACAGCGGTTGCGGGTAGCACCAGCCATTGCCGGTTAACATTCTTACAGATTCAAGACCACTCGGCCGTCAACCCGACCATGCTTTAGCCGGTCAAAAACATCGTTGATAGCCTCAAGAGGCTGTGTTTCGGTAATGGTCTTGACCTTGCCTTCGGCCGCAAACTGCAAGCTCTCCTGGAGGTCTTTACGTGTTCCCACGATCGAGCCACGGATGGTGATCCCTTTCAGCACCACGTCAAATATAGGCGTTGGAAAGTCACCGGGAGGTAAGCCAACGAGTGTACAAGTACCGCCAGGTCGCAGCATGTCGATTGACTGTCGAAAGATCTTCGGTGACACTGCCGTGACCAGGACGCCGTGCGCCCCACCGATCAGGTCTTGGATCACGGTCGCTGGATCCTTGTCCACTGCATTGACCACCAGTTCAGCACCGAGGCCTTTGGCTAGATCAAGCTTCTCATCGGAGATATCGACAGCAGCAACGTGTAAGCCCATCGCTTTGGCATATTGCACAGCCATGTGGCCTAACCCGCCGGCCCCCACAATGACGACCCAATCGTCGGGCTTCGTGTTGGTTTGCTTGAGGCCCTTGTAGGTGGTCACTCCTGCACATAGGATCGGAGCACTCTCGATGGAATCCAGATTATCAGGTATGTGGCCTACGTAAGCGGCCTCTGCCAGTAAATATTCCGCAAACCCCCCATCAACGGAGTAACCCGTGTTTTCTTGCTGGGGGCACAGCGTTTCCCAACCGGTGAGGCAGTACTCGCACGTCCCACATGCACTGTACAACCAGGGCACACCGACGCGGTCACCTTCCTTGACGAGTGTAACGTCTGGACCTACCGCGGCGACATGCCCCACGGCTTCATGGCCGGGGATAAATGGCAGCTTGGGTTTCACAGGCCAATCGCCATCGACTCCGTGGAGGTCTGTATGACATACCCCACAGGCAACAACTCGTATCAGAATCTGACTCTGGACGGGACGGGGAACGGCCACTTCTTCAATGCTCAAGGGCCTTCCAAATTCATGGACAACGGCCGCCTTCATCGTTTGAGGCAACATTTTTCTCTCCTTCGATATTTGCCAGTTGTTCTAGCATGTTAGCGGAGTGCAAGCTGCCGCCCGCGTTCTTTCCGACCGATTCCGACGAATTCAGCCGAGAGAGCCTGGACATCGTAGTGGAAAGACGGCTCAATTCTGATGACGTACTGTATTGCCTCACGGATCTCTTCGTGACCCACGGTCCACCTGAGCATATCAGATCGGATAACGGCTCGGAATTCAC
>DATJPW010000143.1:0-13286 GCA_035506215.1 Desulfomonilaceae bacterium
GGCAAGAACGCAAAACCGTCGTCACGTTGCTGAAAAGAGCTTGATTTAAGCTGGTTCTGAGCGTACCTCACCACACGCTTTTCGGTCAACCACAATCCTTCCGGCTGTGCCTTGGAACGACTATGTATCGGAAGGACTGACTTTGCCAATAAGCCTTGAAGGTAACAAAACTCACTTCTGGAGCGGATCATTGATCATTGGCGGGATTTCGACAGTCAATCGGGATGGATGCCCAAAGGCGCTTAAAATCTCGATTTGAATCTTTTTTCTCACATCAAAGGTCGTCGCAACGAATTATGTGTTCTAACCAGCCTAAGCACGATATCCTGACAGCAGAAAATCCCTGCCCGACCTTTTTATGTGTCTCCCGCTCCGGATTGATGCTGCTTCGTTTGAAACTATTCCGCTTATCAGTTCATGTGGCTTCAGCCGTCCCCTTGGCCCGATACTACAAGCTGTCTTCGTGGCAAGGTCAACGAAATTGTGGTTGACCGAGGATTGTAGGGTGAGATAAGGTAAAAAGACAGGAAACATCAAGCTTAGGCAACAACATGACGAAGGTTTTGCTACCCTTGGGTCGCGTGGGGAACCACACTCGGCTTTTTCGGGTCGGAGGAACCACCCCGCGACCGTTCCGTGAGCCCCAAATCCTACGAAATTGCAAGACCGACGCATAGTTCCGGTTACCGTTCTGGATGGATGGCAGATGGTGTTTTCAAACGACCCGGCTCTCGTCGAAAGATTGAAGCGCCTGAAAAAATCAATCAGGGTCGGCATTGTTGGCGTTGGCCTTATGGGGCGAAGTTTATTCTTCCAGATATGCATGACTCCGGGGGTAGAATGCGTTGCACTTTGTGATCTTGACATAGAAAGGGCCATTGAGGCAGCCCGCCGGCTGAATCGAGAGAATCGTGTGGTCTCGAACGATGCCGAAACGAGACAAGCTTTCGGCGACGGGTTTCTCGTCATATGCCGAGAAGGCGACTTGCTTGCTCGGACTGAATCCGTAGATGTAGTTGTAGATGCCACCGGGTCTGTGATTGATGGTGGTAAGATCGCGTTCACGGCTATTCTTAATCGAAAACACTTGATAATGATTAATGCTGAAGCTGACTTGATCTTTGGCCCTTACCTCGCTCATCTGGCAAGTCAAAACAATGTAGTGTATTCGACCTGTGACGGTGACCAGCCGGCAGTCACAAAACGCCTCATAGATGACATTCGTCTGTGGGGATTTGAGGTGGTCATGGCTGGCAACATCAAAGGGTTTCTCGATCGTCACGCGAACCCGGAGACCATTGCTCTAGAGGCTGATAAACGGAGTCTTGATCATCGAATAGCCGCCGCCATGACAGACGGTACGAAGCTCTGCATCGAAATGGCATTGATCGCGAACTCGTCAGGTTATACCGTTCTACGCTCAGGAATGCGGGGTCCGGTGGCCAGTCACGTTTCGGACATCCTGCACCTATTCGACTTTCAAGAGATCCGTCGGCAAAAGCGAGCGGTCGTCGATTACGTATTGGGAGCGGAACCTGGTGGAGGAGTTTTTGTAGTGGGTTACTGCGACGACCCATATCAAAGGAGTATGCTTTCCTACTACAAGATGGGCTCTGGTCCGTTCTACCTTTTCTACCGGCCCTATCACATGTGCCACGTGGAGGCCGTGGCCAGTGTCGCCGAGGCCTATCTTGATGGTCGAGCACACATGCAGCCCCGGTACGGTTTCCGAACCAACGTGTACGCTTATGCGAAAAGAGATCTTAAGAAAGGCGAGGAATTGGATGGGATAGGTGGGTTCACGTGCTATGGTCTAATCGAGGATTGTGAGGATGGTGGCAATGTGGGGCTGCCAATCTGTCTTGCAGATGGGGTGGTGCTGAATCGAGACATAGAGCGAAACGAAAAGATCTCGTTTCAGGATATAACGTACGATCCGACTCGATTCGACTTCGTCGTCCACCACAAAGCAGTCGAAACAGCGCGAGAAAATGTTGCCGTGCTGTAACCGCCTGAGGTGTTGCTTCCTGACCTCATGGAAAGAATAAATCAAGTCCTTTACGTGATTGCCTTCGCAAAAACATGCTTGCCATGCCTGGGATTGTCCTGATCATAAATGAAGAGAAGAAGATAAACCTGCTGCGCGCGTGTTCTTCACTGTGAATCGCTATAGAGGAGGAGGCGAAAGTGATTGAAAATTCCGTTAAATCGGCTGCAATACTGGTTCCCATCTACAAGGAGAAGCTCGAAAAGTACGAGACTATATCTCTTGAACAATGCCTTAAGGTTTTGAAACAACACCATATTATCGCAATTTCACCCTCCGGCCTTGAGATGGACTATGTTTGGAGAGGCATCACCACAGAATTCTTTGATGCCCATTTTTTTCAAAGTGCAAAAAGTTTCAGCGAACTCCAGCTGACCAGAGAATTCTACGCCCGGTTCGCTCAATATAAGCACATCCTGTTGTACCATCTGGATAGTTTTGTCTTCAGCGATGAGTTATCAGATTGGTGCGCCAAGGACTTCGATTATATTGGTGCGCCTTGGTTTGACGAGACTTGGCCTCTAGGAATAGCTTTCAGGACGCCTCTTCCTGTGTGGATGTGGGTCCGGTGGTTTCTGGGTCGCGACAAGGGCACCTTAGTGGGAAACGGTGGTTTCTCGATGAGAAAGGTCGCCACGATGATCGAGGTACTCACGCGTTTCAGGGCAGTGGCCGAAAAATGGCCGTTTAACGAAGACGTCTTCTGGGCCGTAGCGGTTCCCAACCTTTTCCCTGCCTTCAAGGTCCCGCCGATAGAAGTAGCCATGGAATTTGCATTTGAGAGTAAGCCTAGCAAATGCTATGCTGCCACTAATGGCAGGCTGCCATTTGGTTGCCACGACTGGTGGAGACAAGACATTGACTTTTGGCGTCCTTTTTTTAAAGAACGCGGCTACCATATATGACCGCACCCGCAATCAAAAAAATGGAAAAGAATTATGGGGGCATCCGCTTAACTCAACCACCCTCTACATTGTGTGGTTATAGCGATTGCGAGAACCACCTCGTATTTGGTGACGGGAGACTGGGTCTATAGCTACCGCCTGCTCGACCAATCCGTAGAAAAGTTTACCTCGCGATTTGGATGTCCACCGATTGAATCTGAATGTATATTCGTCCAAGTAGTAATCGAGATGTGACATGCGTACAACACCCTGGTGTGTTCTTGTCAACCAGCGTTTCAGGAGTGAAGCTACTCGCTTTAAAAGTCGCAAAAGGCTGTCACCGATGTCAGCATTCTTGCGAATCACCTTATGAACATACTTTTCTGACGAGAGAGGCAAGTAGCCGTTCCACCCGTCAGTGGGCACCACACTTCCAGGCTCCATACACTGTTTGAAGGCTGGTATAAGACTGCTGGAGGATGCTTCATCCACCCGATTAAGCCGAATTCGTCCGGTCCGCCTGCCGTCCTGTTCGGCAGCTACAAGTACCAGGTCAAAGACGAGTTGGTCAGCCGCCGCGTCAAGGTCGGGAACGAATCGCAAACCAAAGTATTTCCTATCATCGGCGGACGACAGAGAATCATCCACGAGACCAGTAGTCACCTAAGCATAGCCACGGAAATCCTCAAACTGGAGCCCGACTTCGCTCTTGTCAGGGCGGCCTTGGAAAGTAAGAAGGGGAAATTCTGGGGCACCGGCACTGCGTCGGCTCAGCGAGACGCCCGCCTTGCTGATTCGTTCGTTGAATTGGCCGAGACCCCCGCCACAGCTCCTAAGAATGACTAAATTATTATAAAGAATGCTCGCTGGTTGAGGCCAAGAAGACAGAATACGCGATGGATAAATTCCGCCAACAAATGGGGCGTTCTCTTTACTTATTATGTTGACGTAGGCCCGCGCCGCGTCGTCCAGAAGCCGATCGGTATTCAAACAGCCATCACCCTGCCGAATCATCTTCTTTTTGTATACTTCAAGAATCCTCACAGTTTCTACTGTTTCATGAGAAACACGTCCGGCCCGCGGGATTATGGCCGGGAGCCCTCAATACCTCGTCATCGCCGGCGCCTGCTTGAAGTATTTTTCCAGCACGAGCCGCCACGTTCGAGACACGTACCCCGGCTCAGACCGGTCTCTCTTGCGCCGGGGGAAGAACCCGCAATAACGGCAGAGCTCACAGGACGAATCCAACGTCCCATCGCCTTCGGCGGGGAGAGTCTTTCTTCCAAGATCAACACCGAACACCCTGTCGATGGCCGCCGCAACATTACAGTGATAATAGCCGTAAGGCGACAGACCCATGCCCTGCGAGACACACACTGAGCATCCATTGGAGTAATCCGAGTATCTGTGGATCGAATGATCTAGGGGGGCGTTGTTGACACACACGTGGTGCTTCTGAAAAGGGGACGTCTTACGACTGTTGTCGACTTCAATGCCGGCGGGCACCCTGGCGACAATCTCCTGGACGCATGAACGGTAGCCGTTCGTGCATAATTCAACCTTCGTGAGGGGGGAGAAGTCTCTCTTGTACGCGGCCAGCGATTCCAGGATTTCACTCAAACTAGGATGCAGCGTCGGTTCCCCACCGATGAGCCGAATGATCTCCCACCGGCGTTGCTGGGCCACGCTTTCTTCGATGAAGCGGCAGATCTGATCGACGTTCATCTGCTCTCTCGACGGGGCCTGCTTGCACTGGATCGAGCAGTCGACGCACATGAGATCGCATTCGAAGGTCAGGATTATCTCGATGCGCTTCTGATTTGTTCTGTGCGTCGGCCCCAGAAGCCGTGTCACCGGCTTGCTGACCCTCGCGATCGCCAGAACTCCGTAGACCGCCTGCCGTGCGCGGCGAGGCAGAATCAGCCTGGCAAGATCGACGGCGACCCCCTTGACATCATCTCCGAGTGCCATGCCACCTCCTGTAGACAGATCTCCTGTCGCCGTTCAGGCACGCGTTCTCTCTGACCGACGCTCTACAGATATAGGCCGCAATCTGCAGGCTCGCAAACCCCGCACGTCTGTGTGGCTGAAGGAGCAGATCTCGTACAAGGTGGCGGAGAGCGGGACACGATGGGTCGTGGAAACGCAAGTCATCGAAGGTGGTTGTTCTCACGCAAGAGACCTTTCGGACCACTAGCGCGTGGCGCCGGCGTTGTAACTCACAAGAATTTCCTACCGCGATTCGGGTGCCCCCTTGTCTCGCATTTTCGAGTCTTCTTTTCTATCAGATGCACTCATTGTGTTTAACAGTGATCGGTCACCAGGACGGTCATAACTCCTTGGAATCACAAGGGTCGATTCAAAAGATGCCTGATCGCTTATCTGCGATTACGAGACGTCACGATTGGCCGCTCCCAATTATGTGCCACTTGTTAAGTTAGAGGTATAGTAGGTTTTCCTCCTGAGAGAGGGACATTGCCTCCTGGTGTAGTGTGGGCGATCAACGTTATGAGTATGGCCTCGGGAGCTGACGGTCGATAGTTCAATGAGCTGTGTGGCCTGAAGCATTCGGGATGCAGGGGTGGCTGGTTCAAATCCATTCGTCCCGACTACTAATCTCTCAAGAAGTCAGAAAGTTAGCTTTGCAGGGCACTTCCTGATTTCTTCGTTCTGGGTGAAAGTGGTCACAAAATGGTCACATTTTTTCGAGACCATGTCCTTGCTCCTCTTCGTCTTCCCGTCAAATCTCTTACCAAGCACACGAGTTGCTCCGTTGTCGAAAGTCATTGAGTCGATAGCCTGCCGAAACTCCTAGTGTTACGTTCCTCAAGTTAGGGCACCATGTTCAGATATTGAATGCTCTTAGCTAAAGGGATGCAGCCCAAATCAATCAAACTCTTATTTCGGAAACGTAACACTAGTCACTGATGTCTCCGTAGGTCTCGTTCACCGTGAGTTTTTTCACCGAGCGCCCCGTGATCTTCTCGGCGATGACCCAGTCCACTTTGGAGCCCCGCGCATTGGCCCTCCATGTGTGACGCAAATCATCGAACCGTGGACGAGGATCCGTCAGCCCAACTTTTTTCATTGCTCTGCACCACGGATCTTTCAGAGACTCTTCACACGGGGGGCGATTCCCCTTCGAATCTTTGATCAGGAACACCTGGTCGCTCTCTTGAAAATTCGCTTTCATTGCCTCTTTTAGTATCGCAATAAGGTCAAGATGAATGGGAATACGCTTCGGCCGGCCTTCTTTGGTGTCCTCGGCATTCAGCAGGATCATCCGACGATTGACGTAGACCTTACAGATACGAGTCGCGTGATTCCATTACTGACCCTGCCAGTTTTGTGGGTTGGCCGGTTGGGGGAGATCTCCTGTGACCTTGCAAGACCTCTTGATAAATAGAGGTGTACCGCCGAGCAACCTTTTCGATGTCAAAGTCTCGCTCCACTGTTTTTCTGGCTTGCTCGGACAGCGACCGGTTGCGGTCAGGGTCTTCTATTATCCAGGAAACTGCCTTTGCAAGATCCTCGGGATCGAAGGGCTTAGCCAAATAGCCATTCACTCCATGTTCCACCATATCGGGAATCCCTCCCACACGAAATGCTGCACACGGTGTCCCACAGGAAAGCGCTTCCAGGACAGTCTGACCAAACGCTTCCTCGCGCGCGGGAGCAACAAACACATCGGCTCCAGAATACAACCGCGTCAACCTCTCGTCGGAAACATGCCCGAGGTACGTCGTCTTGAGACCTACGTCGGGTAGTGGTTTCGGGGTCCGTGCTCCGAAAACGAGCACTTCCGCCTCATGTCTCCATCCGTTTCGAGCGAGGGAATTCAGCGCCTGAATCAGGTAGGTGAAACCTTTTCTAGGATCGCGCGTACTGTGCGTTGCGCCCGAAAGAATGATCTTCTTCTCCAAAGGCAGATTCTCCGCCTCTCGGGCGCTTTTACGGTGAATGGGTTGAAAGATTCTCGTATCCAGCCCCGCTGGAATTATTTGGACTCGCCTGCCTCGGAAGAGCGAGCTGGACTTGGCGCAGTCCCGCATCCAACGGCTTTGCGTTACGATTGTAAGGTCAATTTTCTCCCAGTAGCGCTTTTTCTGCTTCCACGTCCAGCGGCTAAGGTCATTTTCCCGTTTTGATGCCAGTTGGGGGCATTGTCCGCAAGATTCTCGATATCGCAGACAACCTTGAGGATAATGGCATCCACCTGTAAAAGCCCAAGGATCAGCCAGCTGCCAGACTATGGGGCGGTTGAACTCAGCCAAAGCCCTTATGGGAACGAAGCCATGCCCAACCCAATGCAGGTGCACGATGTCTGGACTGTCCTTCTCTACCTTGCGAGCAACCTTGTTGTTCAGCCATCCCACAGCCCATGGCACTCGATTAAATTTAGGGTAAGCGAGCAAGGGCAACAGATCCAGATTGCGAAACAGGGCGAGCAGCCTTTCTCTCGGTCCAGTGCCAGCGCAAATCACTGATTCATCAGTGGTATGCTTATGTTGAACTAGCATCCTCGACTCAACGCCCACCCTTTGCAGAGCTTTGTGATGGCGGTACGCTCCTCTGCCCGCACCTCCCCGGATGTCATAAGTATTTAGGAAAAGCACTCTCAATCTATCTCACTACATCAAGAAGGCTGGAGTCGTTCGGTCGGGATTGTCACCAGACTCGAAGCACCTTCTCGAGAAGAATCATACATCCACCGATCGACCCAAAATTGTGGCTCTCTTGCACACTAGCGCAAGAATTGGCCCAGGTAAAGTACATCCGTCACGGATATTGTACCTGAGAGACGGCCATCCGCATTCGTACTTGACACATGGCCCTGAAATGGCCAATACCCTTGGTACTTGAACAGAATGATAGCTACCGGTGCCAGCCATGTCAAAGCCTTTCGTAATTTTCTGTAGGAGTTTCGGCCCTTACCACATTGCCCGATTAAGAGCTGCCGCAGCGGAAATCCCTGGGATTGTCGCGGTGGAGTTTGCAGTGCAAGAACTCAAATATCCGTGGGTGCCCGACAGGAAAAAGCTGCCCTTCGAACTCAGGACCTTCTTTAATAGGCCTTTCGAGACCTTGACTTTTCGCGAACTGCGTCGGAAAGCCGATGAATTCCTAGAGGAACTCAGACCATCCATCGTGATGGTCGTAGGATATGCCGACCGGATTATGCGGTACATAGCCGCCTGGGCAAAGACACACAGTGTTCCTTGCATCATGACGACCGACACAACGGGTCGCGATAGGCCTCGATATTGGGTGAAGGAATTGCTAAAGAGGTGGTGGTGCAGAAGATATTTCGATGCCCTATTCATTCCTGGAGAACGCAGCGCAGCCTACTTCGTGGGGCTAGGATTCCCGGAAGATAGAATTTGGCGAGGGCTTCACGTTGCGGACGAGGCCTTTTTCTGTACTCAATCCACCAAGGCGCGGAATCAGGGCTCCCACGCGTGGCGGTCTTTGAGCCTCCCGGATCGTTACTTTCTTACGGTAGCCCGACTTAGTCCTGAGAAGAACCTGCGCGGTCTTCTCGGCGCATTCTCGGAATACAGGAAAAGAGGGGGACCCTGGGACCTCGTCATCATCGGGAGTGGCCCTCAAGAGGAGGCGCTCAGGGTGTTCATTCACCAACACTCTATTGCAGGCGTCCACCTTCTGATTTGGAAGCAGCTGGACGAGCTGCCTCCCTACTTCGGGCTGGCCTCTTGTTTCGTACTGCCAAGCATGTCAGAGCCTTGGGGTATTGTAGTAAACGAGGCGTTAGCCTGTGGCCTCCCCGTGCTGGTCAGCAGGCAATGCGGATGCCAACCGGAGCTCTGTCGGCGGGGGATAAACGGTTATGACTTCGATCCGCACGATACCGACGAGCTGGCCCGTCTCATGCTGCGCTTCTCCTCCGGAGAGCTGGACCTGAAGCGCATGGGCCAGGCCTCTCGTAGCATTGCGGCCAATTTCACGCTGGAAACCTGGACCCTGGCGCTCAAAGACTGTGTCGCCGGCATTCTTGGTTCCACTGCTACTAGTGTTGCGTTTCCGAAATAGGAGTCCAATTGATTTAGGCTGCATCGCTTAAGCTGAGAGCATTCAATATCTGGATATGGTGCTCTAATTTGAGGACCGCACCACTAGGGACTAATAGTGGGCGTTGAGGAACCGCCGAATATTGTGACCGATGAAGCGCAGCAGGTGCGGGGAAACAAAGTGCGCGGGGTGGCACGCGAACTTCCTGGTGAGACCAAAGATCAAATGAGGGACTTCGCCGGGGAATTTTGGCCACGGTTCTGATCTGGCAGCGGAGTCGTGGTCGAATAAAGAGTCAACCCATCGTCTGAAATATAACAAAGTCATTTGCCTTTTCGGCAAACCCTCTCGCGGCCCCATTGGCAGAGTATCTCGTTGTTTTTCTCGATAATCGGATCACTCCCTCCCTCTTGCGTCTCAAAACTGAGATTGGTGTGGTGCAACCGCCGCATAGCCACAGGCTCGTCCATTTCCCCGGGAACCAGGCATCCCACTGTCGCCATCTTAATCCGCATAGAAGTGTCCTCATGCGAAAAAAGGTCTTCGTCGAACAGCCCGGTCTTGTCAAAGAGAGATCGTCGAACATGATAACCATGAGTACACTTGGCATTGGCGATCAGCTCGGAGCCCAAATGGGTAAGTATGCAATGCTGTATCACTTTTCGCACCAACTAGGGCACGAATTAGTCTTCTTGAGGTGGTTCTCTCAATAGAAACCACAGTAAGCATGGGATTGATATTGTCATGGATTTATGAATTTCTTTTTGCCCGTGAGTCTTTCATGCCGTAAACGGACACCTGTTCGGAAAGAAATCTATCGGGTGTCTGTGAAAGACCAACAACCTTGTCAAACCTAAACGGATTCGGTACAGGAGCTTCACATTCGTTCGATTGCGAGCCTTGTTGTGTGGTCCGCCGCCTAAACTCACCCAACGATGGCTTTTTCGTGCTGTGCAAGCCGTCCATCGGCCGGATTAAAAAGGCCATGATTGGCCTCTCTCATAAGGAAACAAGTTCGCTAGAAATCTGACTCGAAAAGTGATACACATTTTTGGAACATGTCAATTTCCAACAAAACATGAGCTATAAAAGTGACGCAATATCGGGGACAAAGTCGGCTGTAGCGTACCCTATCAATTGAGACAGTAAAATTTGCCAATTGTTGGAGTTGTCCTAAGATGTTGGTTACTTAAGAATCAGTAACCAAGCGGAGCGGGATTCGGAATCTAACTGTGACCGAGACCAATCCTATACAACAGCCAAAGGCTTCGTCTCTTGTAAGTCCTATAGGAGCAGGAACTGACGAGTGGACGATAATAATAAGACCGCGGTCACATTGGTTCGATGTCAGTCTCGCGGAATTATGGCAATACCGCGACTTGATCCGGCTTCTTGTCAGACGCGATTTCGTGGCACAGTACAAGCAGACTATTCTTGGGCCTTCCTGGTTCCTTATACAGCCTTTACTCACCACCCTTGTGTTCACAGTGGTTTTTGGTAGAATTGCCAATATCCCCACAGACGGCATTCCGGATTTTCTGTTCTACTTATCCGGCACGGTTTGCTGGGGATATTTTTCGACTTCCCTGATTCTTAACGCTGATACTTTTGTTGCAAATGCAGGGGTTTTTGGCAAGGTGTACTTCCCCAGGTTAGTTGTACCTTTGTCGGTTGTTATTTCCGGGCTTTTCAAGTTTCTGATCCAATTTGGCCTCTTCTTGATCTTTTTTCTATACTTCTTTCTAAAGGGCTCGTCCGTGGGCTTGTCGATTTGGGCGATAGCGCTTCCTCTGCTGGTCCTTCAGATGAGCCTGCTCGGAGTCGGTTGTGGTATTCTCGTCTCGTCTCTGACCACTAAGTATCAGGATCTTAGACACTTAGTGAATTTCGGCGTTCAGTTGTGGATGTACTTCACTCCTGTGGTCTACCCGCTGTCCGCGGTCCCCGAAAGCATGCGGGTCGTGCTCTCCCTCAATCCGATGGTGGCTGTAGTGGAAGGCTTCCGTTTGGGCTTTGTGGGCGTGAGTGCATTGAATGGGAAGTATGTGGTGATCAGTTGGGGCGTGACTTTGGCAATCCTGCTAATCGGTCTTGCCCGTTTCAATAGCGTGGAAAAGACCTTCACGGATACTGTTTAAACTTTTGCCCTTGGGCACTCGGAAGGTTCTCATCACAGAGCCAATGTCCACTGTTATTTCTATTGAAAATTTGTGGAAGGAATATCGTCTCGGCGTACTAGGTTACGGGACCCTGCGCAAAGATGTGCAGAGCTGGTGGGCCCGTTTGCGTGGAAAGGAAGACCCGAATCTCCCGGTGGATTTTCAGGGGCTCAACAGAAACGGCCGCACAGACAGAATATGGGCACTCCGCGATGTATCCCTGGATGTGAAGGACGGGGAAGTACTCGGAATAATAGGGCGAAATGGGTCAGGGAAATCCACGTTGCTCAAGATTATTTCCAGGGTGACAGCCCCCACGCGAGGAGTGATCCGCATCAGGGGCCGCGTGGCCAGTGTTCTGGAAGTGGGTACCGGGTTTCATCCGGAGTTGACCGGCCGTGAAAACGTGTTCCTGAACAGCGCAATCCTGGGAATGTCCATATCCGAGACCCGACGCAAATTCGACGAAGTCATTGATTTCTCAGAAGTCGAGAAATTCATAGATACACCGGTAAAGCGATACTCTAGTGGAATGTACGTTCGCCTTGCATTCGCAGTGGCGGCTCATCTGAATTCGGAGATCCTTCTCCTGGATGAGGTGTTGGCAGTAGGAGATAGGGCGTTTCAGGAGAAGTGTACACAAAAGATGAACCAGGTCAAACGAGCCGGAAGAACTATTCTCTTTGTGAGCCACAACATGGAATCGATCCAAAACCTGTGTGAAAGAGCAATCCTCTTGGATAGAGGTAGGCTCAAAGACATCTCCTCAGACGTCGGGCACTTGGTGAGGGATTACCTGGGCCAGGATCCAAGCTGACCGCACAGCCAGCGAATGGAACGAGAACAATCCCGTTTCGAGAAGGCCCCGACTGCTTCTATGCAGAGATTTATAGGTCGCCGTGGACATCGGTGTCGTCTTGAGCTTCGGTGCTGGCTTAGACTTTGGTGTGGGCTTGGTTGCCACGGTTAATTCCCTCCTCTGATTTTTCAAAGTGCGGAATATACTTAATAATGTCCGGCAGGATCTTATTGACGGGTTTTCTGGCCATAAGAAACCCCCATGCGGAGATTATGACGGCATGATATCATGGAAGATTGTTAGATTAGGAGGGAATTCTTGGGCTGTTGTGTCAAAACGCCCCTCACCGAATCTTCCATTGGCCAGCAAAAAGTTGTCGAAAAGGAGGACTATGACTGGGCAGACACACCAGGATAGGCGGCATCTGCCTTCAAGCTGTAAGAGCTGCTGCGATAGAGGTCTAATCATGGTCGCAAGGAGCCCACCGTTTGTAGTGCTGTTGCCTGTTGACTATTGGGTAAGAAACCGTAAGAGACGCCGAGCCACGATCCGAGCATTCCGACCGTACTTCCGGGCCAGTGACACCACTAATCTAGTAATAGACAATCCCAGCTTTTTCCGCATACGAAATGCAGCCCCATATGCATTTGATGGAGCCACAAAGCCGAATCGCTTGAGCCACCCGTTTGCCCCGATGGTGACTGACATCTCCTCCGCATGGCGCAGAAGCAGACCGGTCAGTGTCGGAACAACATCTTTTCTATTGGAGGGGTGCACTGTCATGTTGCCATGGCACGCATTCATGCCATATATAGAAGGGCTGCTGAAGTGATTCCGGCCATGCATTCGGTAATATCCGAGCACCTCCTGGATGATGAGCGATCCTCCCACCAGGTTGGCAAAATTTGCAAGAAGGTTGTCGGCACAGATGCGAAATCTAGATGTGTCCTCGGGAATAGCCCATGTCAAAACAGAGCGCCGAAACATCATGCCCGACGTTGCGCTCCAGTACCATTGAAGCCCCAGGAGTGGTTGGGCGCCAATATATGTGAAATACGCCTGTTCCTCCCAATGAGAGATGTCCGTGCGGCAACTGGAGATCACTTGGCCCTTGCCATTGATAGCGGCCAGTTGGGAGCACGTAAACGCCACATTGAAGCGGTAAAGATGCGCAGCCAGGTGAACGGTAATGAAATCGGGAAAAAGCAAGTCGTCGGCATCGACGAAAACTACGAAATCCCCTTCCGAGCGGTGGAGTCCCGAGCGCATCGCTTCAAGCTGCCCACCGTTTTCTGCTCGGAGAACAGCTGTGAAACGTTCCGGATGGGCCTGAACAAACTTAGTAATGATCGCAGGGCTTTCATCGG
>DATJPW010000144.1:0-61037 GCA_035506215.1 Desulfomonilaceae bacterium
TAAGAAATGGTAATCAACAAGGGGCGCGAAGGTTGACACGGACGGAAAGAAAGACATCCCTCTGTTATCATTAACAAAGGGATGTCTCGATATGATTGGGTGACAATGAAGCGAAAAGCTGACTATTCGTTATTTCAGTCCACGGGGCGTTTGGCCGGCCACGCCCATTCCTCGTCGCCGTCTCGTTCCTGGGTGTTATAAATGTCCCCAACTGCTTCCACACCGAATGTATGGAGCTTCTTCTCATCGTAAGGGAAATTCCTTAGCGGCAACATCAGATAGAGGTTTGCTTGACGATTTCTCAGCCGGCTGTCCGGATCCTGGTTGTCGTACCGGGGGAGTTCCTCACCCCACGATCGTACCATAATTCTCTCGGGATGTACCTTGTAGATCTTTACAAGGGCGTCTTTAACATTACGGGCCCGGTCCAAGCCCAATTGATGATTGTCTTTGGCCTTTCCGAAAAATGTTGTATGGCCGTCTATCTGCAACACATATTGAGGTATGGCGTGCAGGAAATTGGCTACGCTTTCAAGTTTCAGCGCCTCTGACGGTATCAATTCAGCGCTCTTAGGCTGAAAGAATATCTCGGGATACGGGAACATTATCTCACGAACGGTTATGTCCCACGCAAATTGTTGCATCAGAGGCTTGTGGCGTACTTCTTCCCATTTCCGGCAATAGCCGCCGGTCAATTTGCAGACTTCATACAGATTTCGCCAGCCCACTTCCCTGTCACCGACCCAGATACCGTATACCTCCACTTTGTCCCCGAACTGGTCCTTTAAAGCTGCGGCCGTTTTCTGCGGACATTCCCCCATTGAGCCACCGTCCGTGAAAACCACCACAGCGGTTCGTCCGGCAGCAGAACAGATCAAGGAGCCGGCCACTTGAAGGGCGTCCTGAAGCGCAGCGGTCCTCCAAGGTGCGAATTTCTCCTGGCGCAAGAAATCATAAAACGGTTTGTATTTGACCCTGGACCAAGGCGCCAGCGGGCTGAGGATTCGGGGCACCTTACAGTCCCCGAACGTTATTAATGCGGTGTTGAGATCATACTGCCAACGCGGAACGTGAGGCATCACCGCGTTAAACATCATCAGAGCCCTGGTCATAATGAACAGGCGGGTGGAATCGAAGTTCTCGGGATGCCCCGCATACATGGAATCCGAGACATCGAACAGAAAAATCAGATTGTGAATCCTCGGTATAAAATCGTGATTCTTGTCTTCACATATCGTGCCATGACACAGCGTAGGCAAAGCGCTCAGGAGACTCACTAAAATCAGAGCCGAAAGCCTTGCTTTCATCAACCGTCCTCCTGGTGGACCCGCTTATATTTGTAGATATAAATCAGCGAAGTCACAGTCATATACACCTATATTAAAGTAATTTATCAGATATGTCAATTTCTTTAACTCGGCGGCTGTGGCATAATTTGTTCCGAAAGGTTAAACTGGCTCGCTAATGCCGACAGTGTGATAAGCTGTAGCGAAGGGGAAAACGGAATTTATCGGAGCCACTGCGAGGCTGCCTCTCATGATAGATCGACCCAACAAGATCCTTATTGTGGATGACGAACCTAACATGTTGCACATGCTGAGCACCGTCTTGCGCCAGGACGGCTTCGACCCTCAAACCGCCGAAACCGCTCAGAAGGCCCTGGAATTAGCTTCAACCGAGAATTTTGATTTCATTCTTACCGATGTTCGAATGCCGGGCATGGACGGTCTCCAACTTCTGGAGCATATTCGGGCACAGGGCATAGATGTGATTGTGATAGTGATGAGTGCGTACGGAAACATAGAACTAGCCCTGGAAGCCATGCGAAAGGGCGCGTACGATTATATCTCCAAACCCTTTAAAACTGATGAAGTGGTGCTCACCCTGCGCAAGGCGTCAGAACGGGAAAGGCTGCGCCGCGAAGTGGTGCGCCTGCGGCGCAGGTTATCGCGTACCGAGCAGAGCCCCGAAATAGTTGCAAACAGCGAGGCCATGAAGGAAGTCCTGAAAACCGTTCATCAGGTAGCCCCGTTTGAGGCTTCCGTCCTCCTAACCGGCGAATCCGGCACCGGCAAGGAGTTGCTCGCCAAAGAGATACATCGTTGCTCGGCCCGTTCTGCCGGCCCATTTGTGGCTCTCAACTGCGGCGCGATTCCACAGGGTCTTTTGGAAAGCGAACTGTTTGGCCACACGGCGGGTGCTTTTACCGGAGCGGTGGCAGATAAGCCCGGCCTGTTTGAGGAAGCCGAAGGGGGTACGCTGCTTCTTGATGAGATCGGTTGCATGGATGTCTCGTTGCAGGTGAAGCTTCTACGAACGCTGGACTCGGGCGAGATTCGACGGGTAGGCGAAACCGCCACGCGCAAAACATCGGCCAGGATCCTCGCAGCAACCAACGAGGACCTGGAAGCCCGAATGGACATGGGCCTTTTCCGCCGCGACCTTTATTACCGCCTCAACGTTATGCACATACACATTCCTTCGCTCAGGGAGCGTCGAGAGGATATTATTCCGCTCGTTGAGCACTTTGTGAATATCTTGAACAAGAAGATGGGTCTCAAAATCAGGGGCATCACTTCAGAGGCTCAGGACGCGCTGCTCAGTTATCCATGGAAAGGCAACGTCAGAGAGCTGCAAAATCTAGTGGAAAGGGCCATGATACTCACAAGCGATGATTTGATTGATCTCAGCTCTCTCCCTTACGATATCCGGATGGCCACGGCGAAGGTCCCATTTTCTGTCGAGGGGGAAGAGACTCTCTCTCTCAAAAAGGCATCGAAGGAGCTTGAAAAGACCCTCATAGTGAGGGTGCTCAACCGGACCGGAGGCAATCGGTCCCAGGCCGCATCTTTACTGGAAATAAGTTATCCTTCTCTACTCCAAAAGATCAAAGAATACGGAATCACCTGACATCAGCATGGGGGACAATCCGGGACGGGAAGCCCCGTCACTCAACGAGAAGTCTGTCATCCGGCACAAGCACTTGTTTTGAACTACTGGAATCAATATCTGTTTATAAACAGAATTTTGAGAATGGCCAACCAGGAGTCAAATCCATGAAATGGTCTTTCAAAATCGGTTCAATCATGGGCATACCGATTAAGGTCCATGCCACATTCTTGCTTTTACTTCTCCTGATTTTCTTCGCCGGCTCTTCAGTGATTGGGATGGGTGGGCTTAATGGCGTTATTTTCGTCATTCTAGTTTTTGCTTCAGTGGTCTTTCATGAACTGAGTCATTCCATAGTGGCGCGTCACTTCGGGATCGGGGTGCAAGATATCACGCTTCTTCCCATAGGAGGCGTATCTCGAATGGCTAACCCACCCGACAAGCCTACTACGGAAGTTCTGGTTGCTATAGCAGGGCCCGCGTCGAGCCTCCTGCTTTTCTTCTTGATATGGTTTGCTGCGAGTATGATAGGCAGGGGCTTCAGCCTTTCCGACGCGTTGAGCGGGGGCAATCTTGTCGCCCAACTCGCTCTGGTCAATGTGGTTCTTGCCGTTTTCAACCTCCTACCCGCGTTTCCAATGGATGGAGGCCGGGTCTTAAGGGGGCTGCTAGGTCTGTACTTGTCTCCATACAAGGCTACCCGGATAGCCGTCGGGGTGGGACAGGGATTTGCCATCGGCCTGTTCTTCCTGGGACTATACTTAATGAATTTTTTCATGATTCTTATTGCATTGTTTGTCTACCTGGGAGCGGAGGCTGAAGAACGGCAGGCGACCATAGTCTCGTCTCTGGGTGGTGCGACGGCAGGCACTGCTATGATCAGTGTTGTCGAGACGCTCGCGCCCGGAGAAACAGTCGGGCATGCGGCGGAGCTATATTGCAGGAGCTTTCAACAGGACTTTCCCGTAATGGAGGCTACCAGACTAGTCGGCCTGGTGCCTAGGGAACTTATTACCGAAACCCTTCACAGACGAGGGCCTGGAGTGCCTGTGCAAGAGATCATGGTGACCGATTTTCCTGTGGTCGCTGAACAAACCCCGCTCATGGACGTTTTTCAAAAATTCCAGGCGACAGGCCTTAAGGTCATACCTGTTATGAGAGGCACAGAACTACGAGGACTGATAACTCTGGAACAGATAGGACGATATCATATGCTTTGCTCAGGCTACTCCTGCGATTTTCTCCAGCCGACCAAACCGGAACGGGCTGCAGGGTAAACTCAGCTTGGCCGCAAACTGCCAGGAATCTTCCGGAGATTTTCTATGTATCTTGTCACAGCTCAGGAAATGAGAAATTTCGACAATACCGCCATCAAAGATTTCGGAATTCCCGGAATTGTCCTGATGGAGAATGCAGGGCGAACCACTTTCCATATCCTCAGAAGTCATCTTCAGGGCGATGTCAAGGACCTACGAGTGGCTGTGGTGGCCGGTCCCGGAAATAATGGAGGAGATGGATATGTCATCGCCCGATACCTGCTCAACCACGGGGCAGACGTGACGACGTTCCTTCTCAGTCCTCGCGAAAAGATTAAAGGTGACGCCTTGATCAACCTTGAGGTGCTCGAAAGAATGACACCTCACATAGTGGCGATTACCGATCAGGGTTCTTTTGAAGAAGCAGCTTGCTCCTGGCTGGAAAAGGATCTCATTGTGGATGCCATACTCGGCACAGGTCTGACGTCGGAAGTGCGGTCGCCATTTCGGGAAGCCATTCTGGCGATAAACCAATCGCCGGCGTTACGTTTGGCGGTGGACCTGCCGTCGGGCCTCGATGCGGACACCGGCCGAATACTGGGATGCGCTGTAAAGGCCGATTTCACGGCCACCTACGGCTTCATGAAGCTCGGAATGGCCCTGTATCCTGGAATCGAATACTGTGGTCAGGTTGAAGTTGTGGACATTTCCATACCGCTTCCGGCCATTGAAAAGAATCCCCCTAAAGCGGTCCTCTACACCACTCCTCACCCGGCTGCATACCTCAGGCTTCGTTCAGATCTGGAGGCCCACAAAGGAACATTTGGACACTTGCTTATTGTTGGAGGATCTCCCGGCAAGACGGGCGCACCGACAATGGCTGCCAGGGCGGCGTCCCGAGTTGGGGCCGGTCTGGTCACTGTAGGTGTGCCTGCTTCGTTGAATCCTATTCTCGAGACCAAGCTGACTGAAGAGATGACTGAGCCGCTGCCCGAGAGTCTTGCCGGATACCTTGGTGAAGTCTCCGGTCCGCGAATTCTGGAGCTGTCCAAAGGAAAAAGTTGCATGGTCCTGGGACCGGGCCTGTCCACGGCGGAGGGAATCAGGGAGTTGGTCCAACGGGTGCTCTCAGAATACACCGGTTGGATCGTAATCGACGCAGACGGCCTCAATGCACTTGCGCCGATGTTGCCAATCCTTGGCCAGACCAAGGCTCGCGTAGTGCTAACCCCTCATCCGGGCGAAATGGGAAGGCTCGTCGGCAAAAGCTCCAAAGAGGTCCAGGAAGACAGAGAGGGTCTTGCGAGGAGCTTTGCCTCCGAGCATGGAGTCTGGTTGGTGCTCAAGGGAGCACGCACCATCACTGCGTCACCGGATGGCAGAATTGTTGTTAATACCACCGGCAATCCCTGGATGGCGTCAGGAGGCCAGGGAGACGTGCTGAGCGGAATTTTGGGTGGTCTGTTGGCTCAAGGAATACCGCCCGAAGAGGCCATACCATTTGGGGTCTACCTTCACGGACTGGCCGCGGATAATATCCTTGAACGCATTACCCCCGCACCGGTGCTTGCCTGCGATGTCATCGACGAAATCCCGAGGGCGTTGGGAGCGGACAAGGGCGAGGAATAGACCAGATACGGTGAACGACGTGCCTGGGTCTCTGTCATTGCTGCAGATGAATGGTGGGAGACACGTCCCGCCTGTCTTGCAAATGACCGGCAAGATGCCGGTTCCACTGGGAATCCCCCATCCTACAGGAATGGAGATGGCTCCCCCTTTTCAGCGGGGTCCCAATGACAAGCTTTCACCGTGAGCAACTGAACGGTCACCGAAAACCGTTGCGCCCTGTTTCCAAATCTGTCATTACATGTTTTGCAATCGTGGGTTTGAGTGTCACGTAGGCGTGGACTGAACCTGACTTGACAACTGGAGCCGGGGTCTTCATACTCGCAGTATAGAATCTCATGGTGTACAAATCCAACGGAAGGCAAATGCAGTCACGTAACAGCCTCCCGGTTCTTACCTCCGCTATGGAGGATTATCTGGAGGCCATATACCACCTTGAACAAGAACGTCGTATAGCACGTGTGCGGGACATTGCCGTAAGGCTCGGCGTAAAAATGTCGTCGGTTAGTTCCGCTCTCAAAAGTCTAGGCTCCAGGGGATTCATTCGTTATGACCCTCATCAATACATAACCCTGACAGAACGCGGCATAGAAAAAGCGAAACAAATCGTGCGAAAGCACGAAATTCTGAAACGCTTCCTTTCCCGGGTGCTTAAACTTGATGAGCCGTCCGCGGAAGACAATGCATGCCGTATTGAGCATCATCTCGATCCTGAAGTGATCGAGAAATTGGTGCGTTTCGTGGAATTCATTGAGCTGTGTCCGATGGATCAAGAGCGATGGCTGGACGCCAGATCAGAAAGCTGCGAGGACTGCATCCCTTGCCTGGAAAAAGCACGCAAGAGAGTATTGAGCAGGGCCCGAGCTCAGAAAGCGGCCCTTGCGGACGGAATGACTCTAGCAGAGGCGCCGGCAGGATCGCAGGTTATAATAGAGAGCTTGAAGGGGCCGGCAAAATTCAAGAAGCTGTTCACCGAACAAGGCATGGAAAGCGGTGGAATATTGGAAATCGAGTCGAAGGATGACAAATCCGGCTTTCTGGTAGTAAATATCAAGGGATACCACCTCTCCGTCACAAAAACCGACGCGGCAAAGGTCTTCGTAAAACCGATCTGATATGCTCTTCAATTTCTTGTATAAATAGTCTTCAAGGGGGGATGCGTCAGAGGTTTGTTCAGATCCGGAAGGGAGAAAATCGTCGTCATTCAAGACCGCACTGTTCTCCGGAAACTCCTTTTTCCGCGCAAGCCGAACAATCGCACGAGGCACATACATCACCGCGTCTGGCCGCTGTGAAGCTCTTCCAAACACGTATAACCACAAATATTATCGCTGCTAAGACAATCAATCCCACAATTATTTCTTGCCACATATTAATCTCCCGAGGACTGTTTCAAGTAACACCCAAACCGAAAAAAGACCCTACAGAATGCACGACCAGCGCAACGCAGTAAGCCAAGACAGTAGTATAGACCATAGCGAACAGCGTCCACCGCCACTTCCCTGATTCCTTTTTTATGACGACCAGGGTGGTAAGGCATGGATTGTAGAGCATGACAAATAGTATGAGAGTGAACGCCACCAAAGGGTTCCAACCCGGCTCCTTTTGAAGCTTCTCGGTCAAGCTTTCAGCCGCTTCGGATTTAACTTCCCCCAGGCTGTAAGCAGTCCCCAAGGTTGCCACGACAACCTCTTTCGCGGCGAATCCACCCAACAGGGCGACATTGGTGCGCCAATCGAAGCCCATCGGCCTGAATACGGTTTCCAGGGCAGTCCCGATTCTGCCTCCTACGGTATTTTGAAGTTGAGCGCTGAGCTTTTCGCCTTCTATGGCCTTTTTCTGCCGGCTGAACGCGGCATAGACTTCGGCCAAAGACTTGCTACCAGCCGGACCCGAGCTTGCCGGAGCAACAGCGTCTGTGGCGTTGCTCCTTCCCAATGATCTGATCAGTTCCAGTAGAGCGGGATTCTGTGTAGCCACTGCGTCAGATTTGCCTGCTGCCACTTCCGCACGGACCTTTTCGAATTCTTCTATATCTGTCTCGGATTTGAACACAGGCGCTACCGAGGGATTGCTCAAGAAATCCGCAACAAGCTTCTGCTCTCGTTCTTCATAAGCTTGAGTCTTTTCTTTAGGTAAAGAGGGAAAAGTCATCGTCGCCCAGAGCACTATGGAAACGGCGAGGATGACTGTGCCGGCCTTCTTCAGGTACATCCACGTCCGTTCCCATGTGTGGATCAGGAGCCCTCGGAGTGTTGGAGTTCTATACGGCGGCAGCTCCAAAACAAACGGGGCTGAAGGTCCTTTCAGCACTGTGGAACGTATGATCTTCCCCGCGGTGAGTGCCATAACCCACGAAATCACCGTCAACAACAGCATCATTCGAGCCTGTTTGTCGGCAAAGAAGGCCCCGATGAGAAGTGCATAAACAGGCATTTTTGCCCCGCAGTTCATAAGGGGGGCTACCAGTATTGTTACAAGACGTTCCTTCGGTTCCTTCAGAGTGCGCGTAGCCATGATGCCGGGCACAGCACATCCGCCGGCGATACCGCCCGAAACCATCAAGGCAAGCATTGAGGCGCCGTGAAGCCCGAACCCGCGCAACACTCGGTCCAGCATAAAAGCTATTCTGGCCATGTAGCCTGTGTCTTCCAGGACCGCTATAGCAAAAAACATAAACGCAATCAGGGGGGTGAAACCAAGGACCCCCCCTACCCCGTCAATGATTCCGCTCACCACCAGGGATTTCAAAAGGCCCTCGGGAAGGGCCGCAGACATTTGTGCTCCCAACCATTTAAAGAAAGCTTTGAAAGCGCTTACAAATGGTTCACTGCCCTGGAAAGTGAAGGTGTAGAGCAAATAGATCACGAGAAACAGAATCAGCGGTCCCACAAGACGATGAGTGAGCATTCTGTCAATGGCCTCACTTAGATGCACGCGATCGGTCGCTTCCAACTGTACGGCCCGTCTGACCGCACCGGAAGCAAAGCCGTATCGAGCATCAGTGAGAATGATCTCAGGACTGTCCGCGAATATGTCTGTGAGATGCTTGCGACTGTGGTCTACCTGTTTGAAAATGCCTTCCAGATTTGGCGCTGCTTCGATTTTCTTGGCTATCTCAGAGTCGCCTTCAAGAAGTTTCACCGCCAACCAACGGCGTGAGAGTCCGTTGACAATCGCAGCGACAGGGTCAAGAGCTTCTTCTATCTTGGCCAGCTCCTCTTCAACTTCCGTGCCGTAATTGACCGACCGCTGTCGGTCCGGGCCGGCGCCGGATTCAGCCGCCTCGATGGCCGATCGCAAAAGCTCTTCTATCCCCACGCCTTTTTTGCCATTGGTCGGGATAACGGCCACCCCCAGTAATTCCGAAAGCTTTTTCTCATCTATGTTTATAGAGCGGCCCTGGGCCACATCAATCATATTGAGGGCTATGACTAGTTTTGCCCCCATTTCAAGGAGCTGTGTCGCGAGGTACAAATTGCGTTCCAGATTGGACGCGTCGACAACATCGACCACCACGTCGGGCCGGGACTCAACTATAAAATTTCGTGCTATGATTTCTTCCAGAGAGTATGCGGTGAGGGAGTAAGTGCCCGGCAAGTCGATAACATGAATCTCACGGCCGGCATATTTTAGGACGCCTTCCTTCTTCTCAACGGTTACACCCGGCCAATTTCCCACATGCTGTCGAGCGCCGGTGAGTGCATTGAACAGGGTCGTTTTCCCCGCGTTGGGGTTACCAGCGAGGGCCACAGTAAGTTTTTTCATCGTCGTACGGGGGGTCTCAAGCTGCTTTGTCAGGGGCATTCATAATAATGTCCGCGGCCTGATCTTTTCTGAGGCTCACGTGATATCCCATAAGTACCAATTCCATAGGATCATTAAGAGGGGCGTATTTCACCACGCTGACCTCGGTGCCTTTCACGAACCCCATCTCCATCATTCTGCGCCGGAAATCCGGGTTTCCACAAACTTGAACGACTTTGCCTTTTTGCCCGGGCCTGTAGTCGGAGAGGGCCATCCTGGCCCGACATTCGTTGCCCCGAAGTTCAGGGCATTCTGCGCACTTATCTTCAGATGGACGGCGCACTATTTCAACGTTTTGATCTTCGCTGGATTTATCTACGATGAAAGCCGGCACTTGCATTTGATTCACCTATCATAGTTAGTCACGTCGAATTAATGTTTAAACTCCGGCCGATCTTTTGTCAAGGGAAAAATGACCGGTCCGCGAAGTTCTGTTCGCCAAATCAACTCACAGAATTGGTGTGAGTCTCCTTTGCGCTCTTGCTCTAGGAAGAGAGACCAAATGTCCTTCTCTGCGCTTGGGACGCCGGCATACCAGAAAGAATATGATGAGTTGGGCCAAGCTAGTTTTTGAACGTGCAAAGCAGTAAGATACGAGTTAAGCTTTGCTGAAGTAAAACAACCTGGAAAGCAATTTTAGCCCTCTGAACAAAGGTTGCCGCAGATCAATGGATTTTAAAGCTATCTCTGTGCTGTCCAGCGCCGTCTCAACCTTGATGGGAGAAATGGACTGGGACGCTTACAGTGACGAGGACCTGCACACGCCCATCATCAGGTCTGATAGTGATTGCCGCAAACTCGAAGTGCTCCTGGACATATTGGGCACACTGAGCCGAATAATGGATACTCGGATAAACTACATGACCACAGAGGGAAAGTTGGTCAGGGAATGGGTGGAAACCATCCTGGAAATAGGAGACCGATACAAGAGAGAACTGGATATCCTGACCAATCCGGAGAAAAGGACATAATTACTTTTTTTCAGAAATACAGAGTCGCATGTGTTTGTCTTATGAACGCAACAAGAAAGGTGGGACAGTCAGACGCAGCTTTATTTCATGGTAGGACAGGCAACTTGCCTGTCATGTAGCTGCATCAAGGACTTTATCGTAGAATGGTCTCGCACTTAACGTGAATACTCACGTCAGCCTCGTCTATTGAGTTTTCGATTCTATCATGGTACACGCTTGCAATGACCGTGACACCGTTTACAGGTTGGGAACATATCATCGACTCGGACGGCTTTGACCGGCGGCCCGACTCTGCGATTTCCGCTCCCCGCGAAAAACATGGGATCGAAAATGTCGGATTTCTGGATCTTGGTAAAATTATCAACATTATCAAACCATTATTCGTCAAAGGCCCAGGGAGCGGCCCTCTCTCCGGCATTTCCATCGATACTCGCAAGCCGATAGGCGAGGATTATATATTCTGGGCAATAAGAGGCCGAAACTTCAACGGAAATGATTTTGTCGAAGAAGCCTTTAATATGGGGGCCAAGGCTGCCGTTATCAGTCGTCAGGAACTTCTTGAAAAAGAGTTGGGTCAAGACGCTACTCTGATCCTTGTCCCGGATACCTTAAAGGCATTACAGGGCCTTGCGGCATCATATCGAGGCCGTTTCCACTACCCGGTAATCGCCATAACCGGGAGCAACGGTAAGACCCTTGTGAAAGAGATGCTCGCTTCGATCCTGTGTCTTGAACGCAAGACTTACAGATCACCGATGTCATACAACACTCAGGTGGGGGCCGCGCTGGGGCTGCTCGGTATGAGGCCCGAGCATGAGGTCGCGATCATAGAGGCAGGAATAAGCCTACCCGGCGAAATGGAGCGTCTTGAAAGGATGATCCGACCCGATCACGGAATACTCACTGTGGTGAGCAAGGCCCACATCGGCGGCCTGGGCAGCCTTGAGAACACGTTAGAGGAGAAAGCAAGGCTTTTCGAGAATCTTGGACAAGATTCATTTCTGCTCCTCAACGCGGATGACCCATTGAGCATGCGTCTCTTGGGGCGAGTGCCGGCCCGAGTCGCTACCTTCGGTCTTTCCAAGCGAGCGGATGTGACTGTCGAAGACCTGGTCTCAGTGCCTGATCGAGGACACCGATTCAAGATTCGGCTCTTCGGAAAAACCATCGATGTTATGCTCCCTGTTCCAGGATTGTTCAATGTTTTGAATTCCTTGGCTGCGGCTACGGCGGCCTCTTTGCTGGGTGCATCGCCTGCCGCTGTGCGTCAGGGACTGGAAAACTTCCGACCTTCTCCCATGCGTTTGGAATTCCACACCGACGTAACTGGCGTAACTCTCATAAACGATACTTACAATTCCGATCCGGCTTCTGTTAAGGGGGCATTGGACGTGCTGGCCAAGGTAGGCACCGGTCGCCGTAAGGTAGCAATCCTCAGCGATATGTTGGATTTGGGATTGTACAGCAGTGAAGAACATCTGGCCGTAGGAAAGGACGTGGTCCGGGCCGGAGTGGATCATCTGATTACGGTCGGTGAGAACGCTGCTCTGATCGGAAGAGCCGCGGCGCAGGAGGGGATGAATTCCAAGCTCATCGTCAACACCCGAAGCTATAATGAAGCGGCGGAAGAACTGGAAAAAATTATGAAGGGCGGGGATGTCGTCCTTTTCAAGGGTTCGCGCTGGTTCAGGCTGGAACGTATAGCAAAGGAACTGGTGGGTTCCATTGGGCCGACCAGGCTCGTGGTAAATCTTGATGCCATAGCAGCCAACATTAAGACCATCAGAACAGTCATCAGCGATGATGTCGCCATTATGGCTGTGGTAAAAAGTTTTGGCTATGGAAACGATTCCATCAGAACATCCAAAATCGCCCTGGAGAACGGGGTCAATTACTTGGCTGTTGCGTTCCCGGATGAGGCTGTAACTCTTAGGGAAAATAGAATCGACGCGCCTATCTTGGTTTTCCACGTACTCCCCGAGGAAGTAGACAGGATAGTCCGGTATCGGCTTGCATCCGTCGTGTCTTCTCTGGAACCTGCCAGAGCGCTGAACAGAGCGGCCGCGGGTGAGACAAAAATTCCAGTGCATATCAAAGTGGACACGGGTATGGGACGATCCGGCATCTGGGTAGACGAGGCATTACCGTTCATTGAAGAACTCTTGTGCCTGAAAAATCTGGAAGTGCAAGGTCTGATGACTCACTTCTCCAGCGCGGACGACCCTGAAGCGGACGATTATACACTGGGCCAGATCAACGCATTTGAATCGCTGTTAAGTGAAGTCAAGCGGAGAGGACATCATATCCGTTATGTGCATGCGGCCAATACCGCGGCCGCGGTTCGCTTTCCCCAGACTCATTACAATATGATAAGGCCGGGGCTGGCAATCTATGGAATGTACCCGTCCAAGGCGGTGTGCGCGTTAGTTCGGCTGGAGCCGGTTATCACCTTCTCCACCAAGATCGCTCAGATAAAGGAGCACCCTCCAGGCCGTTCCATTTCATATAATCGCCGATTTGTTACCCCAAGGAATTCTCGGATTGCCACTCTTCCGGTCGGATACAATGACGGATATCCCCGTTTCCAGTCCAACACCGGTCAAGTGCTGGTACGAGGGCGGCGGGTTCCCGTAGTGGGCACTGTTTGTATGGATGCGGTGATGATAGACGTCACTGATGTTCCGGAAACGCGGGTGGGTGACGAGGTAGTGCTTATCGGCCGTCAAGGAGATGAAGAAATCCTACCCGATGAAATCGCGGCCAACGGCAACACAATTAATTACGAAATCGTCTGCAAGATCTCTCCCAGAGTCAAACGAATCTTTGTTCAAAGCTGACAGAGCGAGATCAGATCGATTGCCTCTTGAGCAAGATCTCAATCATCTGAGAACCAGCTTTAACAAAGCGGCCTGAGGCCCGTGCCTCTTCCTCCGAGAAACCTCGTCCGCCTATTTTGTCGGCGGAATTCCATTGCTCCGAATCCAGCAAAATGAACGGCACAGGATCAGGGGAGTGTTTCCTAGTAACTATCGGGGTCGGATGATCCGGCATAAGCAGTATTCTCCACCTCGGAAACGCCTTCAAGCCCTGAAGAACAGGTCGGACCACTCTGTCGTCAAAATCCTCTATAGCCTTGATCTTCAAGTCGTGTTGGCCGGAATGCGCAGCCTCATCAGGCGCTTCCACGTGCAGAAACGCCAGGTCCTTGTCCTTCAAACAACGCAGAGCGGCCTCGACTTTACCTTCATAATTGGTATCAAGATATCCGGTGGCACCCGGCACATGGATGATCTCCAAGCCGGCATACTTCCCGATACCCCGCAACAGATCCACCGCGGCCACAACAGCCCCCGAAATCCCAAATCGCTCTGTCAGTGTGTTGATTTTGGGCGGTCTCCCCTGTCCCCAGGGCCAAACAGAGTTGGCGCGACCCTGACACCTTTTGGTCCGCCGAAGGTTAACCGGATGATTCTCCAGTATCTTCCAGGACTTGACTATGAGCCGCAACAGTGTGTCCGCTCCGGGACCGGAAGGCAGGTGACCGGCAAGGAGCTCTCCGGGGATATCGTGCGGCGCTTGAGTGATCAACCCATCCGGCCCATTTCCCCATACAAGCAGATTCCTGTACGATACTCCAGGAACAACCGCGAGCCCCAGATCTTCGACGGCCGGCGCCACAGCCGCTATCAGCGCATGTGCCTCCGGCGATGAAATGTGATCAGCGCTGTGATCTACCATCACGGTGAAATTCTGGTCGAGGGTGACGAGATTCAACCTGAAAGCCAAATCAGTCTCCCTCAGTGAAACCCCCATCGAGGCTGCCTCGAAAGGCGCCCGACCCGTGTAAATCGTTGAAGGCTCGTACCCCATGATGGACAAATTAGCTACGTCGCTTCCCGGAGAGAGACCTTCCGGCACAGTGCGCGTCGTGCCAATAATCCCTGCCCCGGCCATGCGGTCCATCCAGGGTGTTTTGGCCGCCTTCAACGGGGTGATGTTGCCCAACTCGGGCACCGGCAGGTCCGCCATGCCGTCTGGTACTAGGATCAGATACTTTGCTTCAGAACCCGAGGACATTCAGTACCTTCTTCATTTCCGGCTCGCACGTTACCGGCTCGGCCGATACCTTTATTGCGTTGTCCGGATCTTTTAGGCCGTGTCCGGTGAGGGTACAAACAACCCTTGCACCCTTTTCGAAATAGCCTTCTTTGGTCTTTTTTATGACACCGGCAATAGACGCTGCCGAGGCCGGTTCGCAGAAAACTCCTTCCGTGGAAGCCACCATGCGATAGGCGTCAAGAATCTCCTGGTCACTCACCATGTCTATGAGGCCGCCGGATTCGTCCCGAGCGGCTTCCGCAGCCTTCCACGAGGCCGGGTTCCCGATGCGGATTGCGGTCGCGACCGTTTCCGGACGATCGACTATATGACCCCGCACAATCGGGGCCGCGCCTTCAGCCTGAAACCCTATCATCTTGGGAAGAGCTTTGATTTTGCCCACGTCCCGGTAAGTCTTATACCCGGCCCAATAAGCAGTGATGTTGCCTGCATTTCCCACCGGCAAGGCGTGATAATCCGGGTATCCGCCGAGCACGTCACAGATTTCGAATGCCGCCGATTTTTGCCCGTCAATCCTGTGAGGATTAAGAGAGTTAACCAGAGTGATCGGGTAGTTATCAGATATCTCCCGAACAATTTTTAAGGCTTCGTCGAAATTACCCAGAACTTTGACCACTATGGCGCCGTGAATCATCGCTTGGGCCAACTTGCCGAGAGCAATCTTGCCCTCAGGGATGGCAACGAATGCCTTTATGCCCGCTCGTGCGGCATATGCCGCGGCTGATGCGGACGTGTTCCCGGTTGAGGCGCAGATTATGGACTTGGAACCGGCTTCCAACGCCCTCGACACGGCAAGTGTCATGCCTCGATCTTTGAACGAGGAAGTGGGATTCAATCCCTCGAATTTGAGATAGAGCGAAATGTCGGGATTAATGCGGGCAGCCAACCTTCGCGCGGGAATAAGCGGAGTGTTCCCTTCCAAAATCGTCACGACATGTCTGTCATCATCAAAGTGATAAAACTCAGGATATTCCCTTATGACGCCTTTCCACATCGCTATTCTCCCGGAAGCGTCCGACAGCCATCGGAATGCCGTCTTTGCGGTAAATAGAAAGTCATGTCAGCGTTTCGTCCTCGATTCTTATTATTGTAGGCAGCCCTTCTACCACGTCGAGTTCGCCGATCCGGGCGCACGCATTCTGCACATCGGCTTCACGGGCACGATGGGTAAGGAACACGACGGGGACGGTTCCAGAACTGTCGCGACCCTTCTGAAACACCGAGTGAATACTGATCCGGTGGTCCGACATGATCCCCGAGATTTTCGAAAGGACGCCTGGTTGGTCGTTCGCTTGAACGCGAAGATAATAGTTGGTTACAATCTGTTTCATGTCCATGACCTCGCCCACGGCGGACCAATCTCCCGGATAGCCCGCAGGCAAGCCAGGGTGACAAGCTCCCTGCACGATGGTCCTCGCAGCTTCTATCACGTCGCCCACCACGGCCGAAGCGGTAGGCTCTCTTCCGGCGCCCCTACCATAGAACAGTTGCTCGCCCACCATGTCCCCTTTGAGATAAATACCGTTGAAAACTCCGTCTACTCTTCCGAGAGGGTGGTTCTCCGGAATCATCGTAGGATGCAGACGCGCTTCCACGGTCTCCCCGTGGTCTATTATGATAGCCAGTAGCTTTATTTTATAAGAGAATTCCTTGGCCATCGCTACGTCGAACGGGTCTATCCCGACAATTCCTTCCCTGTGAATTTTTTCCAGGGGGACGCGAAGTCCGTGGGTAAGTCGAAGCACGAGCACCAATTTGTGAACCGAGTCTGTGCCTTCTATGTCCAGAGTAGGGTCCGCTTCGGCGTATCGGAGTTCCTGCGCTTGACGAAGGACTCGATCCAGAGAAGCTCCTGGATTCTCGTGCATCTCAGTAAGAATGAAGTTGCAGGTGCCGTTGAGTATGGCGAGCACCTTTTCGAACCGATTGGCAACGAGACCTTCTCTGAGCGATCTTAATATGGGAATGCCGCCGGCAACGGCAGCCTCGAAGGCTATGTGCACACCCGCTTCACGGGCAGCACGGAATATCTCGGTTCCGTTCTGGGCCAAGAGCGCTTTGTTGGCGGTAACTACTTGCTTACCGTTGCGAAACGCGTCAAGGATGAACGTCCGGGCCGGTTCATATCCACCGATCAACTCAACCACGATTGATATATCCGGATCCTCAAGAATCGCCCTTGCATCGGTCGTCAGGACGGAACGATCCATCGGAATCCCTCTGTCGGACTCGATATCCAGGTCCGCAATACGTTTCAGCCGCAGAGGTATCCCCACTCTGGCGCCGAGAGCGTCCTTTTTCTCCTGAAGAATTTTTGCTACACCCGAGCCAACAGTTCCGAACCCTATCAACCCGATGGAAATTTCTTTCATGTGTGCAGTCACCGCATTGAAATAGACCGCCGCGGCCAAGTTGAAAACCGGCGCAAGTATCTTGACCAGCTTATACCGTTTGCCCGGATTCTTACTCGAAACAAGGTCTTCCGCGTGAAAATCCCCCCTTCATCCCCCCTTTAATAAAGGGGGGTTGGGGGGATTTTAGTATGTTATTAAATCCATCGAATCGAGTCATCACTTTTGCCAATGGCCACAAGGATCATACAGCCGCGGAGCAAACCGCATGATCGCCGTCCTTCAACTCGGACCGGCAAAAAAACTGACGGATTCCCCGAACCGCCTGCATGATTCGCATTCTGTTTTCCACAAGGGCAAATCTCACAAAATCATCGCCAAACGGACCAAAGCCAATGCCGGGGCTTACCGCCACCTTGGCCTCCTCGGTAAGGACTTTCGAGAACTCGAGGGAGCCCATGGATCGGAATTCCTCCGGAATCCGCGCCCACACAAACATCGTGCCTTTGGGGGGAGTAACAGGCCACCCGACTTCATTCAAGCCCGCACACAGCGCATCCCGTCGGTCTTTGTATTCGTCTACAATGGTCTGAACACAGTCCTGATCCTCGTTCAGCGCTATAATGGCGGCAATCTGAATCGGCTGAAAGATCCCATAATCTATATAGCTCTTCAATCTCCTGAGAGCGCCGATCATTTGGGCATTGCCCGCCGCGCACCCGACCCTCCAGCCGGCCATAGAGTAACTTTTTGAGAGGGAAACAACTTCTACTCCCACCTCTTTTGCCCCCGGCACGGAAAGAAAACTCGGAGCCCGGTATCCGTCGAATGTGAGGTCCGTGTAAGCGAAATCATGTATGACCATTATCTTGTATTCCAGGGCGAAATCGACAATTCTTCGGAAGAAGTCCTGTTCCACAACCATCGTGGTCGGATTGTGCGGAAAGGAGATGATAAGCATCTTCGGCAAAGGCCACGTTAGCCTGGCCGCGGTCTTGAGATCCTCAAAGAAATCGCTGTCAGGTCTGATCGGCACGTGCCTGAGATCGCCACCCGCGATAATCACTGAATACGGATGAATGGGATAAGTGGGAGACGGAACGAAGACCACATCTCCCGGCGTAGTCAAGGCTAATACCATGTGCGCAAGGGCATCCTTGGCGCCCATGGTTGCTACCACTTCGTTATCGCAATCCAGGTCCACGTTGTAGCGCCTTTTCCACCATTGCGCGAATGCTTTCCGCAAATTAGGGATCCCAGCCGATGCGCTGTACCTGTGATTTTTTGGGTTCCGTATGGCCTCGATCACCTTTTCGACTATATGCGCGGGAGTAGGAATATCGGGGTTGCCCATACCCATGTCGATTATGTCTTCACCCTGGCGTCGCAGTGTCATTTTCAGGTCATTAACGACCTTGAATACATAGGGAGGAAGCCTGTCGATTCTCGTGGACTCTTCCATATTCACCTCCCGTCAGCCGAGGAGGCCGACGTACGCTTTATTCGGCTATAGATCATTCGCTCTTCGCAATCCAATACGCTCACTCCGTCTACTCAACATGAACCTCTTTGAGGTTAGGCCCGGAAGTAACAAAGTAAGTCTTCGCCGGCCAAAATTGCTTCCGCAGCGTGGGTTCGCTTACCGGGATCGTCATAGAGCACTAACGATTCTTCAGTCATGGCTAGACCTGACGAACTCGAACCGGCTTCCAGGCAGACCAGGCACGGAGGGGCACCCTCGTAAGGGTGAATCCATAGCACACGTGAAGGCTTAAATCCAGTCTCTTTCATCGCCTTCTCGATACCATCGAGACCGGAAGCCGGGTAAATCAGCGAAAGTTTTCCTGCCGGCTTCAAAAGTTTTTTCGATACCGCGAACAGGTCATCCAGCGGCATCATAAGCTGATGCCTGGACAATGCCTTCTCCTCTTGCAGATTGACCAGCCCGCGCCCAGGCTCGTGATAAGGAGGATTCGACACTACTGCGTCAAAACAGCCATGCCTAAAAAACCGGGCTGCGTGACGCAAGTCACCCCGCAGGATGCTCACCTTCGATTCAAGTCCGTTTAGCCTCAGCCCTCTCCGAGCCCGGTCAGTCAAACCTTTCTGCACCTCCAATCCTACAATCATCGCGGCAGGTCCTTTCAGGGCCAAGCCGAAGGCAATGACTCCGCAACCGGTCCCGGCATCCAGTATAAATTCTCCGGGAGAAGGCTTGACGAACCACGTCAGAATCAAGGCGTCTTCGGAAACGCGGTAACCTCGCCGCGCCTGGATTACTCTGACCTTGTTCCCAAAAAGACCGTTGACCGATTCCTCAGCTTTTATGAAATCCGCCTGCAATCCCATTTTGTGTTCAAAAGACTCTCAGCACCAGTCCTGAAGATAGCTTCGGATAGAAGTAGGTGGACTTTTGAGGCAGTTTATGTCCCAACTCCGCAGCCGTCCGCATCTGATCTACTCTTGTCGGATTAAGAATGAAGCCTATCTGGATTTCGCCTTCTGTAACCTTGTTAAGGGCCTCGCCGACTAAAGGCGTATATTCTATCTTTCCCTCCGCATTTTCGCCGTCCATACCGAGGCCGTGATTCATGATGACCTCGCGCAATATGGTTACGTCGAGACCGCGTAGCACTGATGGTATGGAAGCATTCACCAGGGACTCGGCAGTCTCGAAATCTTTGAGCCTTAACAGACGAAAACATTGTTCTCCGTGGACCATCATGCCGAACTCGCCCCCAACTCCCGAATAGGATTCGATTCTTTCAACAAACGTTCGAAACGTGGATTCTCGGTCCGCTGCGGCGAACGACAACTCTTCGATGTAGAAATAAGGCTCCAACTCCTTCAGGAGTCGACTCACATTCAGGTCCCGCAGCCCCTTGACCATTCTATGAGCGGGCAATATGGTCAATCCCGGGTGCGACATAGAGGTGAGGTACATCATTACATAGTTGTGCGGCTCCGAAGGACCGGTATGACCTGCCGACCTCATTTCGGCCTTATATGCCAGCGCGGTCTCATAGCGGTGATGACCGTCCGCTATGAATAGGCTCTTCTGGTCAAAGACCCGCTGCAGCCTTTCAATCACTCCCGAATCATAAATGTTCCAGATCCTGTGGATCGTTCCATTCCGATCTCTCGTTTCCTGGTCCGCAGGACGCCTGATGTGAGGAGAGTACGCATCGGATATTGTGTGCGGCTCATCGCTAAACAGCGCGTGGATGGCCGTAAAATTGGCGTGGCAAGACCGCAAAAGATCCAGTTGATCCTGCTTTGGTCCTTTGTAAGTCTTTTCGTGAGGTAGGACCTTCCCCTCCCCGTAGTCGTCCACCTTCACCAGACATATTATACCGTCTATGGACCTGGAGCCGTGCTCAGGCTGCTCAAATTCCATCTGATAGACCGCTAGGCCCGGAATATTTTCCCAAGTCAGAATACCCTTGTCCAGCCACTCCCTCAGAGTCGCATTGGCCCTGGTATATCGATTATTATCCTGTCCATCATCAGCATACTGTTTGCCGAGGACTAATCTAATGATATTAAATTCATGGGCTGCGTAGTAGGACTCCTGTTGTTCAGGAGAGATTACGTCATACGGAGGCGTGATCAAGCGATCAAGTTCCTTCGCAAATTTACGGTCGTAATGGACCATCCGAAATGGTTGTATGTCTGCCATTGAATATCCTCTCAGTGCGCCGGTTATCAAGCAACACATGGTTAAGGGCGAGGGAACCACGCGGGACTCCCCCGGCATTGACGCCGGCCCACCGCAAAACGTCCAATCAAATAAATTAACACGCCGAAAGCTGAGGGGTCAAGGCTACCCGTGGATTGGTAATGTCCTGATTTGGGCTTGGCCGTTCTCCCGTCATTCCGACGAGAGTCCGAATCCAGGCGCTGTTCCTGGATACCGGCCTACGCCGATATGACGATAGATTAGGACGGAGCCACTGCCTTTACAGATTGGCGGTTATCGGCGCTACGCTGTTAGATTTTCGGCATTGGGCTTCAATTCTGACTTAAGGCAGGCACAAGCGGTCGATCATTTCTCCAACGATGGGTGTTCAAACCAGAGGCCGGTCACTCGTGCGGGCGATGAGCGAATATCCAGAACAAGCTTGACGAGCATATCGTCTTTTATTTTGCTGAACCGTGATTTGAACAGAGCTATCACATGATTATCTTGCACGTAGAACCCGATATATTCCATGGACCTGAAATGGCCCATAGTTTTCTGGAGATTCTTCTGCAGAAGCAGGAAGTCTTCCCGGCTCTGAGATGCTTTCATGTTTTCCGAGAAATCTTTGGTGTACAGGCCGTAAGCTCCCTCGGAAAGTCCCTGGAAAACATCATCCAGAATCCTTACGGCCTGGATTCGGATTTGGCCGGGATCAATTTTAGGCTCCGCAGCATGACCACCGGAAGCATATAAAGAAAACAGGACGGAAAAGAAAAACGTCAGCCCGGCCCGGAAATACTCGAGCCGGCTGGCGGCGGATATCTTCAATATATTCATGTCGGGGATTCTTAAAAAAGAAGATTATACCATTTCGCATTCAAATCCCCCCGTGCCCCCCTTTAATAAAGGGGGGTTAGAGGGGATTTTCTTATAGACTTGAACGCGAATTGGCATTAGTGGTGGTCTCGTTGTACCACAAATTTTGGCTCTAAAACAGGGACGCCCCGACTACGGGGCGCCCGTATCAGATTTATCTATTTAACTTCCCTGAAGTCAGCATCCACCACGTCTTCATCCGGCTTGGGTCCGGGTCGAGGACCTGCTTGCTCTTGGCCCGTGGGACCCGCCTGACCTGCTCCTCCGGCGCCACTTGCCGCGGCTTGTTGATACATAGCCTCCGCAAGCTTGTGGGATGCCTGCTGTAGGTCTGCAACCGCGGACTTGATGGCTTGAGCGTCGGACCCCTCCATCGCGCTCTTGGTTCTCGATATGGCAGCTTCAATAGTGCTCTTAACTGTCGCGTCTACTTTGTCGCCATGCTCTTGGAGGGATTTTTCCGTCATGTAGACCATGGAGTCCGCTTCGTTACGGGCTTCGATCAGTTCACGTTTCTTTCGGTCATCTTCCGCGTGGCTTTCCGCGTCGTGAACCATCTTCTGAATTTCCTCTTCGGAAAGGCCGCTCGACGCCGTGATCTTGATCGATTGCTCTCTTCCGGTTCCCAGATCTTTGGCTGACACGTGAACAATACCATTGGCGTCTATGTCGAACGTCACCTCAATTTGAGGCATGCCTCTGGGCGCAGGGGGTATTCCCACCAGCTCGAACCGGCCCAGGGTCTTGTTGTCATAAGCCATCGGGCGCTCACCCTGAAGGACGTGAATGGACACGGAAGGTTGGTTGTCCGAAGCAGTGGAGAAGGTCTGGCTCTTCCGAGTAGGAATAGTGGTGTTCTTCTCTATAAGTTTTGTAAAGACCGATCCCAATGTTTCGATGCCCAGCGACAGAGGCGTCACATCGAGCAGGAGCACGTCCTTGACGTCCCCCATAAGCACGGCCGCCTGGATAGCAGCGCCAACCGCGACTACTTCATCAGGATTCACCCCTTTGTGAGGCTCCTTCCCAAAAACTTCCTTGACCTTGCCTTGCACCGCAGGCATACGAGTCATACCGCCGACCAGAATCACTTCGTCAATATCCGTGGAGCTTAATCCGGCATCTTTCAGGGCCGTACGACACGGTCCTGCAGTCTTTTCAATGAGGTCCCCAACCAACTGTTCGAGTTTGGACCGACTAAGTTTCATAGTCAGGTGTTTAGGCCCGGACGCGTCGGCCGTAATGAAAGGCAGATTGATATCGGTTTCCATGGAAGAACTTAACTCGATCTTGGCCTTTTCTGCAGCTTCCTTGAGTCGCTGCAGGGCCATCTTGTCGTTGCGAAGATCTATTCCCTGGTCCTTCCTGAACTCGTCGGCCAAATAGTCCATTACTCGCTGATCGAAATCTTCGCCACCCAGGTGGGTGTCGCCGTTTGTGGCCTTAACTTCAAACACTCCTTCTCCGAGTTCGAGAATCGAGATGTCGAATGTTCCCCCACCCAGATCAAATACAGCGACTTTCTCGTCTTTTTTCTTATCCAAACCGTACGCCAGTGAAGCCGCGGTCGGTTCGTTGATGATCCGCATGACGTTCAGGCCTGAAATACGGCCTGCGTCTTTTGTCGCCTGACGCTGAGAATCATTAAAATATGCGGGCACCGTTATGACTGCGTCCTTGATCTCTTCTCCCAAATAGTCTTCCGCTGTCTGCTTCATCTTCTGCAGTATCATCGCGGAAATTTCAGCCGGCGCATAATCCTTTCCCCGCACCCGAACTGCCGCATCGCCGCCTTTGCCGTCAACAATCTTGTACGGCAGGATTTTCAGGTCCCCCTGTACTTCCGGCGAGTTGTACTTGCGACCGATCAGTCTCTTGATCGCGAACAAGGTGTTCTCAGGGTTCGTAATGGCTTGTCGCCTGGCGACTTGTCCGACAAGTCGCTCCCCGGAATCCGTGAAAGCGACCACCGAAGGAGTCGTCCGTCCACCTTCCGAATTCGGCATGACAACCGGCTCTCCGCCTTCGATAACCGCCACGCACGAGTTGGTAGTTCCCAAGTCGATTCCTATAACTTTCCCCGGCATTGTCTCCTCCTGGCCGCCATGGGCAAAAAATGACGGTCTTTTTGTCTTTTATTACCTATTCACGAATCCTCGTGTAATCCATCCGGCGAATTCAGATCGTGCTATGCTTTCGGTGCGCTGGAAACCAGCACTTTTGCAGCCCGCAAGAGACGATCTTGATACATATAACCCCTCTCCATCACTTCGACGACAGTATTGGGCTGTAGATCAGCCCTCGGGACCTGTCCCATAGCTTCATGGACGTTCGGATCAAAGAGCTGTCCCTGCGCGTCAATTTCAGTTACCCCGTATTTCACCAGTAGATCTCGAAACATATCCGCAATCATACATATACCGTCCACCAGCGCATCGGACCTCCCCCCTTGGTCACAAAAACTCAGGGCCCTCTGAATATTGTCTCCCACAGTCAATAAGTCCCGGAGGAGGTCTTCATTCTTGTACTTGAGGAGTCTGCTTTTTTCCTGAGCCGTCCTTTTCTTATAATTCTCAAGGTCCGCGACCGCTCGCACCCACCGATCACGATTTTCCGCAGCTTCTCTTTTGGCTGCCTCGAGCGGGTCTTCTTTTGAAATTTCCTCGGCTGTCTTCTCCGTAACCTGCCCTATTTCCGATTCCATCGGCAATGGCTCTGACGGGGGGTGTGCCTGGAGGTCCTTTTCTTTGTCCTCCTCAGGTTTGCGGGCATCACCGGCTATCCGTAATTTCACCACTTTTTCCGGTCCTTCAGTCAACTTAACCTCCGAAAATGTCGGACCCGTGTAATAGTTCAGTCGTTCGTAACAAACCGGCAGACCCCACCTACTTTGGTTCCGCCTTTCAGGCGGCTGGAGAGAAAGTCCATGGGCCGTCGGACCGCCCCTTGGACCCGTGAGGCTGCTGCCGGATGTCAAAATAATTCAGCAGGTTATTACTCGAATAACCTGCTGTTACATTTGGACACCACGTTATGTCTTGTCAAGTCTTCACGAGCGGCTTTTTTCCTGGTGGAATTTGAGAAGACGCTGTTTGATCTTATACAGTTTGTCGGAGAGCGAGACTTTGTACAGGTGGGGATTCGAGAATCGTTTGTATTCGGGTTCAAGGCTTTGGATCTGTCGTGCAGCGAACTTCCTGGTCTCTTCCAGTGCCGGCGGCCCGTAAACTTGCTTACCACCGCGAAAGATGGGGACCATAAGTTCTTGAGCCACGTACGGCGGCCAATAGGTCTTCTTCATGTAATCATACATCGGGTGGTGGGCACGGACGTACTGATCGCTGGGTAATGGCTCATCCACCTGCGCCAGGAGATCACCCATCATCCTGTCGTTTCCATTGAAGAATCGGATAATCTTTTTCACACCGGGATTGGTAACCTTGCTAGGGTTCTCGGAGATTTTGATCTTCGGGGTCAACTTCCCATCGCCACGATCGACTGCCATAAGTTTGTACACCACTCCCAGGGCAGGCGTCTGATAGGAAGTTATCAAGCGGGTCCCGACGCACCACACGTCGATAAGCGCGCCCTGTTCCCGAAGGCTCTCGATGAGCCATTCATCCAGATCGCTGCTGGCCAGGATTTTAGTGTTCGGAAACCCGGCCGCATCCAGCATGTTGCGGGCCGCCTTGGAATAATAAGCCAGGTCTCCGCTGTCTATTCTAATGCCGGAAAGGCTTTTGCCCGAGGCAGACATCTCCCGCGCCACTTCGATGGCTTGCCTTATCCCCTCCAAGGTATCGTAAGTGTCCACCAACAGGACGCAGTTGTCCGGGAATGTGTCTGCGAAACCTCGGAACGATTCCATCTCGGTATCGAAACTCTCTACCCAACTGTGAGCATGGGTGCCTCTGACCGGAATACCGAACATCTTGCCGGCCCTTACGTTTGAAGTTGCATCGCATCCGCCTATGTAAGCGGCCCTGGCCCCGTAGAGCGCGGCCGCCACTCCGTGCGCGCGCCGCGTTCCGAAATCCACCACCGACGCGCCTCGCGCAGCGATACCAAGCCGAGCGGCTTTTGTGGCTATCAAGGTTTGATGCCCAACCAACGCCAGCAAAGTTGTCTCAAGGACTTGTGCCTCTGCAATAGGGGCGACGACTCTAATGAGAGGCTCGTGGGGAAACACCACCGTACCTTCCGGCACGGCCCATATGTCACCGGAGAAACTTATGCCGGAAGCCAGCTCATCAAGTGCGCTCCGTGAAAAAATCCCCAGACTCTTGAGATATTCCAGATCATCCGGAAATAGACCGAGATTATTGACGTAATTGATTACGCTTTCCAGCCCTGCAAATACGCAGAATGCCCCGTTGTCCGGGTTTTGACGATAATAAAGATCGAAACAGGCTTTCCGTTTTCCACGGCCGAGCAGACGATAGCCCGCGACCATGGTCAGTTCATACAAATCCGTGTCCAGAGTCAAATTCGGGCACCTGAAAGCATTCAGGGCACGACTTGCATCCAGGGTCCCCAAAAACTGCCCTGATTCAGAATCCACAACCTCCACTTTTTTCAAACGTCGACCCGTTGAGGGATCCCTAAGGAACGGTTCCATGATTTTCTTCCTCTCCACCGTTCGATAATAGTCTTCGGAACGATTCTTCATAAGGCTCTGAGGCTATACCTCTTTCGGTTATGATGCCGTGTATCAGATGGTGTGGAGTCACATCGAATGCAATATTCCTCACCGCGATTCCGTCCGGCGCTATGCAGACACCACAAATCTGGGTCACCTCCTTTGGGTCTCTTTCTTCTATGGGAATTTCCTTGCCCGAAGGAAGTGACATGTCCACTGTCGAAAGCGGGGCCGCAACATAGAAAGGTATTCCATGATATTTGGCCAGTACGGCCACTGAATACGTCCCGATCTTGTTGGCCGCGTCTCCATTGGCCGCAATGCGGTCGGCCCCTACAACTATTTTTTGAATTTCGCCTCGCTGCATAAGAGCGCCGGCCGTGTTGTCCGGGATTAAAGTCACCGGAATCCCCAGTTTTTGCAGCTCCCAGCAGGTTATGCGGGCCCCCTGGTTTAACGGCCGAGTCTCGTCCGAGATCACGTGGAGCCTCTTCCCCTGCTCTACGGCTGCCCTGATCACACCTAATGCGGTCCCGTAGCCGGCAGTGGCCAGACCTCCAGCATTACAATGAGTCAAGACCGTTTCTCCATCAAGCAGAAGCCGGCTGCCGTTCAGGCCGATTTGTTCGCACAGTATTCGATCTTCTCGCTCGATGAGTATTGCTTCTTTTAACAACAGGTCTTTTATGGAAGGCAGATCAAGGGCCTTGGCCTTTTCACGCACCTTGGTCATTCGCTGGACTGCCCAAAACAAATTGACCGCAGTCGGCCGCGTGGAAACCAGCCGCTTGCATACTTTCTGAAAAAGCTTGTCGAAGCCGTCGCGATCATTGTCCGGAGCATCAACCATGCCCAGAGCGATACCCATGGCTGCCGCCACTCCGATTGCGGGCGCCCCTCGCACAGCCAACCGTTTTATGGCATCGCACATTTCATCCACTGTGCGTATTTCGATGTATTCCTCTTTCAGCGGGAGCAGCGTCTGATCCAGCAACCGGACGTGATCCCCTTTCCATTCTATAGTTCTAAAAGGATCCTCCAAACTACCTCCTTAAGGTGTTAAAGATTCAGCATGCTAAGACTAACGAGCAGTCAAGAAATAGTCAATCTCTGAGCTTACCGACGATATCTTTTGCGCCGCCACGGGATCAAATGTGGAACAATGAGTCTCGGACTTGAACAGCACAGTGGGTCCCAAGCCTCTCGAACAAAGAAGCTTGAGGCTATGCTGTGAGCATTCAACCAGGAGTGCAGAAATCATTGGTTCTCAGTCAGTACGGGGAGTAAATGGGGAATAGGCGTCCCGTCTGTCCGCCCGGAAATGACCGGCAGGACGCAGGTCCCCATGACATCTCACATCCTGAAAGTCAAGAGATTGCTTGGCTGCGCTCGCGATGACGCGCTTTGGCCAGAGTGGAAGCAGATCTCAACACAGTTAACTTTTAAAAGTGAATCGGCATTGTGTAGAGAAACAAAAAGTTATATCAACGTTATTAACTAGTTATATATATTATATTAAAAAAGATTTGCCAAACATACATAATACTGGTATATTATGACAAAAATTGGTGAGGATTAGCGATGAACGCCAAGACACCCGTCATCATCTTCGCTCTGCTTTCTCTGATTTTGGTTTCAGCAATAGGTCCTGCTTACGCGGACAGGACCGTGTACCTGAGCGTATGCCAGGAACTGGTTAACCGCGCTCGTACGTACGAAGCCCGGGCCAATTATGCCAATCAGGTTGCCAAAAGCCTGATGAATCAAATAGGGGAACTCTCCAAGTATCCTAAAAACCAGGCCGTAAGCAGTGGATTGGACAACTTGTTTGCGCAATATGATGAAAATCGCGCTATGGAGCAGAAATTCCGAGAGCTTTACCGACAGGCCCAAGATGAAGCAAAACAGTGCATGCAGTCCGTCCAATAGCTTTACATTGAGCCATCACGCGCACGCAGTCTCTTTTGGCACTCTTATCAATTCTTGAGCTTGAGAGGTTTGTCGCAGCACGTTAAGCAGGCGTCCGGGCTGCAAGCTTTCTCTGGGGACTCCTCATGCGAGCAATCGCATGGTTTCGTGATCTTGACTTCCAGCCCGCATGTCTCACAACGCCAAACTTGATCCATCTTCATATCAGCGCAGCACGACATTTTTCTCCCCTCCTTACCATGTCTTCTCAAGACCTGTTTTCATATTAATTCGCTACACGAGGGATTGGCAACGTCCCCCAACTTTTCCAATTCCTGGATCACATCTTTGTAAGGCCGGCCGGGCCGGCTAGTGCCGGATTAGTCCAGCTGCTACCAAAAACAAGTTGCGCTTCGTCGTAATCTCTTTTCGACACACCAGATTCGCCTTCGTGTTTGTTTGCTCTTTCCAAGAGTTCATTTGCTACGGCCCCGGCTTTCGCAGAAATCTGCGAACTTCTGTATTGTCGGGTCCTTGGATTTATCATTCCAAGCGAACTTGAATGACAAGATGATCGGGTAGAGTTCGCTCTTTACGTTATCTTCCGTAGGCGTGACCGCGGCAGACGCATCATCTCGCTTTATTCCCAACACTTTGACCCCGCTGAGGTTTCGCGTATGCGGTATGATCCCGATTGGCAGATCCTGAGCTGTGGAGCATACCTTGATGATGGCTTCCCATGTTTCGGTAAACATGGTTTTAGGACCAAAGGGTTCTTTGTCTAGGACTTTGCTTTGGAAAAATACGGCCCCACCAGACTCCGGGACTCGACGAGAAATGCATCTCACAGGCTCGTCGGGGCCCCCGACCTGTTTCCAATTGTCATATTCGCCGGCATAGAGTTTCTTCACCTGCCCCAGGGTCAGTTCGTTTACAGGGTTTCTGGCGCTGGTGATCAAGGCGACAGCCGCTTGACCTATTGGTTTTTCTATCAGCTGGAGACCCTTATCATTGGCCTTCGAGCGTTCGTCCGCCGTAATATCACGGCTCATCATGGCTGTTTCCGCGGTACCATCGACAAGAGACTGAAAGCCTTTGCCCGCGCTGGAACCTATCACCATGATCGATACGTCGGCGTTGGTTTCCATGAATCGTTGTGCCCACAGGTTCACCTGATCTGACGCCATGCCGGCGCCATTAACTCTCAAGATTTTCTTGCCGCCCTCCTGAGCGTTTGCCAGGAGGACCAACACTAAAACTATGAAGGCAAAAGTCACTCCAAGCGTGGTGCCAAAAATTTTCTTCATGGGCCGCCCCCTGGTTGGATTTGACAGGAGTCGAAGGTACTAAACTTGAACATTACACAAGGTCGATCATAACCACAACATATGAGCAGGGAAGCCAGCTCCTCCCTTTGGTTGGAACGACGATGGAACAGTATATACAACTTTAGACGACTACTATTCTGCGCATATTCGTGATTAGGCGACTGCCATAGTGCTGTGAATTCTAACTTCCACTTTGGAGACTTGCTGCATCCCCTCTCCCTGACTAGACGGTCTTAAATTCCTCTCGCTCGACGGGACAGGGGCCTTCGTGCTGAAATTCACCTCTTCAATATGACTCTACTGCGACTCGGTAAAACATGAAACGTTTGCCTGCCGTTCCATTCTTTTCTTGTCCAGTTCCCGTGCTTCATTGAGATCGTCCGGCGTATTAATGTTCATTATGAATAAGAGTTGAGGATCGAATTGTTGGAGGTCTTCTCCCGGCACTTCCAGCACTTTTGCCTTATGGAAAAAATCTATTATTTTCAGATCTTCTGCCGCAAGCAGCTCTTCAATGTATGGCAAGCAGCGTTGTGAATACAGCGCGTGCAGCGGTTCCAACATTCCTGATATCCTCGGGACGACCACATCGTAACCCTGCGCTCGCTCAAGAATGTACATAATGGCCTCTTTACTCAAAAAGGGCATGTCACAGGCCACCAGGAATGCATAATCGCCAGCACAAGCTTTCAAGCCGGTGTATAAGCCACCGAGCGAGCCACGACCAGGAATAATGTCGCGGAACATGGGCAGTTCCAGGAACTCGAAATCTCGAGGCGAGTTGGTGATTACCAGGACTTCACTGAAAATTTCTTGAAGAACATGCGATACGAGTTCCACGATGGAATGGTCGCCGATTTTCAGAAGCGCCTTGTTAATCCCCCCCATTCTACTGGATTCTCCTCCCGCGAGAAGAATACCTGAAACAGATACCGCTTTGTCATTAACATGATGAGAAGGGCAAAACATAATCCGGAAAGCTTTTAAGAAGGTTCTAATAACAAATTGCTTCAACACTCCCCTTAACCCCCTTTATTAAAGGGAGGTTAAGGGGGATCTTTTCCCGCGGCTGTGGTACGCATGCTCCCCGCTTCAAAGCAAATTCGATGGATATCAGCGGCCGGTCCCCGCTTCAGGTTGACCTTTAGACTCATCTCTACCGGGCCGGGTTTGGTCCTGACGCGACTGAGCGCCTTCGGTCAATGCAAGGGCTCGTTTGATCAATATGTCGTGACTCTTGGTCAGCTCCGCAATTGACCTTGCATAAAGGTCGAGACTTCTCTGGTATTGCGCATACTTGTCCGCACAAGCTCTTTCTGTCACAAGCCGATCGAGAGAATTCACCACCAGCGACCTGAGCAGTACCAGCTTCTTGTAAATAGTTAACTGCTGAATAACGGTCTCGTCGACAGATTGCAATGTGGGAAACTTGGTCTTGTCACACATGTTCATCATACGCAGGGAGAGCAAGTCGTATCGGTCCAGGCTCTGTTTAATCTCCCAGATCTTCTGGTTAATCTCGGAGAGCAACTCACTATATCGTTTATATTGAGCCAACTCACTGACCGGCCGGTCAAAAAGTTTGAACTCGATTTTGTCCACCCATTCCGACTCGTCGAAGGCAAGGTACCCGCCGGTTTTCACCCGGTAGAGAGCCGACGGGTCAAGGTCTCGATCCCGAACAAGCTCATCGACCTGCATCTTGGTTTTCTCCGGGGTTTTCAAAGTAATCTCGAATACTCCTTCCTTCATCTTTTCCTGCACGACCGGAGAAACAGCGAGTGGCCCCTCCTGAGCCATGACAGGACCGGAAAAGGCGACTATCATGGCAAGCACAAAAGAACATCCAAATATGGCTCGCGTGTTCATTGTCATTCTCCTGCCGCCTTGACGCGGCGAGAATTCAAGTGATGACGTTGTGATATTTGGTATTGAGGTCCTTGTTCAGCACCATATATCATAAGTAGCCAAGATGTCAAGCAATATTGGTGATGCGTCCAGGGTCCTATTGAAAATCATTTATTTTCCTGCATGGGTATTCATTCCATCGGTTTCCAAGGCACAGCCAACAGCGCACCCCGAGCTTTCAACAGCCGGACCGCGCCATTGTTTCTGTTGGCCAGCGCAATTGCCAATGGGGAATAGCCCGACTCGTCCACAGCATCCGCGTTAGCTCCTGCGTCCAACAACATACTCACGGTTTCGGAACTGCCTGAAAGGCAAGCAGCCATCAACGCGTTCCATCGATCTTCCCGCTTGGCATTGACCGCAGCTTGTTTTTGGAGCAGCAGCGCCGCAATCTCCGGGTAGCCGGAATATGAAGCGACCATCAATGCTGTAGTCCCTGACGGGATATTGGACCCATTGGCTGACAATGTTATCGGGAAGCCCTTGCCCCTCGCGTTCACCTTGGCGCCCTTGTCCAATAAAAGCCTCACTATATCCGGCCGGCCGGCCGCAGATGCAGCCATTAGAGCGGTCCATCCTTGCAGGTCGGCTGAATCGGCTTCCACACCTTTGTCCAAAAGCTCCCTTACTGCAGCTAGATCACCCGCCTGCGCCGCTTTCAGAAGTGCATATCCTAACGGCTTTAGCTGGTATTCCATTTCGGCCACGGCCTTCGTTGCGGCGCTTTGACTAAGGCCTTTGATGGCGATTTTGACGTTGATCACCTGATCTTTTTCCAGCAAAGACGCAAGAGTGGACTCCGGGGCCTTGCCTACTACCGCTTGAGGCAAATTCATCGAAGCCACAGGAGCTTTTTGATATAAGGAATTCACTCCTGTTTTGTAGGCTGATATCAACCTGAAACGACTGCTGGGCGCGGGTAGCCAACTCCCCGCCGGACTGAGAGACGACTCTATGACAATACTTATCGGCGCCTGGGAAGGTTTGACGAATGCTACACGGCCCGCCCAGTACAAAGTGAGCCGATCCTGGCCTTCCTCGATATAAACTTCTTCATCCGAGACGGCCAAGCCGGGAACCGAGTCGGTTTGGGCTGATGCAATGCCGTTGGACTGCAGAGGGATTGTGTTATTCACAAGCAACACAACCAGGGCGCCAATCCCGATTCTGACCAGCTTTTTCATTGAAATCCTCCCCAATGTTCCTAATGAGACGAAGCAACCCGGATGTACCATAGCGTACTCTCGTCGAAATATCAATAGGTTGCAGACCCAAAAGTCGCAATTATTGATCCGGCGATACTCTTACGCTAAACACTTGACAAAACATACTATTTTCTTGTATGGTTCATTCGGAAAATTCCTTCATGTGTTAAGGGGGAATCTATGCAAACCACCGGCAAAGTGCTTTTGGTCTCGTTATTTTTGCTCTGGTCCTGTGCTCTCTCGGAAAGCGCTTTTTCTGCGGACCAGAAAGTAGTGGATGACCTCCTTCTCGCCGCGTTCAAGGCAGAAAAGATCGGGGGATCTTCCGCAAAAGTTGCGGAAAAATTTCAGGCGGTGTTGGAAGCCGATCCCAACAATTATTACGCCCTCATCAAGCTTGGATCCATGAAGATGCAAAAGGCTCAGGCCACGAGTCAGGACAAAAAGGCCACGGCCGACGCTATTGATTATTTTTTGAGGGCAACACTCGCGAGGCCCGAGAATCCAGACGCATTTCTTTATTTGGCTCAGCTCTATTACCAATTGGGATACATGACTGAAGGCGACCGTTACGCGAGAATGGCCAATACCTTGCCCCAGACCGTGGTTTACGACAGCGCCTGTCTTATGGGGTGGCGTTATGAAGATACCGGCAATTATTATGCGGCCGTTATGACGTACGCACCGTTAGTTCTCGGTTCCGATTCCAAATTCAAGTTTGATCCCTATTTGCTTCAACGGCTTTATAACGCTGCTTTCCTTGCGCCTCCTCCATATGACTGGGTTTACACGGTGTTCAGCGAACTGCTTGGCGAAGAAAGAAGCAAGGAAGCTTCGGATGCGCTTAGAAGGTTGTTCAACGAAATTTTGATGAGTTCCCCAAGAATGGTCGAGAAGGACTTTGTCGAAATCCTGTTCAAGCTGTATTTGCGAGAAAGTTTACTCAGGGTTTTAGCAGGGTTGCAGACCACGATTTCGGGCGGTGTCAAGGTCCCGGAGCGATTTGAGATGCCGACCAGTATCTACCAGCTCTTCTTCTGCAATCCAGAAGAGATAGTTTCGCGGCCGTTTACCGATCCGTACGATGCGTTTGTGAGAGCTTCTTTCGATCCTGCTCGAGACCAAGACCGTGTTCTTTCCGAGCTGAAGGATTTGAGAGATGAAGCCCTAAAAGCGATTGCTGATGAGAAGAACGACCAGGAGAAGGCCAAGAAGCTGTTCAACTGGCTCAAAAAGAGAGCATTGGTCGACTATAACGCCCTCGATGGGTTCTCCGCCAAGGGTGTGCTCGAGGACAAAAAGTTTCTTTGTCTGAGCGGCTCGATTATTTACACCCTCTTGGCCCGAGATGCCGGGCTCAAAGTTAACGGAGTATTGGAACCGGGGCATGCCTATGCCTCATTCAATGGTGATCGCAAGATAAGAGTCGAGACAACCACAGAAGGGCCTGAAGGATTTGATTACAGACCTGAATCCACGGTCAAATCTCATGAAAAGAACCGAGTACTCCAACTCGGACCGTTTGCAACGTACGGCGAAGTCACCGAACCGATGGAGTTCGTCGCCTATCAGTTCAGCAACGCTGCCGCGTTCAGTATGTACGATCTGGTACTGAACAAATATGAAAAGCTGCTGAGGCAGGTCCTAAAAGATAGTTTGCACATGGATGAAGCCAGGCAGGCGGACATCATCAGCCGGTGGAAAACCTATGGAGTGGTCGGCGGCCAGGAAAACATGGCCTTCCGGAGGATAGTGCGCAAGATGGCGGCTGCTGACGATGTCTTTCGCGGAGAAGTGATCAAGCAATTGGATAAGAATATAGAATTGCTCAAGACCGCCCGAGGGATGTCCCCATTTGACTTGTGGTTCAGGGACAACATTCGAACGTATATCTTTTTAGCAGCCATGTATGAGTCCTTACCCGCAGAAGCAGCGGCCGAAGAGAGGGAGCGGAAGAGAATTAAGCTTCGGACGAAAAAGGCCGGTGCTGAAAGGTCCATGCTTGTGGCATCAGTACCCGGCTATAAATCGGCGGTGCCAGCGGAGGAACTGGAAGCAGATGCTGCGAGCGTAGATGCCGAACTGGAGCAATTGGATCAAGAAGAAAAAGAAAGCTGGGACGCTGAAAAGAAATTCTGGTTGAAAGCCGTTAAACGACTCTCGAAGGCCGCCAAAGAGTTTTCATGTGATGATAGACTTCAAACATATTTAGCGCGAATGCAAGGCAGAGTGATAGCTCTGGCTGAAGTGAGAGGAGACGCGCAGGTCATGGACGAATTACGGGCTTATGCTTCGAGTCCGCGTCCGTAGCAGGGCGGCGGAGATTGCAAACTGGCGAACACTGGATGTCAATACCAATGCGGGGGCAATGGAAATTGTGCCTTGGGAAGAGACGCAATCCTGCGCCATGGCAACCCCACGGAGATGACGGCGTTCGACAGCTCATCCTACGAGCTCGGTTCTTTCCAGAACTCTTTGAATTCGATGGACCGCGGCACGAATTTCGGAGCAGTTCCAAATGAAGCTTTAATGTCATGGGAGGTCGGTCGTGAAAGGTGCATTTGTGCTTGCCGCCCTGTTTCTCGTTCTCAGCGTGTGGCCTAGTTCATCTTGCGCTCTGGAGTCGTGCACGGACTTGGGCAACATGCTAAGAAGTGAGGTAAGAGACCTTTCTAAACTTACTCGGACATTCAACGCGTACGGAGTCCAGAAGTGCAGTCCCCTCGCAGGAGAGACCATGTGCTTTGAGTGTACGGATGGGATTTTGTATACCCAGCGTAATCCGAAAACCGGCGTGGCAAGGGTTGGCCAGGGGTGTCCGTGCAAATCAAAAAAGTAGTCCCTTGATTGCAGAGAATGGCAAGCTCGTACGGCTCTGATACATTGAGGAGAAAACTACAGGAGGCAGAAGGGCGGTTGCCCTTCCTCCTTGAACAAGGTTGAAAGAAATTCTGGTTGAAAGCCGTTGAACGACTCTCAAAGGCCGCCAAAGAGTTTTCATGTGATGATAGATTTCAAACACATTTAGCGCGAATGCAAGGCAGAGTGATAGCTCCGGCCGAAGTGAGAAGAGACGCGCAGGTGATGGACGAATTGCGGACTTATGCTACGGGCCTTCAACCGTAGTCTGAGTTTGCTGACATCGAGAATCGGTGGGACGGGCATCTGGCCGGCCCTACTATTGCTTCTGAGCGGCTTCGTTATTTTACCTTCAGCGCAACTGCAGAATTACCATGCTGTAGGGGCGGACGTCGTCCGCCCTCATTTGGGCGTCCCTACCCTTTCGTTTGCAACTCCGTCCGGAATTTAATTGTGTTGCAAGCATTCTTTCGGCAGCATAGAATGGAAATTGAAATTTGTACGGGAGGCTCAGAATTTGGACGATCAGACCATCTTATCCAGTGAGGAGAATTTCGGGAATGTGGCTGTATGCCCTGGTGGGGTGGTGCATGTTAATCTCACATATTACAGTCTGAAGTTTCTTCCTGAGGATTTTATTAAATTTTCCGAACTTATTGACACGGCCCGTCGGAAATTCGAGCTGCCGCCATCGGGTGGCAACAAACCCCGTTTACACCTGGTGGCTGCTAAGACAAGCGAGGAAGAAATTACTGACGAGAAGGAGTAACTACGGGTCCGGATCGAATCGACTGCCCGCGACCGATTACCCGCCTTGCTTTTCATGTTTCATTGCCTTATGATCCCAACCCAATACGGGTTTTGGCTGTGTCCGCACGTTCAGATGAGCTGCACGGTCCCGAATCCCCTTGAAAAGGTAAGAGAGGTCTGTGAATGAAGTCCATAGCACTTTTTGTAGCATTGGCTGCAATCCTTCCTATGAACGCCATAGCGCAACCGGTGATCTCGGACAGTAGCGGGGATGTGCTGGCCAAAGTGGGAAATTACGAGATCACAAGACAGATGCTCGATCACATAATCGCGACAATTAACGAAGAGAATCGCGTTCCATTTCTGACGCCTGATGGCAGGAAGAAGATCCTGGATGAAGTGATATCTTTCACGCTTTTCGCTGAAGCCGCCAAAGCGCAGGGTATTGACAAGGAACCCGCGATAAAGACTCGTCTGGATTACTTGCAGACCGAGTATCTGGCCAGGGAATATTTCCGACGATATCTTGCCAAAATGCCCCAAATATCGGAAGAGACGCTGATGGCTTATTATAAGGACCATGCATCGGAATTCAAACCCCCGGAAGAGATTAAAGCTCGACACATTCTGGTGAAGACGGAAGCACAAGCCAACAAGATTTTAGATGAGCTGAAGGCCGGTAAGGACTTCGCGGAACTGGCCAAGAAGAATTCCATTGATCCGGCAGCAGCCGCTGGCGGCAAATTAGAAATGCCGGATGGCCGAGATTGGCTGCCCAGAGGCGTTTTTGAGAAATCATTCGAGCATGTCCTCTTTAAGATACCCAAAGGGCAGTTTGGCGGACCGGTAAAAACCCAGTTCGGATGGCACATACTCAAGGTGGACGATCTTCGCCAACCCGAAACTCCGCCATTTGTGCAGGTCAGGAGCCAGATAAGGAACAGGCTCCAGGAGCAAAAAAATGAGGAGACTCATGCAAAGCTGACAGAGGAACTCAAGAAGAACATCCCTGTGACAATCAAATGACGACAGAGTCAGTGCGCACCTGCATCTCAGGAGGAATCGGTAAAATACGAATTCGCTTTCAGAGGGGTGAATATATGCTGCTGGATGCGATTGGAAAAAATCTTCCTCTTCCCGCTTTTATTAAAGGGGAATTGAGGCTGATTTCCAAGCTTGTTTCTTCTTGCCCACATGACAGCGTTTTGAATCTAATTGGCCGCAGACGAGCGACACGGCTTCACAGAGTGCTGCCGGTAGCCTGTTTTATGGTTCTAGTTCTGATCGGACTGCTTAATTATCCCCCTTTTGCTCAGAGTGAACCCACCCGCGAAAGATCTTCGGATGTGGCGGCAAAAAATGAACGAGCGACGAGTCCGCAGAAGCTTTATGAGGCTGTGGAAGGCTATCTTCAAGGGATTCATGGAAAAGGCGAGCAGACCACCGGGCGGAAGACGGCTGTCACGCGAAAGAAGCGGTTCGGTCTTCCAACGGCCGTCCCCGAAGAAGACCCTTCCCTCCGTGGAATGATGGAAGTCGATGAGAACCTCGCTAAGACCCGAATAGAAAGGCACGAATGGGACTTGGCCATCCCACCTCTGGAACGCGCTTTGAAAATCTCGTCTCGTCTGGCGTCCGCGGATGAGACTTCCCGTTTGAAAGACACGCTTCAGGCTACCCGAGCCAGGGCCCAGGATACGTCTCGTGAAAAGCCTACCACCCCAGGCGAAATCACCAATTCCATCGGCATGCGTCTGATCGCAATCCAACCAGGGGCTTTCGTCATGGGCAGCACGTCGGCGGAGACGCGTCGCATGCAGGCTGAGTGGAATGTCCCGGAAGCCTTGTTGCAGCCGGAAAGTCCTGCGCACACGGTACGAATTTCCAGACCATTCTTGATGGGCAAATATGATGTCACAGTGGGTCAGTTCAAGAAATTCGTCGCGGAAACGGGATACAGGACGGTGGCGGAGAAACAGGGCTGGGCATGGGTGTACGATGAAAACAAGAAGCATTGGACCAAAAGGACCGGCGCGGCCTGGAATGCTCCCGGTAGCGAGGTCTCTGAAGATCATCCGGTATCCCTCATTTGTCACCTGGATGCGGAAGCATTTTGTGACTGGTTGAGCAAAAAAGAGAATCGTCGATATTATCTCCCTACGGAAGCGCAATGGGAGTACGCGGCCAGAGGCGGCAAAGAGGGTGAAAGGTTTCCTTGGGGCAATGATTACCCGGACGGCAAGAAAATGAATATAGCCGACAAGTCTTGTCCGGTGCCGTGGGCTGACGGAACCGTAGCGGATGGCTATGCCCGAATAGCGCCGGTGGGAAACTTCGAGCCTAATGGCTTTTGGCTTTACGACATGACGGGCAACGTATGGCAAATGTGCTCCGATTATTATGATCCCAAGGCATATGAAGAGGAAAAGTCGCGCACAAGTATAGATCCGACTGGGCCTCGTAATGGTTCCAAGAAAGTGGTTCGCGGAGGTAACTGGGCTTTTGAGGCCGGTATTGCGCGAAACGCTTTTCGTTTCGGGGTGGAACCGGAGTTGTGTACGGACTTGTCGGGTTTTCGGGTAGCCGCCGAATTGACCTCTCGGGACGACCCTCCGACGCAGGCCGGCGCAGATAATCCTTTAAGTACCGAGCAAATGCTCAAGCTTATGGACAAGGTGAAAGATCTCACAGAGAAAGGGCGTCGGTTGGAGGCTCATAAGCTCGTGCGCAAACTCGATGAGCGAGTTTATAAGGGAAAACTGCTGGTGGAAGAACCCGCTTATTTCGCCAGGAATGTTCTCGATGCGTTAATTGATATAACAATGGATCGTAGCATCCAATCCTTCACCAACTCGCTTGGCATGAAGATGGTCCGCATACCCGCGGGCAGCTTCGTGATGGGCAGCTCGGAGGCCGACATCTCGTGGGCCATGAGCACGCTGGCCCAAGGGCAACCTGTGAGCCTCGAAAATGAATATCCCTTCCACAAGGTCCGCATCTCGCGGCCGTTTTTCATATGCGCCACCCACGTAACTGTGGGATGGTTCAGGAAATTCGTCGAAGAGACCGGTTATATAACGGACGCGGAGGACGAAAACGGTGGACAGTCTTTTGATGCCCAGCGAGGGCGGTTCGAACGTAAGTCCGGAAGTTCGTGGAAGAACCCGGGGTGGACCATCAGTGACGATCAACCGGCGGTAATGGTATCGTACAACGATGCTCAGGCATTCTGCGAATGGCTCACCGCAAGGGAGAAGCTCCCTTATAAGCTTCCAACGGAGGCCCAGTGGGAATATGCGGCCAGAGGAGGCCTCCCGATGTCTCAGTTTCCGTGGGGTGACTCGCTTCCCGACGGCCGTAGGTGCAAATATGCGGACAAAAACTCCGACTTCGAGTGGAGAGACCGGAACGCAGACTGCGGATACAAGTATGTGGCGCCTGTCGGCAGTTATGAGCCCAATGGATACGGTTTGTACGACATGGCGGGCAACGCTCTGCAATGGGTTCGAGATCACTATGGTGAGGACTATTACAAGTTCACGCCTGAGGTGGACCCGGAAGGTCCGGGTCATGGCGAATACCGCGTCACGAAAGGCGGAGATTGGACTTTCGGACCGGTAAATCTCAGATGTTCCTTCCGAGGATGGTCAAGACCGGATCTGGCCGTTGACAATGCCGGTTTCAGAGTGGCCATTGAGCTGGCCAATCCTCTTCGCACTTTCCATTTTGCCGAAGATTTCCTGACAAAAGAATGGGTGCCGGGTCCTGATCAGCGAACAGTGGCGATGGCTGTAGCGAAGGAGAAGGAGCGCCGGCCTGTTACCGCTCGCGTGCAGGAAAGCAAGACCCCGGTCCGCGAGTTGGAACCGGGACCGTTGGTGAAAGGAGTACTGGTGCTTTCCCTGACACCCAAATCCGACGCGAGGCGGGCGGGAATATCTCAAGGCGACATTATAATCGAGTACGACGGTGTGCGAGATCTCACCACTGAAAAATTCATTGCTTTGACTGCCAGGACCAAAAGGGCCAAAGCCAAGCCATTGGTTATTTTCGTCCGGGACGGTCGTGAGTATTCGGCCAGGGTATCACCCGGCTTTATTGGCGTTTCCGTGATGGATACCAACCTGCGGGGACCGTTCAAAAGACCGGAGATCAGGCCCGAACCGGAACCCGGAGACGACAAGGACAAGAAGTTAAAACCCCTCAATTGGACTTGATAACCCTCGATTTCCATGGCCGATGTCCCTGACAAACAGGCATGGATAACGCTGAGCGTGATCGTGCCTCATGAGATCGCCGACGCAGTGGCCAATTTCCTCCACGAATGCGGTGCGCCAGGTCTGGTCCTCGATGAAGAGGGTCCTCATGCCACTAAGATTACCAGCTACTTGCAGAAGAGCCGGTGGCGAAGAGTTTCTTCTGATCTGGAAAGGTATTTCAGAGAGCTACGGGAGATCTTTCCTGGTCTGCAAGACCCTCTTATAGACATGGTCCCTCTCAAATCGGAGAATTGGGCGACTGCATGGAAGAGCCGTTTTAAACCCATCAAGATCGGCGAGAAGCTCATCATCACGCCGCCATGGTTAGAGCCAAAGGCAAAAGGCAGGCAGGTGGTGATTATCGAGCCTGCTGAAGCTTTCGGGACGGGAACGCACGAAACCACACAGGCGTGCCTGATACTTCTCGAACAGGCCATTAAGGATTTGTCCGCCCCTCGCAAAGAAGTGACTTTGCTTGATGTTGGCTGCGGCTCAGGCATTCTGGCGATAGCAGGAATCAAGCTCGGAGCCGTGAGGGTTCGAGCGGTGGACAATGATCCGGTCGCGATTCAGGCTGCCCACGCAAACGCAGTCCTGAACAGGGTTGAAGATGAGTTGAGGTTGGAGGAGTGCTCGGTTAAGGAATTGACCGAGTCCACGGACGTGGTGACCGCTAATCTAGACCCCACGGCCCTTATCGAGAACCGTGACAAATTAGTCTCGCTCGCTGGGCATTACCTGATAATTTCGGGCGTTCCTCTGAATCAGTGGAGCGAAATAAAAAATCGATTTCTCTTGGACAATCTGTTCTTGAAAAACGAGATCACACGTTCGGAATGGGGAACCGGACTCTTCGCCAAGAAAAAAGATTGAAGACACTGCCGGCGCTAATTCGCTTCATGTTGCCGACAATTGACATAAACAATTGCGAGGGCAATGGTAGGGGCGCATGGCATGCGTCCGAACCCTATTTTTTGAAAAGAACGTGGATCAAAAACAAACCAGCGCCTACACAAAGGGCCGAATCCGCAACGTTGAACGCGGGCCAGTGCAGGTTGCCCCAATGGATATCCAAGAAATCAACCACTTCCCCGAACCGGACTCTGTCCACCAGATTGCCGAGCGCGCCGGCGAAGAACAGAGAATATCCTACCAACAAGAGCCTATCAGTTTCGCCGGATGAATTTATTATCCAGGCTATGGCAGCCATTGCCGCAAGCGATAACAGGATAAAGAAAACCCGTTGAGGGCTCGACGCGGCCTCCGCCATCATGCCGAAAGCGATTCCCGCATTTTTTACATGAACGATATCCAAATAGCCGTGGATGATTTCAAAGCCGTTGTGGAACGGGACAAATTCTATCACTAGCTGCTTGGTAAGCTGATCCGCTACCAGGATGATAACGGCAATTATTGCCAGCAGACGCCATTTTCGGATTCCGTGAATCTCCGTGCGCACTTTTCACAAACTCTTATGATTCGGTTGTGGTGATCCCTGATTCCCGCAACACGCCCGCGCAGCGGGGGCAGACTTCAGGATAATTTTCGTCCGATCCTACCTCTGTGTCCCAAACCCAGCATCTAGGGCATTTTTTACCTTCGGCCTTCGAAACGCTTACACGGACGCCTGACATCGCGTCTTCACTTTCAGATTGCGCCAGGGCCTCCCCAGTGGAGAGTATTTCCAGTTGAGAAACGATGAAATAGTCCTTTGGGTCATTCATCGCGGATACCGCTTGAGCAATATGGTCAGGCGCCTCTATGCGGACCTTGGCTTCAAGTGAAGATCCGATGACATGCGAGGCCCGCGACTCTTCCAGAGCTTTGTAAACTTCCTGGCGCAACTGGGACATGATTTCCCATCTGGTCCGCTCCTCGTCAGTCAAAGAAATTCCAGGAACCGGATCAGGAAACCCTGTCAGGTGCACGCTTGACGTGTCACCAGCATGAAAAGCGAACCAAACTTCCTCGGCTGTAAACGCAAGAATGGGAGCCATGAGTTTGACAACAGCCAAAACAATGTGGCAGAGCGCGGTTTGAGAGGAACGCCGGAGAGGGCCATCGCTCTTTTCCACATAGAGCCTATCTTTGAGTATATCCAAATAGAGAGAAGATAAATCGACCGTGCAGTAATTGTACAGGGTATGAAAGACAATGTGGAAATCAAAATCCTCATAAGCCTTTCGTACCCTTTCTATAACCTTATTCAAGCGGTCCAATGCAAACCGATCAAGCTCTAGAAGCTGATCCACGGGGATCATGTCCTTGGCCGGGTCGAAATCGGAGAGATTGCCGAGGAGAAAACGGCAGGTGTTCCGAATCCTGCGATAAGCCTCTGTAAGCCGCTCCAGGATTTCAGGCGAAATCCTTATATCATCTCGATAATCTTCCGCAGATACCCATAGTCTGAGGACATCCGCGCCGTACTTATCGATAATCTCTTGTGGTTGAATCACATTTCCCAGAGACTTGGACATCTTTTTGCCCTGGCCGTCCACCACAAAGCCATGAGTCAGCACGCCGTCATACGGGGCCCGATTGCGGGTGCCTACTGAGGTCAACAGCGCACTGTGGAACCACCCGCGGTGCTGGTCGCTGCCTTCAAGATAGAGTTGGCACGGATACTCCAGATTGCTGCGTTTCTCGCAAACGGCCGCCCAGCTTACACCCGAATCGAACCACACATCCAGAATGTCTGTTTCCTTGATCAGCGAAGAACTTTTGCACGAAGGGCACTTGAGGTCCTTAGGTATTATGTCCGCGCTTTCCGCCTCGAACCAAACGTCCGCGCCCAGCCTTTCGAAAAGGCGGGCCGTGTTCTCGAAAAATTCGGGTGGAGCAACTATTTCGCCACAGTCCGCGCACCGCAAGGCAGTAATAGGGACACCCCAGGTCCTTTGGCGAGAGATACACCAGTCGGGTCGGTGCTGGATCATTCCATAAATCCGGTCCCTTCCCCACTTAGGTATCCACGTAACCGTGTCAATGGCTTTTAGCGCATTTTCACGCAATCTGCTCTTTTCCATGGAGATGAACCACTGGTGCGTGGCCCGAAAAATCACAGGATTCTTACAGCGCCAGCAGTGGGGATAGCTGTGCACCATATCCTCGGAGGCCATTAGCGCCCCGACCTCTTGCAGTTTATTAATTACGTCCGTATTTGCATCGAACACAAACTTCCCTTTGAAGAATTCCACATCATTTGTGAAGACACCGTGATCATCAACCGGCGCGTAAACGTCGATGTCATATTTGAGACCTATCTCATAGTCTTCCTGTCCGTGGCCCGGCGCAATATGCACGGCGCCTGTACCGGTGTCCAGGGTCACGAACGGGGCGAGAATGATTTCTGAAGCCCTATCGTAAAGTGGATGGGAACACTTTAGGCCCTCCAGGAGACTGCCTGGAAAAGTCGCTATGATTCGGTAATCGGGGATGTTGAAAACATCCATATTTATGGCCACTAGTCGTTCGGCGAGGATATACACATCGTCTCCCACCTGTACGGCAGCGTACGATTCGTCGGGATGCACAGCGATCGCCAGGTTCGCGGGTATCGTCCAGGGCGTGGTGGTCCAAATTACCACGTAGACTCGCTTTCCTTTGACTTCGGGTATTCTCGCGGAAAAATCTTCTCGGGCAAGGAAGCGCACGTAAATGGACGGTGAGGAAGAATCCATGTATTCGACTTCCGCCTCGGCCAAGGCCGTAACGCAGGATGCGCACCAATAGACGGGCTTCTTCCCGCGGTAGACTGCGCCACTAGCAAAGAATTTTCCCAGCTCGCGGACAATGGTGGCCTGATAATCATAACTCATGGTCAGATATGGATTTTCCCATTCCCCGAGTACGCCGAGTCTCTTGAACTCCTCGCGCTGAACATCGATAAATTTCTCCGCGTATGCTCTGCAATGTCGGCGTATTTCTGAAGTGCTCATCGTGAGCTTTTTATTACCCAATTCTTTGTCCACTTCGTGTTCGATTGGGAGACCATGGCAGTCCCAGCCGGGTACATAATCCGAATCGTATCCGGCCATGAATCTCGATTTTATAATCATGTCCTTAAGGATCTTGTTAAGAGCGGTTCCCAGATGAATGTGGCCATTGGCATAGGGCGGACCGTCATGAAGAATGTATTTCTGCCTGCCCTGACTCGCGGAAAGAATTTTTCGATAAATATCTTGTGATTCCCAATGCTTGAGCAACTCAGGCTCTTTCTTGGACAGGTTGGCTCGCATGGGGAATGAAGTTTTGGGAAGATTAAGAGTGTCCTTGTAATCCATAAACGGCCTCCAGCGACTCACTTTAAATTTCCAAACTAATAATCGGCCTGTAATCTGATAACATACCGGCGCATTCAAGGTCGCACGGGAAAAGCTTTGTATGCGCTACAGGCGCCATCGGAATGGCTCCAGCTCTACTCGGCATAACCTTTCAATTGTAGAGACTAGCGCGGCAAAGTCAATAAAAACGAACAGCATCACGTGTCACCCGCTCCCGGGAGTAATTATGGATCGCTAGTCATTACAGCAATGACATATTCAGGCCAAAATTCTTCAGGTGGGTCAACTCTTCCAGCATCAAAGAACAGAGCGTGAACCATTGTTTTGGAGGCTGGAAAAATTGAGTCATTCGAGCTAAGGTGAGCATCCGTCCGTGACAAGGTCCAGTGAGGACACGGCAAGTCCATGAACACGGTTCTTCGAATAGTAGTTGTCATAATATTGGTTGGGCAAAGCTCGTGCTTGCTGCGTTCCTTTCAAGAAACCCCGCCTGAGCCCGTGAAACCCACCCAGGGCTATACGAGTATAGGTAAGCTGCCATTTAACGAGGCATGGTACGGCACGTACTTCCAGGAAGACAGAATCGGGTACAGCCACTTCAGGATCGAGCCTTCGGGAGATAATTACAGCATCTCGACCGACTCATTGATGCGTCTGAAAGCGCTCAAGAAGACGAGCGAAATCGGTCTTAAAGAGAAGATCATGGTGCATCCTGATTTGACGATGATCTCGTTCGAATCCGGGGTTCGAATGAACGACAAGAACCTCGATATGACGGGCAAGATCGAAGGGAAGCGACTGGTGGTTCAAATGACCGTAGGAGGTGAGACAGTAAGGCGAGAATTCCCGTTCGAGGACAAGCTATACCATTCAAGTGCCATGTCTCTGATACCTGCGCTGAAAGGGCTGAAAGAGGGTGAAGTTTATTCTTTCTCTGTTTTTGGCTCAGGCAATGCTTTTAATCCTGATGAGCGAGCCATCGAAAAGGTCGAACAGAATATCATGCCGGTCAAGAACGCTCCGGGGCCGAACGGCGCGGTATGGAGCGTCAAGAATAATGTTGGTCGCTCTGTCATACATTCCTGGCTGAATAAGAACGGGCTTACAGTCTTGGAGAAAGCCCAGGACGGCGCACTCATAACCATACTGGAAGACGAATCGACTGCCCGGCAGTTTTTGGAGAAGAAGACGGCGGAAGGCAAAGACCTCATCCTGGACGTGAGCCTCATTCCAGTGTCCAACCCCATAAAGAATTCGGCCAAAACACGATTCTTGAAAGTGAGGATGGACGGTATAGATCCATCGCTGATTGCCAATGATCATCGGCAGCAGGTCACTTCAAAGAAAGAGGAGCCAAAACAAGAAGGCTTTTACGTCACCGTAAATGTCGAAGACCCGGGAAAGCCACAAATCGGCGGCGGGACGCATTCAATTCCATTTCTGGCGCACTATTTGGCTTCCACGATCGTCATCCAGGCCAACCATGAGGAAATTGTCGCGCAATCGGGAAAGATCGTGTCGCCCCGTGACTCGGATTTGGACCAGGTGAACAAACTGGTGCGCTGGACCTCCGAAAATATCAAGAATGAAATGAAGGATTCCTTTACCGCCCTATCAGTATTGCGAAGCAAGGAGGGAGAGTGCCAGTCTCACGCCAATCTTTACGCCGCTTTCGCACGCTCCAGGAAAATTCCCACACGGGTAGTGACAGGGATCGTTTACACGGAGAGCAAGGAGTATTTGGGATTTTTGTATCACGCGTGGGCTGAGTCGTACGTCAATGGTTGGCTGGCGGTGGATCCCACGCTGAAACAGGTCCCGGCTGATGCAACACACATCAAAATAGCGGGCGGAGACGCAGATGACGAGACGAGCGCAGTGCTCAAAATGCTCGGCAAAGTCAAAATAGAGGTCTTGGATTATAAGTAAAGTTTTGATGCGAGCAGGCTCGAATGATGTGATGTTCGGACGGCTTAACTTAATGGGCCTCTCTGCCTTTAGGTCCACAGGCTTCATGGACCCTGCAACCGTTTAATCTTGTGGCAGATGTGTCCTCTGATTATAATTGAGAAGGTCTAAACTACAACTTGAGGAGGTCGGAAGATCCCATGGAGGAATGCAAAATCACCTATTGCGCATCTTGAAACTACAAACCGAAGGCCGCCAGTCTGGCGGAAGAGCTTAAAAGCGAACTAGGCATTCAGTCTGAATTGATCGCATCGAGCGGCGGAGTTTTTGAAATCGAATATGATGGGAACCTCGTATTCTCGAAGAAGAATTTGGGGAGATTTCCGGACGAAAAAGAAGTGCTCAATTTGATTCGGGGAGGGAAGTAGGCTAGCCGGCTATGCATTGAATTGAAAACCAATCCGCGGATTTTTTGTCGATTGGGCAGTGGGTAAAGTGGGGGCTACGGACAGGCGCAAGAATAAATCACCTGCCGGCCAAGCAAGAGTCTCTTGCCTCTTTCGTTCCGCAGTGGGGGCCGGCGTCTCATCGGTCCACGCGGATGACCGGCAGTCCCGCGGAACGCCGGACGGTCCTACCAATCCCCTCGATGGCCGCAAAGCGAGGTAATGATCTGCTGAAAACTTCCGTATCACATTCATTGCTTTAATGACGCCGGGGGGTCGAGTCTCATGGACGGGAGTTCCCGTAACGCAAGCAGAACCACGGCAGCATCATTCATGCCTTCTCCGCTATATATTATGCGAGGGGCAACATTCGTCTGGTCGCATAAGACACTCTGGAAATACGCGGCGGCGCCGATAATTGTAAGCATAGCACTTCTCGGGGGATCTTATGCATTGCTCTACAACCTGTTCGTGAAATGGATGGGTCCCCACATGGGGACCGAATGGTACAGTCACGTTTTGTACTACGTTTTGCTGTTCATGATTACGGTCGCTCTCTTGGCGGCTTTTTTCTTCATCTTTACGCGTTTGGCATCAGCAGTGGCCGCGCCTTTCAATGATCTGATCTCATTGAAAACCGAGGAACTGGTCAGCGGGACCGTCAACGAGACCCCATTCTCTCTGGTGCAACTATTCAAGGATTCGGGTCGCTTGCTCTTGCATTCCTTCAGACTGCTCGGTTTGTACCTCGGTCTGTTAATCGTGGGTCTTGTTTTATTGCTGATTCCTACTGTAGGCGGCATTCTGTACACTGCCTTCGGCGTTTTCGTTTCCGCTTATATGTTTGCCTATGAGTATCTTGGTTATCCTATGGATCGGCGACGTTATTCATGGGCGGCAAAGAGGGGGTTTCTTAGATCCAAGTTCGGTTCAGCATTGGGTTTTGGGCTCGGGACCCTGGCTGTTGCCGCGATACCCATAGTTAATTTCCTGTTCATACCTGCCGCTGTCGCCGGTGGAACGCTACTTTTCATGGACCTCACAGCGGACCCGAGCACAAACTCCACTGAAAAGAATATCTTGCAGGATGCCTCGGCGGTCGGTCCCAATTCCAAAAGTCCTTAGAACCGACGGCACAACTCCCTTGTGGGATCCGGTGTATTCGGAACGATAGTGCTTTTGTATGATGGATGGACACGCGCAAAGCATTGCGGCCATTTCCGACGGTGCCGGCCTGCATTGAGCCTATTGCAGTGCATTTGTGATCTTGACACTCAGATACTGAGTTGATATTCTGTCTGGATGGCGCGGGGTGGAGCAGCCAGGTAGCTCGTTGGGCTCATAACCCAAAGGTCGGAGGTTCAAATCCTCCCCCCGCTACCAGTTATCTTGCAGGGTTACGGAATCGGTTTCGTAGCCTTTTTTCGTTTGGTGTCCATCCCCTCATGATGCACCCTCTTTTTTCATGCTTTCTCCATCCAAAAGGAAGTTCTCGTGACAACGCGACGTTTTTCTCATTTCTCGGGCAATAGGGATTCCACCAAAGTAATCCAGTAGCCTGCTCCAACCGAAAGTATGCGATCATTGAAATTAAAACCCGGTTGGTGCAGCGTCCCGTTGGCGCGCGGCACACCGGCACCTATGACCATGTAGGTGCCGGGCACAGACTCCAGCATCAAGGCAAAATCATCAGAGCCCATGACCGGTGAAATGTCCGTATAGACATTGTCGCTTCCTGCGATAACCGATGCAGCTTGTACAGCGGCTTGCGTCTCTTCCGTAGAATTAATTACGGCCGGACACTCCCGCTGGTATCTAATATCGGTGCTTACGCCCATCGATATCTCCAACCCGTTCAGCACTTCTTTCATCCGAGTTTCCACTATGTCCTGAACGTGCGGCTGCAAATGCCTCGAACAGCCGCGAAGCAATACGTTGTCCGGGATCACGTTGTAAGACATACCCCCCTTAATTTCGGTGACACTGAGAACAGCCGCGTCTGTGGGTTCTATATTTCGACTCACGATACTTTGAAACATGACGACCGCGTGTGAGGCTGCCACCAGGGGGTCCCGCAGATTAGGAGGCATGCCGCCGGCATGTCCTCCAATGCCCTTTATCGTTATATCAAAGGTGTCAAAGGCGGCCATCAAAATGCCGGAGCGTGTAGCAAAGCTGCCCTCAGGCAGTGTCGGAAAATTGTGTAATCCAAAAACGGAATCCACGGGGAAACGCTGAAAGAGCCCATCGTCCAACATGGTTTTGGCGCCGCCCGCTGTCTCTTCCGCCGGCTGAAAGATGAAGTTGACCGTGCCACTGAATCTGCCATCCGACGCGAGATGTTTCGCTGCGCCGAGAAGCATAGCCATATGGCCGTCGTGTCCGCAGGCGTGCATCTTGCCTGATACCGTAGATTTGTATGCAAGGTCGTTTTCCTCCTGGATGTTCAATGCGTCCATATCGGCTCGCAACCCGATTGCTCCTCGATGACCGTGCCCTCGAACGAGCGTGGCAACGATCCCCGTCCGGCCGATTCCCCTATGGACATCAAGTCCGAAGGATCCTAACTTTTCGGCGAGGAAATCAGATGTCTCCCATTCCTGAAAGGCGGTTTCCGGGTGGGCATGAAGATGGTGTCTCCAGACCGTCATCTCAGATTCCAGACCGACTATGCCGCCACCAATTCCCATATCAACTATCCTTTCCTCCCGGGTCCGTTCATACCGCGGCAGGAATGGTCCCGGATTCATTCAGGTTTCTGGTTTCAAAGTGCTTAGTAATCATGATTCGCAAGATCGTCCTGTCCGTTTCCGCCATTCCCCGCGTACTTAGCTCGCCGATGTTCTTCATGGTTTGTTCGGAGGTTGAGGCTATGATGCCATCCGTCGGCTTGACATCGATCCCGTGCAGGGCGAACAAAGCGGACTGAACCGCCGTTCCTGCTGCTGTTGCGAGCTTCAGGGAGCAACCTGCTTTGGCCCCATCACAGATCACTCCGGCAAGGTCCTCTATCAAGTTCTTGATTGCACCCGCGATATGGTGAGTGTTCCCGTTCATCAGATAGGCGATCCCACCCGTAGCGCCTGCGCCGGCCGCAATGGAGCATCCGCATATTGCGGAGAGACGGCCAATATGCGCTTTAATATAAGCAGTCAAAATGTGGCTTAATGCGATGGCGCGTAGCATCCGCAACGGATCCTCACAACTGATATAATCGATCAAAGCCCTGATGGGCAGTACCGCTGTGAGTCCGTGGTTTCCGCTCCCGGCCGAACTCATCGCGGGGAGATTCACTCCGGACATACGTGCATCGGAGGCGGCAGAGGTCAGGATCCGGGCTGCCAGGATCATGTCTTTTTTGAGCAGGCCCTCGCTCACCAGTCGTTCCAGGGTCATGCCGATCCCGAGCCCCGGACCGTATTTCAGGCCATGCCTGGCGAGGGCCATGTTGTATCGGATGCCTTCTTCGATGAACTGCAAATCTTCGCCATCCAGATCATCCAGGAGCCCCACCATCTCTTCCAGAGAGAGGCCGGAAATCCATTGTTCCAAATGCCGGAGACTTTCTTTGGGATGGTCGCCCGTTGAGAGGAGCGGATGGTCGTGTATTGAGTCTCCATTAAATTGTAGCCCGCAGATGTGATCGTGGGCATCCGCGACGATCGCCTGTGCCTGGTCGCAACCGCTCTGAACCTGTACCTTGATGAAGACGGGGTCCTCTGTTTCGAGCAGGTGAACGTGCACATTCCTTTTCTGCAGGAAATCCTTGGCCAGCATGAGGGTCTGATCGTTGATGGGCTTAAAAACCTCGAGTTTGAGATACGGATCTCCTCCGAATGCTCCCAGGACGGCTGCCAGGTCTATGCCGAATTCACCATGCGTGCCGGGTATGGCTACCCCCATGGCGTTCTTGTAAATATTGGGACTGACCCAGAGTTCAAGGGAAGACAGGTCTTTTATCGGGAGTAACGTAACGGCCGCTGCTGCACAAAGGGCTACTGCTGCAGGCTCCGTGCAACCAAGGGCTGGGATCACTTCCGAATGCAATATATCCTTGATCCTGTAACTCATCTGAAATCCTCGTAAACCAGTTCCCGGTGGTCATCCGGGGGCCTGTCGAAATACGCTACTCAATAATGGTCACAGGCTGGGCTGTATCAGAGGTATTCCCCTTAGTACAGCCATGCCATTGTCGAAACCGGTAAGTATCTTGTTAGGGGAACCATCCTTAAGCGTTCTTAAACAGCAAAATGACATCTTCAAAATTCAAGGATCAAAAAGAGCGCCCTCTGAATCGCTCTTTTACTCCTCTTCCGACGAAAAGCGAAAATCGCAGAAGTCTGCGCCCTCCATGAGGGTTTGCGTGCGGGTGAACCTGATCTTGGGGTTCAAGCCTTCCATCAAGGCAAAATCCCGCCCACAGGAAAGAAGAAAACCGAATTCTTCCAGGCCATACTCCCGGTACATCTCCGCGTACTTGCATCGGGTTACGTTAATTGCGGTCTTGACAGGCGTGGCCTCAAGTAGCTCATACTCAAGTGCGCCACCCTGACTGAAAAGAGGCAAGGCCCTCTGCAAGTGTTCCATCCCATTGCCACCTCCCACCACCTGCAACAGCTTCCCCGCTTGTCGGGACAAGGATTTAAGCACCTCCCGAGTGACTTCAAGGGCAGGTTCCCTACCGAATTTTTCAATAAAAGCTTTGATAAGAGGGACGGCAATAAGAGCTTCGATCTCACGTCGGATGATCATGGGCACACTGTTAATGTCCTGCATAACTGTTCCTCCTGTTTCCGCAGCGGTCTCTTTAGGCCGCGGCGCCTCTCTCGTTATCACTAGGTCCTTCAGCACTTTCTTTTGATCCAGTGGATCGAAAGTGACATTCCCCTCGACTCGCGTCTGACAAATAAGGCCGGGCTGGCCATTCATTTTTCCAGTGCAGCGACCACAGATTCCCAGTGAGCAGCCCGCATGGTCGTAATAGGCCAGGGTGCCGTCCTGGTTCTGGTAGATGTAATCAAGGACATCCATGCCGCTCATGCCTTCTTCAAAAGGCACTTCGTATGTCTTGTAATAAGGCTCTTTGTCGACAGAAGGATCGAAGCGGAAGACTTTCACCGTTATCAGGTCATTCGACATGCTCGTTCACCTCGTTCTTCTCAATGTTTGCCGGCAGTACCCGAATGTGATTCCATCATCTTTTTGATGAATTCCAGATAGGGTGTCACTCCTGTCGGAGGCGTCATGGTTGTCACGGTCACGGGTCTCTTGATAATCTCAAAGCTTTCACCCTTCCTTTTGATTATGCTCTCCTGAAGCCAGTTATCATTATCGACATTTGGACAATCCTCACGATAATGCACGCCCCGGCTTTCCGTTCGGAACAAGGCGCTCCGGGCTGATATTCTGAGCAGTTCAACCATATTCTTCAGTTCTAGAGCGTCGATCCATTCCTTGTTGTATGTCGGGCTCTTGGAGGTAGTGGCCAGGTTGGGAATCTCATCTTGCCAGACAGAATTCAACAAATTGATGAAGGCCTCGATCTCCTCCTTGTTGCGAATGGGACCCAGATGTTGGTGGGCTGCTTCTTGTACGCGCCTTCTGACTTGGGGAGGATTAAGTCCTTTCGGCCTGCGCAGGGGCGCCTCGATCCGTTCACGGAAGTCAGCAAGGGTATCTCCATCCAGACCTTGTAATTTCACCTTCTTGGCGTATTCTCCCGCGTTGGCCCCCGCATCCGCCCCATGCACCAACATCTCGGTGATCGCCGCAAATACCCGGTTGGCTCCAAAAGCACCCAGAGTGCATTCTCCGGCAGCGTAAAGTCCTTGCAACGTCGTTTCAAAACGCTCGTTAACCACGATACCCCCCTCGAAATATTCAACTGCCGGCCCGACCTCCACCGGTTCATTGGCTTTCAACTTCCTGCTCCACTCAGAAAGGTCTATGGCTTTGTACTTCCACTTTGGAAATAACATCGAGGCAACGAGTTCAATGTTCTCCCACGGCGCATTCCCTCTACTGTAATGGATGCCTCCGTTGGGGAATCCCTTGCCCGCCCGAACCTCTTTCATGGAGGCATGGGAGATGAAGCTCTTGTTCCACTCCGTTGAGGAACCGATGTTGACGACGTAGGGGTCATATTTGTTCAGAAATTCTTCTCCAAGGCTGTTCGTCAAACGACCGCCCACCAACAAACTCAGCAGGTAAGGGGCCAGGCTGCCCCTCCAGATAGGCGGGTGCAAGAAGACATTGCAGCAGAAAGTAATAAATTCCATGTTCCCCAGTTCAGCGCCTGCTCGGTGGGCCATGGCAATCCCCTCCCCCGAGAGATCCCGCATGCCGGTATTCGGCCAAAAGGCTTTGTGCCAGCCGCCTGTAGCCATTACCACTGCTTTGCATCGAAACTCTATGAGTTCTCCGGATCGGATGTCCAGGCCGACAGCCCCGGTGACCTTTGTTTCGCGGGTGACCAGATCCAGCAGAAAGACATCAGCACGCAGATCAACACCAATGGACCTCGCCTTCTTGAGCAAAGCGTCCATAATCCCTATCCCGCTGGTAAAAATCATTCGCTCATCCGATAGCTTGATCTGTATTCCCCATTCGATCAATTCCTTCAAGCACTGGGGAGCCAACCGAATATACTGCTCAACAAGCTTTTGGTTATTCAGAAAGCACCCTTGGGAGACAATGTCATTGAATACCTTTTCAGGGCTGTCATTAGGATCTCCGTTCAGTCCTTCTATCTGGCTCATGCTCCGGCCGTCCAGCGTGAAGTCCGCCCCGGCCATCGGGGTTGCTCCGCAACGCGCCAGGGGACCCTTGCTCAGGAGGAGGACGTTCAGCCCCTTCTCTCTGGCCGCAATGGCCGCCCTGAAGCCGGCACCACCCCCACCCACAACCAGTACATCGGTTTCTATTTTCGTAGTCATGTCTTTCCTCGCTTCTTGAAGCGCGATTGGTTGAATGAGACTTCTGGTTTCCTTTCGTTGGTCACCTGGTCAAAGTACAACGCCACCTCTTTGAAGAGTTCAACAAGGAAATCGACTTCCTGCGACGTGACACGCCGCAACCGTTCCATAAGGACGGCATCCGTTCGAGCGTGAAGCTTCGCATGTCCGCGAAAGGCGATTTCACCGCGTCCCGTCAGTCTCGCCAACACCTCTTTTCCGTTGCGTACGCCAGTATACCGCTCGACGAGATTCTTCCTCATGACCTTCCGGAGGATCTGGGAGACCGCGGGCTTCGAGATACCCAGTACTGAGGCAAGCTCCGTCATATTTATGCCCGGGTGTTTTCCGATCGCCTCAATGACGTGGATTTCAGAAGGGAACAACTTGTCTCCGCTCCCGAAGTCTCGTGGCGACTTTTCAAGCGCGCTGAATTTGTTAAAGACCACTCCCAACTGATCCCACAATGCCACAGTCTCATTGATTTTTGCTTTCATAGAAAGATAGTTAAGCAGGTTAACAAAAGCGTGTCAACCATTTTGTTAACCTGCTTAACAAAATGGTTGACCAACATTTTCCCGGCACGCGTGAAGGCGGAAATCTCCAAATTTCGTCGAAGGAGGTCGATCCAGGTTCCCTCCTTCGATGCAAACCTTTAGCCATAAGTCCGAGTCCCGTAGCGACTGTTTTGAATTTCACCTGGTAATCTCGGCAATTTCTCTAATGTGCACGCATGACCTTTAACAAAGGGTTGTCTTGATATCAGATGGTGATAGAGGGTGAAAACCCATTTTTGGGGCGCATAAGCCAAAGGTGGGAGGTTCAAATCCTTTCCCAGCTACCATTTAACGGCCTGTTTTATTTAATCTGAATAACTATCCGTTTGCCCAAAATTCTTTTAAGCAAAATTTCAGCAGATATCGGGCCTGCGAGTCCTCGCTCCCTGGGTCAGAATGACCCGTAAGCCGTGCGAGTGACGTAAATTCTTCCGCTATTAGGTTCTGTTATCATGAAATTTTTCTCAGAGTTCAAAATTGACGGGCCAAAGCGACCCGTTCCCGCTCGCAACACCTGGAAGGTCCAAGCATACAACCTAAGCCTAAAACCCGCTACTGACCTTGCATTCTCGTCACAAGTTCGGAGTCGCGAGGCAGTGGCATGCCATTTGCTTATTGTTTCTGGCAACCCAGAATCTCACGTTGAGGACTAGTGGAGTGAAAAGAGTTCCGGGGTGGTCGCTTCCGGTTTTCGCTGAATCTTTTGCCGGAATTTCCCCTTCAGAAGGAATAGATATGAAGGACCAAGATAAAGCTAAAGAGGAACTTGGCGAAGAGATCGTATACTTGCGCCGGCGGGTCTCCGAATTAGAGGCGTCACTGGCCGCGTGCAAGCAGCGGGACCAGGCCCTCAGAGAGCGTAAACAAGCCCTTGACGTCATTCTTGATAGTCATCACGCTGTGATACTCATTATTGATCCGGATACCGGCGCGATAGTAGACGGCAGCCTCGGGGCTTGTGACTTCTATGGTTACACCAGGGAAGAACTCACAAAAAAGAAGATTGCCGATATCAATGTGCTTACGCGTGACGAGGTATTTGAAAAATTGCAGGCAGCGAAGTCCGAAAACCAGAGATACTTTGACTTCCAGCATCGTTTAGCCAATGAGGAACTCCGCGATGTTGAAGTGTGTTCCGGGCCAATCGCCATTGACGGAAGAACTCTTCTGTTTTCAGTTATTACGGACGTCACTGACCAAAAGAGGGCAGAGAATGAATTGAGAGAGAAAGAGAGACTGTTGGAGGCTATTCTGTCAACTTCTCCCGTGGGGATCGGCGTGACGCGGGATAGACGAATCATGTGGCGCAATGAGGCCTGGGCGACAATATTTGGATTCGAGAACGAGGCAGAGTACTTGGGGCAGAGCACTCGGATGCTTTATCCCTCAGAGGAAGAATACGAGCGAATTCGTGAAATCCTCTATGCTCCCTTACGCGCTGGACAAACAACCGAAACGGACCTCAAATTCAAACGCAGAGACGGGACCGTTTTCGATGCTCACATGCGGATGAATCTTCTGGATCCTTCCCATCCATCGAGAGGAACGATTTCGGCCATCATCGACATAACAGACAGAAAGAAAGCGGAAGAAGCTATTCGGCAAAGCCGGGAGCTTCTAAAAGTCGTCACGGATACTATCCCTGCGGCAATGTTTTACGCGAATTCCAAGCAACGCTTTTTGTTCAGCAATAAGACCCATAAGAAATGGTGGGCCGCACCGGATAATGAGGATTTGGCCGGTCGTACCCTGCAAGAGGTCTTCGGAGAATTCTATGTCGACATTCAAGGGCACGTTGACGCAGTGTTGTCAGGACAGGAAGTAGCTTACGACAGGACCATACACTACCGAGACGGCGCGATCCGAGATGTGGCAGTTGTTTACACCCCACATTTCGGGCCCGATGGAGAGGTAAAAGGATTTGTAGGTCTTGCTACCGACATTTCGGAGCGCAAACGAGCGGAAGAGGCATTGCGGGGATCGGAAGAAAAATATCGGCTCCTGGTGGAGCAGGCCCGCGAAGGAATTCTTGTTGCTCAGGATGGAGTGATCAAGTTCTTGAATCCCCGATCAGCGGAAGTGATGGGCTACAGTGAGGATGAGTTGAGATCCAAGAGTTTTGGTGAATTCATTCATCCTGATGACCGGGACATGGTGCTTCAATTACACTTCCGACGATTAAGAGGCGAAGAATTGCCGAATCGTTATCCTGTCAAAATTTTAACCAGGGATGGTGACCTCAGATGGGTTGAGATCGACGCGGCATTGATCCAATGGGCAGGTAAGCCGGCTGTCCAGATACTTATAACAGATATCACCGAACGTAAACAGACGGAAAAGGCCCTTAAAGAGAGTGAAGAGTGGTACCGCTCTCTTGTAGAGGACAGCTTTGACGGCATTTTTGTGCAAAAAGGCCCCAAAATCATATTTGCTAATTCGCGTCTTCACAAGATGCTTGGATATTCAGCGGGGGAATTGATCGGCCTGGATCATTGGTTAATCTACCACCCTGATTACCAGGAAACCCTTCGCGAAAGGGCCATGGCCCGAATGCGTGGAGAAAAAGGGCTGCCTCACCAGTACGAGGTAAGGCTACTGCGAAAAGATCGGTCATCCTTAAACGGCGAAGTTAGTGCGAGAGCAGTGACTGTCAAGGATGAGCCCGGCGTTCAGGTGTGGGTGAGGGACCTTTCCAAGCGAAAACGATTGGAGGAAGTGCAGAGGCGTTTGGCAACGGCCGTGGAACAGGCCGAGGAGACCATTGTGATCACTGACCCCTCAGGGTCGATCCAGTATGTAAACCCCGCCTTCGAGAAGATCACTGGATATACTAAAGAGGAGGCGTTGGGTAAGAACCCAAGCATTCTGAAAAGTGGTAACCACGAAGAAGAATTCTACAGAGACCTCTGGAATAGTATCACGAATGGCAAAGTCTGGAAGGGACGTTTTGTCAACAGGAGAAAGAACGGTACGCTTTACAGCGAGGACGCCACCATTTCGCCGGTACGAAATCGAACCGGAAAGATTGTAAATTTTGTTGCCGTGAAACGGGATGTCACGGAGGAATTAGCTGTTCAACAGCGGCTCCTCCAGGCCCAAAAGATGGAGGCTATCGGGACTCTTGCCGGTGGTATTGCTCACGACTTTAATAACCTGCTCCAGGTTACCCTGGGCTACTCCGAGCTACTACTCTCGGAAAAATCCCGGGACAATTCCGAATATGCAGACCTGCAAAAAATCCATCATGCGGCCCGAAGTGGGGCCGAATTGGTGCAGGGACTTCTCACGTTCAGCAGCAAAGTTGAGTCCAAGCCCATGCCTTTGGACATTAACAGACAGGTGAAGGGAGTAGAAGAGCTGTTGAGGCGCACCATTCCGCGAATGATCGATATCCGATTGGAATTGGCCAAGGGCCTTAAAAGGGTGAACGCAGATCCCGCTCGAATTGAGCAGGTGATCATGAACCTTGCTGTGAATGCGAGAGATGCGATGGGCGAGTCAGGATCGCTCAGCATCAGCACCGGAAACGCTACACTGGATGCGGAGTACTGCCGACTACGCCCGGAAGCTAAACCGGGTGACTATGTCCTGCTCTCCGTTTCCGACACCGGCCACGGAATGGATAAAGATACGCTGGTACACATCTTCGAGCCGTTCTTTACGACCAAGAAGGTGGGAAGGGGGACCGGCCTGGGGCTGGCCATGGTGTACGGGATTGTCCAGCAGCACGGAGGCCACATCACCTGTTGCAGCGAAGTCGGGAAGGGAACCACGTTCAAGGTGTATTTCCCTGCCATCGAAATCCAAACGAAACAATACATAGAGGACAGTGACGTGACGCCGGCATTCGGGGACGAGACCCTCTTGCTGGTCGACGATGAGGAGCTTGTAATAGGGCTGGGGATCAGGGTTCTCGGCAAAGCCGGCTATCAAGTGCTCTCTGCAAGGAACGGAAAGGAGGCGCTGGATCTGTACAAGAAAGAGCGTACTCAGATTTCGCTGGTGATTTTAGACTGGATCATGCCTGAGATGGGCGGCAAGGACTGTCTACATGAGTTGCTCAAAATCAACCCGCGAGTGAAGGTTTTGATTGCCAGCGGTTATACCACCGAGGAGGCAACGAAAGAACCCGCTGAGCTCGGTGCGAAAGGATTTGTTGCCAAGCCCTTTCGAGTCAAGCAACTCTTACGAGACGTCCGCAAGACCTTGGATGAGAACTGATCGGTCATCCTCCGTGAGACATTGTTCATTGTCAAGGACAAGTGGAAAATTGAAAGAGGATTCTGCAACTTAAAGAGGAGGCGCGCCATGAGAACTGCGAGGAATCTCATTCCCCTATTAGTTTTGGCTCTTTTTGTTATGGCTGTTTTTGTGCTTCTGTTGGCCTCCGCACTTCACGCGGAGGATGAGTTAACAATTGCGTCGGTGCTGCCTTTGACCGGTCCATTCGGTCCGGCCGGCGTGATGGGCGCGGATGCTCAAAGGGACTGCGTGGCCATCATTAATGAGGAGGGTGGAATCAACGGCAAGAAGCTCAAGTACGTGATTGAGGACGGGCAGTACAAAATTGATGTCGCCATGGCCGCGTTCCGGAAGATCATGTCCCTTGATAATCCCATGGTCTTCTTCGGTGAAAGCACCGAACAGGCTAAAGCAATTGCTTCGGACATGAAGAACCGCTACAAGATGCTCTTCGGCACCGCAGGCTCTTCCAGCGAGCTTGCCGACACTGCGATGAATCCTTATTCGTTTGTAACCGGTCCGACCTACGGCGACCAGTTCGGAATACTCCTCAAATATATTGCCCATGAGAAGCCGGCAGCCAAGGTGGCGTTCTTCTACAGCGACACCGAATTCGGGAGGGACCCCATCAAATTCGGTCGTCTGATGTGCAACAGGCTGCGGCTCAAACTCGTGGCGGAAGAAGTGGTACCGCCTGGAACGAAGGACCTGACTGCACAGATCACGGACCTGAAGAGCCAGGACCCGGATTACGTGATTTTCCAGGGTTTTTTGTATGAGCCCGTGCCTCAGGTAATCAAGGCGTGCAGGGACCTAGGCATGAAATGCAAGTTTATGGGTACCTTTTACGGCTCTACCAAGTGGATGCTGGATAAGCTCGGGCCGCTTTCAGAAGGTTATTTGGGAATCAGCCCATACATGTGGTGGTGGAACGAAGAGGTCCCCATGATCAAGAAGATCCGGGATTACACAGCCAGGACATATCCGGACGTTAAGTTCAGGGACCTTAACTATATGCGCGGCTTCATGTCCGTGCTGATCGCCGCTGAATGTATGCGACGGGCGGACAGAGCCAAGGAGCTTAACCGCGAAGGTGTGGCCAAGGCTCTGCAGACAATCAAGGATTTCGATTCAGGCGGGCTTTCCGCACCCTGGAGCATCTGGAATAACAGGTTTCCGGTGGCGAAAGTGTGGTCCGCCAACCCGGAGAAAGGCATCTACGAACCCGCCTCTGATTGGATAAGGCTGGACAAATACTGATCAAGGCTTTTCCAAAACAAATCGGTCCGGTAGGGAACCCGGGCCTCACCAAATTGGAAGGGAGTGAATCAAAGTGAGAACCGATTTCAAGTATCTGACCACAGAGATTCGGGACGGTGTGGCGGTCTTTATCATGAATAATCCGCCGGTGAACCAACTTTCACCGCCCTTTGTGATGGAGTTGTTCGAAGCCGTTTCCGACGGCCTTCAGGACTCGGAGATCAAAGCCATTGTGCTGACAGGCACGGGTAACAATTTCATAGCGGGCGCAGACCTTACCCACGTCTATACGGCGAAGGATAGGGATAGCCTCCTGCCCAAAGTGAAGGCCATGGCCAAGTTCTTGGACCAAATCGAGACCGGACCCAAGCCCGTGATAGCGGCAATCAACGGGAACGCTCTGGGAGGCGGGCTGGAAACCGCGATGTCCTGTCATTACCGGGTGGCTTCCAAAGGAGTCCAAGTCGGCCAGCCTGAGGTCAAGGTCGGGCTCATCCCCGGATCCGGCGGCACTCAACGCCTTCCCCGCCTCATCGGCCTGATTAACGCCCTGGAGATGATCACTGTTGGAAATCCTATAGATGCGGAAAAGGCCTTGTCCAGACGGCTCATTGACGAGGTGGCGGACCCGGAGAACCTGGTTCAGACTGCCGTGAACGCAGCAAACAAATTCATCTCAGGCAAGATGTCTCTGGAAAACAGACGCACTCGCAACAAGTTTAATCGTTTGCCCAGTACGGCCGAACTGAAGGCGATGTCCAACGGAGCGAAGTTCATGGCCATGTCCAAGGCCAAAGGTTACATCGCGCCGTTCAAGGCCATAGAAGCTATGGAAAAGGGCCTGTCTTTCGATATTGAAGCTGATGTTGATCGAGAAATAGATCTGTTTTGCGATTGCGCAGTCTCAGACGTCGCCAAGAACCTGATCGGGATTTTTCTCAATACCAGGGCCGCC
>DATJPW010000145.1:0-10623 GCA_035506215.1 Desulfomonilaceae bacterium
AAGTACCCGGATGAGGAAAAGAAAATAGAAACCGGATAAGAAGCCATAGCAGCTACCAGCCTCAATGGTCTGCAGAGACGGGACCTCCGGCACACCTGGAAAACGAACGCCCAAAGATGTGGGATAGATCCTGCAATAAGGAATCTTATCGTGGGGCATACAGGGCAACGCTCGGTTGAAGACCGTTATATAAGGGTCTCCGACCAGGTACTGTTGGAAGCGGTGGACTCAATGACCTTTGACCACGGGTGGACTGAACTGGATGTCGCCGAGGAGAGCTAAGTTGGATGGTCATCCGAAAAAAGTCACGGGAAAGTCACGGGAAAAACCCCAGTACAAAGAAATCAGGATGGACCCCCTGTGAATACCATCCTGATTTCATTGGAAATAACATGGTAGGCGGGAGAGGATTTGAACCTCCGACCCCTGCCGTGTGAAGGCAAAGACAACCATTACAAATACCAGCTCGGCTCGCAAAAACCCTGTGATTTCAATTCCCGATAATCTGTTTCGGTCCATTTGAGTCTGTTTCAATCCGTTTCAGACCCAAAAAATGTTAGCTGGATGTTAGCTGGAAGTATTAGCGCTAAGTGATCAGCACTTGTCTTCGGTTACAGCCGATATTTCATTTTACTTGCCATAATCGCTTGCAGTTCACGCTGATCCGACCGTCACACTAATAGTGTTAAAATAGGCTATGGTGGAATGACGAGCAATAGCCAAGCGCAATAATCGCAGAGAACGCCATTCAATCAGAGATGGCTGCTTCTTTCTGACTGGTCGCTTGCCCTCCAAGGTGTTGCATGAAGCTCCTATTTCTGAGGGGCTCCAACGAAGTGGAGCTCTGCGGCCCGTTCAAGTTGGGCCGGAAGCTGAAGCTCCCAATTCAAATAATCATTTGCCGCCTCTTCAAATTCCTTCTTGTCCTCAAAGTGTCCCCACAAAAATGGCATTCTGAAAATGTCCTCCGGTTCGCTTGCGAGCTTCTCAAGACCCTTGGAAAGCGGGAGATTCGCTTTTCGCCATGCCGTATTGCCGCCCGAGAGAATCCGAGCCGGTTTACCGGATACCGAGACCAAATCCGCGGCTGCTAAGGTAATCAAATTGGAATCGTCGCCGGTTACGACAAAGGATGAGGACTCGGGCAACTTCTTGACAGCCTGAGCGAGGTCAGAACGAATTGCAAACCATGCTCCCGGAGCATGACCTTTTTTATAACTGAGGCTGTCAGTAAAATCGACAACAGTGACCTTGTTCTGTTTGATCAGCTCGTTTAATTCGGCAGTTTCAATCGTGGGAAGCTTTATTTTATCGAGTCCTGGGACCTTTGGCTGCCTTGCCCCGGTCTCCAATTGCACCCCTGAAAACGGGTCCGCGAGAACGAATGTCTCAGGCCATCCCGCCTGGACCATCCATGATGCCGTCATGAGGGCTCTTACCATCTGATTGTCCACAAGCACAATCCGGGCATTACGAGTCGCAGCATACCTGTCGATGCCTTGTACGACCTGAACACCCCATGCATATTCTGAGTCTGGCCGATGGCCTGCTTTGAATTCGTCGGGCGTACGCACATCAAGGATGTAAAGCGTACGGGTATCACCTTCAGCCTTAAATGCATCCAGTGTTTTCGAATCTATGGTTTTCACCTGATACCTATCCGCGACTTTCTGAGCCGTCTCCAATGCTCGCTCCAGATTCTTTCCCCAGGGCTCGGCCGCATGACGTGTTGAACCATGCTCAAGCTCAAAACCCGCCATTTGCCATGCCATGGTACCCCCGCGCAAGGCAGCGACTTTGTTTTTTACACCTGCATTGATAAGTGTTTGACTGCCAATGAGGCTGCGGGTCCGGCCAGCGCAATTTACCACGATGAATGTTTCGGGCTTGATCGGTAATTCCCCTAAACGGTACACCAGTTCAGATACTGGGCAGTTGGTTGAGCCGGGGATATTCATGTTGAAATACTCATTTGCCGGCCGACTGTCCAGAATAACGACGTCTTCGCCTGCTACTAATTTCTTATGCACCTCTTCCGCTGTAATGGTAGGAGTCTCGTAGGTAACGGCAATCCACTCCCCGAATCCCTTTCCAGGAACGCTCATACCGCTGAATATTTCGTTACCGGCGGCTTGCCACGCACCGTAACCACCATCAAGTATGGCTATTGAGTTATAACCTAGTTCCTTGAGCTTCAAAGCTGCTCTTTCCGACATTCCATCCCCGCCGTCAGTCAGCACAATCCTTGCGGATTTGCGGGGGACCAATCTCCCGACTCTCAGTTCCAACCTGCTCAGGGGGACATTGACTGCGAGCAAGAGATGGGCTTTTCCAAAAATTCCTTCCTCTCTGGGATCCAAGATAGCAAGTTCTTTTCCATCAGAAATCATCTTTTTTAGAGAGGTTACATCGATACGAGCAAATTGATCAACGGATGCACTCTGGCTACCTTCGACTGGGCTCATGGCAAATCCTACAATGAAAAGAACTGCTGTAAGCACAAGAACCATGTCTTGCCGATGGACGCGTACATCTCTTCCGCTTGGTTTCATCATTGCCTCCATTAAGTTATGATCTCGCCTGCTCATGCAAGGGTGTGCTCTAACCCCCACATTATGTACCATTTGTTAAGGTAGAGGTATAGTGCTTTGCTCTCCTGCTGAGGGCGAGCCTCGCCAAAGTAACGGGTCCAGCACTATTAACTGATCAGGTCAATCCCTCTACACGGCCCTACCATCCCCCAAGGCTTGTCCAAAAATCCCCGTCACGCGAAACCTTCTCCCCGAAATTTCCATTTTCTCATTTGGGTGATAGCAAGGCGGCACCGGCATCGTTGATTCCTGACGTGTTTGGGTACGGCATTGGATATGCTAAAGTTTTACTTGATAATATCATTGCATTTTTCTATAATTACATGATTATTTGTCTTAATCAAGCTTTACATGCACCGAGCGGTTACGACTCATCAGCGACGAATTTTTGGACTTGGCTATGGTGATGTGAACAAGCTGATACCGATTGCTTTCTTTTTCCGCTGGAGACTCGCGATGCAGAGACTTTTCAGGGTCGCTTTTCTAGCTTTGTTTCTTATGTCTATTTCGCCTCTATCAGCAGTGTCCCAGGGCATCCAGCAGACACCATACAGTGCAGCGGACGCAGTAAGGAGGGGTTTGTCATCAACTGCCCCTGATTTCACTCCCACTGATCCACTGGGTTTGCCCGGAAGGTCTGTCGTGGGACAGGCAGGAAGTGATAGCATTTCAATCTCAAGTGGCATGTTTCAAGGTATCTTGCCGAAAATTCCCAATCTTCAACTTGGATACAATTATACCTTTGGGCCGAAGTTACGGGCTGGAGCAGCTTCCATTGACTACCTGCTTCCGTTCAAGTTTGGAGCAAAATGTACAATTTATGGGGAAGCGCACGGAGAGATCCAAAGTCTCTCCATTGACCAACCCGGGTCCCCAAACAACAGCGTCGAGCTTTGTTTTGGGGGTGGATATCGGAAGATGTCCAGCAATCACACCATGATCGGGTTGTATTCTTTTTTCGACACGACGAAGCTCTCCGGCACTTGGTACTCATCTGGAAGTGCGGGTGCTGAGATGGCAGCCATAGTTTCAGGCCACGACGCCATAGACCTGAATTTCAATTGGTACGGGAAGGCATTGGACGCTACATTTCTCAGTAATAGTCTCGATTTCATCCCAGTAACCGACGGAGTGCGTTTCGGCCCTTCAAACTTCGATGTCCAAGCCGGTTATTCCCATGAATTATATAATGGAGGACCTGACCTCCGATTGAGTGTCACCGGTTATAAGTTTGATACCGGTTCCGCCGTATATGGCTATTACGCAGGCGCTGAATTGAAGTCTCGAGATGGCATGTTCGTCGCGAAATATGATGTCGGTCATGACAACAGTAATCAGACCTACCAGGCTGTTGCCGCCTTTATAAATATTGGCTTTCAATTGGAAAACCTGGTTGCTGGCAGGAGTCCGTTCTCAATGCCAAATCCCCTGTTCCAAAGTCCTCGGAACATGACAACGCTTACCGAAGCGAAGCCGAATCGAAATTGGAGACATACCACTCAAACGGCCCAAGTCGCCCTACTCTCTGCACAAGCAGTAGCAGGTTGCAATGCGTCGCACCCCGCCGCCGATTGTCCTCTTCAAACTATCACTGTCATAAACAACACGGGTACTGATTTAACGCTTTACATGGGTTTCAACTCCAATGGCACGGGTGGCTATAACTTGGCCACCGATTTTAACAATAACGGGACAACGTGGAAAGTCGATACCAGTAATTCTTCAATGGTATCCACCACGATTAATAAAGGTAGTACCATCAAGATACCGTTTTATGCAAAAAACAGATGTGCTGTATCTTTTGTAATTTCTGCCAATGCAATTCCGCAGACCGGCTGTGCCGTCACAATGGCCGAGTTTACTCTGGGTGACAACTGGGGTCAATGGGGAGGATTACAAGACTCTGTTGACATTAGCTTGGTCAATGGCTTCAATTATCCCATGTCAATAACTCCTGTCTCTGGGAAGGGGGTTACGGGGCAAACAATCAAGGTTGCGGCTCTAGCAGGCAATTCAACAAATTCTGGAGTGTACCCCTATGCTTGTACTAATTGCACGTGGATGGAGGACAATGCAACCTGTAAAGGCCAACCCGGGGCCGGGACAGATTGCAAGGCCGGAGGTCCCTCTCGTGAATCTAACCCCGACTATCCGTGTCACCTAAACCAAAGAAGCCTTTCTAGCCCTTATACTTTGACTATTGGGCCGTAATACCAAAGGGAAATCCCATTGTTAAGTTAGAGTATAAAATCCTGGTTGTGCTTCGGTAGGCCCTGGTTGCCGGTGCACAAAACGGAACCTCTAAAGTTTGCATCCTTGAGGGAGCGATCCGGTGTGATAGGTCTGCCCGAATTTCCGTTGACACTTCTCTAAGCCTATGAGCATATGCGCGACTGGTTTAATCCCCGCATCGCGAAGAGTAATGCACAGGAAGAGTCTCGTGTTGACCCCCAGCCGAGGCTCTTCGTTTTTCTGGGGTGCGAGGACGCAGCACATTGCTGGCACCCGTTCTTTCGGTGCGCATATTATGGAAAGGTAGCGGAGGCAGCCATGAAAAAAATAAACCTCAACATAGCAGTCAATGACTGCGACATCTTCCCTCGGATAAAGCCGTGTCAGAATCTCATCGCGCGTGAATACTTTTCCTGGCGACGCCATGAGCGTATGGAGCAAATTGAATTCGTGGCGGGTGAGCGGAACCGGATGCCCCGCCAAGGTCACCTTACGTTTTTCCGGGTCTAAGATCAGGTCTCCATGAGAAAGCACTTGTTGGTCCTCAGTCCGCCCTAATCGCCCCCTCCGGAGAATTGCCTTTACTCGAGCGACTAATTCTCGTGGGCTGAACGGTTTGACAACATAATCATCCGCGCCCAAAGTCAGGCCGGCCACGCGATCAATCTCTTCCTCTCGGGCGCTGAGTATAAGGATTGGAACGTCTGATGATCGCCTGAGTTCTCTGCATACTTCCCATCCGTCGAGCGCGGGAAGCATGAGGTCGAGTATTACAAAGCTCGGGCTGTACCGTCGAGCCAATTCCAGGGCCTGTTTCCCGTCATACGCAATAATTGTCTTGAAACCCTCTCGCTCGAGATAAAGAGCAACCAGGGATGCAGTCTTTTTGTCGTCTTCTGCAATAAGAATTGGCGGCATCTACATTTCGACCTATCGTTTTATTCAGCCTTCTATCGTATAATCAGGATTTCCTTGGGAACGTTCACGGGTTCTCTGACTCCTACCATGCACATCAGGCGAGCCAGTTCCCTAGTTATACCGTCAATTAAATCGATGACGCCATTTTCACCACCTGCGGCCAACGCATAGAGAATCGGACGGCCCAATCCTACCAGTGAGGCACCAAAAGCTAGGCCCTTCAGCACATCACTCCCACGGCGCATCCCTCCATCCACAATGATTTCAGCGCTACCTCTGGCGACATCCACGATTTCGTCTATCACTTGAAAGGGATGCGGCAGATAGTCCAACGTGTGTCCCCCATGATTGGATACGACAAGGATGTCCACTCCTGCGTCAACGCACTTCTTTGCGTCTTCTCTACTCAATACACCTTTGCAAACCAACGGAACGGAGACCTTCTTTTTTATGACTTCGATGTCCCTCAGAGAGAATGGAGTACAGTCGAAACCCATTTCCCGATCGCGAATCTTGGTTCCCGTGCCCGCATCGATTTCGATACCCACCCATGTAACGCCATCTTGGATCACCTTGTCCAGGGTAGCATGAACCTTATCTCTATCGGTGAGCGGCTTCACATTGGCCACCAGTGGAACCCCGGTGGAGGCGATTTCTGCGAGGTTCTCGGGGATGGGAGTTCCCGTCCACATGAGACTTCCTGCAGATTTCAACCCTCGTGCAAGCTGCATCAAGGCGTCTTCTGCGATGGCAGGAATCGGCATGGTCATCGATGACATAATCACCGGCGTGGAAAGCTCTACTCCTAGCACTCGGCACGCTGTTGAAACATCAGGGGTATCTATGGATTTCTGGCGGAACGTGAAGCGGTCGATTTGTCGGCGATCGTTTTCCCGAATGAAACCTGTTTCCACATAGTCGAGTAAACGACCGTATTCTTTTGTCCTGAAGAATTCCTCACCCTGTTTGTAGATCTCCGTCAAATCCATGACAATATCCTTTCTGACAAGTCGATTTGCTCGGGATTATCCGCTCCCTGTCTACTGTAGTCAATCCATTAAGCGGGCCTGCGAGACCCCCACAGGAATTTTGCGCCTGAGTTGTCATTTCGTAAGTTTGAGCGACACGTGGTCACAAAACGCTTCCTTTGGTCCAGAAAAGGTCCCCGTGTAGTTTCCCACAGGGACCTATAGGAGTTCAGGATGAAACGGTATCGTTTTACAGTGGAGACGATCGTCGGGATTCTCGAAGGAACTGTCTCTGCCGGTAAAATTGCCGAACGTCCAGCAGCGTCCTGCGGTGCTTGGTTTCGCGGCCGGGAGCCCTAATAAAATTTGTCTTTTGAGCGATTTGGAATTGAGCAACGCCCGGGCAAAGACCTTGAGTCTGCGGCTTTTCGATGCTTGACTGGGTTTGCAACACGCGGTATGACCGAGCCTACCGAGAGACCTAGAACCCGACCAGAACACGACAGGACAAATCATGAGTGGAAGCAAGCCTTCGGATGCGGACACGCCGTTGCGTATATTGATCAACCAGCGGCAGCGGGAACTCTTGCTCGAGGAAATTGTTGCTCCTCCACGGTTGATGAGACCGATCCGCGTGGCCCAGGTAGAGGGCGATTTCTTTCATATCAGATTGACCACGGAACAGTTGGATGACCTTCTAGACTTCATCGAAGATAAGGCGAGTGAGACCAGGAACAAGAAGCTCCAGGAAGAGATGTACGACCTCTGCGAGCACCTGGCCCAGTTCGGCCTGAGAAAGATTGTTGACATGGAGGAGTTCCGCGATCGTTCGAATGCATTGAAACACGTACAGGAATATTCGGAGGACGGGATTGTCGAACAGCCTCAAGGCCGGAATTCATTCATGGTTAAAGAGAGGTTCTCCTCCAACTCGAATGGCCGCCCGCGTTCACGTAAAGAATTCGATCGGAAGTTCCTAAAGCTCGTTGAAAACCACGGGCGGATTCCAATGTCCGAGATCGGTGGGCTGTCCTGGGAGCAATTTACCAAACTCCTCGAGTGCGATTGGGATGATGACCGTAGTCTCATAAAGCTCAATAAAGCTTTGAAGCTGAAAGACCTCCAGAAAGCTCGGATACTTCATAGGGCGAGGACCCTTCTAGGTGAAGTGGTGGGGTCTGGCGGAGTAAAGGCTACTACCTCAAGAAATCTGAATCGAAGGTTCGTCGGTCTCATGTTGGACCGCATGACCTGGCCTGACGGTTACCTCGAGCATTTGCACGCAGTGAACAAAGTGATCAACGAGCAAGATGTGTTTCCGTTGCACATTATCCGGATAATTCTGGACCTGTCGGGTCTTTTGGTCCTAAAAAAGGGTGTCTTCTCAGCGAGCAACAAGGGAAAGCAACTGCTAAACGATGATCAGGCTGGCATACTCTATCACGTCTTGTTCAAGGCCCACTTCCAATTGATGAACCTGGACTACCTTGATCGAATGCCCTCGATGCCCGGTTTTCAAGACACCATCCCATATTCGCTTTTCCTGTTTTCCAAGATAGGAGCGGGATGGAAGCGAACGAAAGACTTAGCCCGCGAGTTGCTGTTACCGCCGGTCAAGGCGGAAATGGAAAACACGGGCTTTGAAGTTCATTGGTTCTTGTCCAACCGGTCATTCAGACCTCTGGAAGATTTTGGTCTTTTGGAACAGCGAGATCTGCCGGATCAGCAGAAGCGGCCGGGTGAGGATCTAGTTCGCAAGACAACACTATTTGATAGTTTTCTAAGTTTCCATCTGGAATAGCGAACGCTTGACTTGCCTCATTGTCTGATAGGCGCCTCCTTGAAGCTGCCGGACTCCCGGCAAATATAACCTACTGAAATGACATATACTAACAATCCCGGAGCTACTTTTCGTCCCAAATGTTCGAAAAATGACCATGCTGGTACCTGCCCCAATTCACAACCTGGCTCAGGAGCGATTCTAGACCCCCTCTAAGACCAATCTCGCGGCCGAAGTCACCTGTGTTAAAATGCACGGTACTATCATAGTGAGGGACTCGGCAATGGACATCGCTGACGATCCATGTGAAAGGAAAAGATCGAATACTGATCCCCCTAAAGAACGATCGGAGTCCGATGCGGCGGAAGTTCCTCTGGCAGGCCTCTGGCCGGATACTTCCATCGAGGCCGTAGAAGTGCAGTCGGCAATTTCCATCCCTACGGACTTACTGCATAAAAACAACATTTACGTGCTGCAAGTCCAGGGGGACTGCATGATCGGGGACCATATACTCGACGGCGATTGCTTGATCGTGGAAAAGCGCAATTCAGCGAAGGACGGAGAGATGGTGTTAACATTGACAGAAAACAGCGAGGCCACTCTCAGAAGGTTCCACCGTGATGGAGGCAAAGTAAGACTTGAACAGACTGATACTTCTGGCGATGCCATGGTTTTCGATGAGAATGATGTGGTCATCCGGGGGATTGTGGTTGGAATTCTCCGTAAGTACAGGGGTTGATCATACAATAACACCGCGAGCCACCGTGCCACTATTGAATTAGAGCTTGTTTGAACCTGAGCCGTCACCAAAGGTCTCCAGTCAATGGTTGCTGCCTCGTTCATTCTTCATGTTGATGCCGATGCATTCTATGTCTCCGTAGAGCAGGTCCTTAATCCTTCGTTGAAAGGCAAGGCAGTGATTGTGGGCGGCGGGGATCGGGGAGTCATATCTTCGGCATCCTACGAAGCGCGGCGAACCGGAGTTCATTCAGCCATGCCGATCGTACAGGCTCGAAAATTGTGTCCTCACGCAATATTCCTAGACCCCAACTTCTATGCTTACAAGGAATTCTCGAGGCAGATGTTCGGCATCATGGAAAATTACTCTCCTGTCGTTGAAGTCACCAGTATTGACGAGGGCTACGTCGACCTTACAGGCACCCTGAAGCTCCACAAGGCACCTCCATGGGAGATCGCCCATCGAATGCTCTGCGACATGAGGTCTGCTCTAGCGATCAATGTATCAGGCGGCCTGGCAGGAACTAAGAGTTGGGCCAAGATGGCCACCAGTTTGGCAAAACCCAACGGGCTCCTTTACCTGGAGCCTGAGCGAGCAGGGATCATCCTGGGATTTCTCCCTGCGAGTGCCATCCCTGGAGTGGGGGAAAAGGCTAAAGAGATACTCAGGCGCCACGGCATCATCACCGTTGCGGATGTGGCCTCTGCAAGGTCCGATATGATGCGCCGTCTCCTGGGGCAATGGGGGGACAGGCTGAGCGATATAGCTTCAGGAAACGATCCTCGTCCAGTCGACTCGGAACCTTCTGATGGCCAGAAATCGTACTCCAAAGACCGTACCCTGGAAAAGGATACCATCGATTACCCGTACATCCGGCTAGTAGCCAGGGAACTGGCCGAGCGGTTGGCTACACGATTGAGAGCCGATGGCAAAGGCGCCCGCACCGTGACGTTCAAGGTCCGCTATGCCGACTTCACAGATGTCAGCCGGTCAGAAACGCTGAAGGAGGCCGTCAACGGAAACCAGGAAATCCTAAACTGCCTGGACCGGCTATTTTGGAAGACCATTACGCGCCGTACAAGGATAAGACAGGTGGGTGTAAGACTCTCAGGAATAGGGGCCGCAGTTCAGCAAATGGACCTATTCGATCCTGATCGGCCGCTGCGTGAGGAAAGGGACCGAGCGGTGGACACTATAAGACACCGATTCGGTTTTGACGCTATCCGATTACCGGCAGAAGAATGAATCCGGAGGAACCCCTACGATGGTCGTCTAAACTCGGCTCCCTATGATTAATCGGTTCTCTACGTGAAAGTCCTTGTTAGCTCAGAGCAGATAAAGCAGATGAGTGATCTTGCTCGGCATCTCAACCCGAACCTTCCGCATCAGTTTTAT
>DATJPW010000146.1:0-4092 GCA_035506215.1 Desulfomonilaceae bacterium
TCGAGCGAGGAAGCGACAAGGGCTCCGGTCTCCTTCGCAAAAGTCTCCCTCGTTTTCGCCGTGGCGGAATAGACGATGACTTTGTGTCCCGAGCGCATCAACCTGCGCGCCATGTTCGCACCCATCCTTCCAAGACCGATCATTCCGAGTTGCATTGTTCTACCCCCTCCCTCTGAATTGACTCATTATATTGTTGGTGTCGGCATGCCGGCGTTCCAAGTCAGTCAGTTGTCTCTAAGTTACTATCACCGAAAACAGCGGCGCCAGATTTGTTGCGGAAGACTTTATTGCTTATTTGCTCGTTCCTGGTTCTCTCACAGAGGACAAAAGGGTTGATTTCTTTTGGGGGCGTTCACCATATTATGGCGAGCCCACTGCCAATTGTATTGGACAACATACCATGCATCTAGTTTAACAAATGATGCATAATGTTGGCGAGGGTGCCAGCGAATGGCCCTGCACAAGTTCCATTCCGATTTTTCAGAAAATGTGATATGGGCCAGCCGACAGCTTGGTTGTCGTGATAAGGAACCTGAGCCGTGAGCATTCGCCAAACAGTCCTTCACGAAAAAGCCGTCCTGGTTCTCGTGTTGTTCCTGCTACTTCTCCTGCTTGACCCGCTGATACCGGGCCCTATTACCAACATGTCCTTCGCACTAATCGGTGTGGTGGGCGCTTGGCTTCTCAGTGAGAGAAAGAGCCTTTCCCGAAGAATCATAGCTGTGTTCTCATTGGGTGTCGTGGTTGTCATAGCCTTGGGGAAGTGTCTTCCCGAGGCCGTGCTTGGGCAGGGACGCGGGCCAATCGGCCTGCTGCTCTTGACCTTCACACTCATCTTATATACATGTTGCGGCGCTTTGATGCTCTCGGCCATGTTAAAGGCCAGGGAAGTCACTCATCAGCTAATCATTTCAGCCGCAAATCTTTACATAATCCTGGGGATGTTTTACGCACATATTTACACAATACTCAATTGGTTCCGTCCGGAATCTTTCGCTTTAAATGTGGAGCGAGGATCCGCTTCACATTTCGTGTATTTCAGTTTCGTTACATTGGCTACGTTGGGATATGGGGATATCACGCCAAAGACCGAGTTTGCCCAAAGGTTGGCCATAACTGAAGCGATCATGGGACAGTTTTATGGATGGCTTGTGGTAGCCTACCTATTGAGCGTTTATGTAGGCCGCCGGATCCGGGTTGGCGACTCCGAGACTAGCCGTGACAAAGGTTCGGATAATTCGGCTTAGGCACTTGTCACCTCGCTATCATTTGCAGATGAGAAGACCGCATGACTGATTATCCCGCAATCATTTTCGCTGCCCTACTGATCTTTGCCTATGGACTGATTTCCCGCGTGTCCGAGAGGTCTCCGATTACTCCCGCAATGGTCTTTGCAGGAATCGGAATCTTGGCTGGACCTCTGGCTCTCGGTCTTTTGGATGTCAAACCCGGCGCAGCTGCCTTGAAGCTGATCGCGGAAATCACCCTCGTGATAATCTTGTTCGTGGACGCCTCGACGGTGAATCTGAGGACGCTGAAGATGCAGCGTGGAATACCGCTGCGGTTACTCGGCATAGGACTTCCACTGACAATGGTGACGGGCTTCGTTGCAGCGGCAGTGCTGGTCAGTAATCAGAACCTGTGGCTTGCTGCACTAGTTGCCCTCATCCTTTCTCCCACCGACGCCGCTCTAGGCCAGGCCGTAGTGACCAGCGAACGCCTCCCGGAGAGAATGCGGCAAGCTATCAACGTGGAAAGCGGGCTCAATGACGGCATCGCTCTGGCTCCGATCCTAATGTGTCTCGCTGCCTTGTCATCAGGGGAGCACGGGGGAGATAAATCGGGCTCATGGCTTTTCTTTGTGTTGCGCCAGCTCACATTCGGTCCAATTGCCGGAATTCTCGTCGGCTGGTGCGGAGGGAGGCTGGTGGAGTCCGCTTCGCAGCGAGGCTGGATGCAGCCGACGTTCCAGCGCCTGGTGGCCGGGTCTCTGGCTGTGCTTGCGTACGCTGCTGCTGAGCAGTTTCACGGTAACGGTTTTATCGCGGCTTATTGTGCAGGCCTGTTTCTCGGCACCAAAACACATGAACTACGTGAACGCATTCAAGAATTCGGCGAGGCGGAAGGTCAACAGATGTCTCTCTTCGTGTTCTTGCTCTTCGGCCTTGCCATGGTTCCGGCGACGGTTGGCTACTGGGACGTTCGGTCCCTATGCTATGCTATTTTGAGCCTTACCGTTATCCGAATGATTCCGGTCGCCTTATGCCTCCGCGGTGCAGGCCTCGATACGCCGGCGGTTTGGATGATAGCATGGTTCGGTCCCCGCGGAATCGCGTCCGTCCTGTACGCGCTTATGGCGGTAGGCCAGATAGGCGTCACGGGATACGAAAGAGAATTCGCCGTGATAACCCTGACCGTGCTGCTGAGTATCTTCCTTCACGGCGTATCGGCCGTTCCTCTTTCCCTCTCTTACTCTCGCCCTTGTTCAAACTAGTCACATTGCAAAACGAAATGGTGCCACGTTATTCGCCTTGGGGTCCATTACATTGCATGGCACTCCTTGTCCTATGAAGCGGACGAAGAGGTGTCCGGAGGCTGACCGGCTTTCTTCCTACGCTTTTGCATGAGAACGTATAGTACGGGCGTGAAGAAAACTCCCAAGGTGGTCACACCGATCATCCCAGCGAAAACAGCGGTTCCTACCGACTGGCGACTAACGGCCCCGGCCCCGGATGCCGTTACTAGAGGAAGGACACCTAAGATGAAGGCAAGCGAAGTCATGAGGATAGGTCGGAAGCGCAGCTTTGAAGCCTCAATAGCGGCTTCGAGTACTCCTTGTCCCTTGGCGCGGGCTTCACGCGCGAACTCCACGATAAGAATGGCGTTTTTCGCTGATAAGCCTACTAGGAGCACAAGCCCCACCTGCGTATATACGTTGTTATCCATATGCCCTATCAGGAGGCCGGCGGCAGCTCCCAGCACCGCCAGGGGTACAACCAGAACCACGGAAATGGGATCGGCCCAGCTTTCGTACAGCCCCGCAAGGATCAGGATAACGACTAGAATTGCTGCAACAAATGTTATGGTCGCTTTTCCAGCCGCCTTTTTCTCCTGATAAGCCATGTTCGTCCATTCGAATGCCATGCCAGGCGGCAGGGACTTTTCAGCCAGCGTTTCCATTGTTTGTAGGGCCTGGCCGGAACTGTATCCAGGGGCATTTTCACCCAAGATTTTCGCGGTGGGGAAAAGATTGTACCTGTCCACACGCATCGGACCCACTTCGTAGCGAGCGCTGATCAAAGTGCCAAAAGGAATCATCTTGCCGTCTTTATTTCTCACGAAGAGCTGAGATATATCCTCGGGGTTCCGACGGAACATGCTGTCCCCCTGGACTCTCACTTGCCAGGTCCTGCTGAATTTATTGAAATCATTCACGTATGTGGATCCGAGATATGTTTGCAACGTGCCGAACACGCTCTGTAGGGGGACCTTGAGCGCTACAGCCTTGGTACGATCAATATCTATGTAGATATTCGGATATGTAGATCGAAAAGTCGCCAGGACGGATTTCAGGTCCGGCTGCTGGTTCGCAGCCGAGGCCAATTCCGTGCCCGTTTGTTCCAGTTCCTGAAAGCCCAGATCTCCTTTGTCGAGCAGTTGCATTTCGAACCCTCCGCCCGTGCCCAATCCCAGGACAGGCGGCAAGGTATAGGTAAACACAATCCCGTCATATATTCGCTGGAATTTGGCCGAAAGCTCCTTCATGATTGCTTCTCTGCTCCGGCCTTTTGCCAGCCTTTCTTCCCATGGTTTCAGCGGAACAAAAATCGTAGCCAAATTGGATCGTGCGATGTCAATCATCGAATAGCCCACCAAAGCGCCCCAGGAAAGCACCCCATCCGTTTCGTCGAGGATTTTTCCTACCTTTTCCACAGTGGTGTTCGTTCGGTCCAAGGTCGCTCCATCCGGCATCTGGACATTGATCAGTACCAGTCCGTCATCTTCCAACGGGAGGAAACCGGTGGGAACTTTATTGTAGGTGATTCCCGTAAGCAGCACGAGTCCTAGAAAGAGGATCATCATGACGACGAT
>DATJPW010000147.1:0-3300 GCA_035506215.1 Desulfomonilaceae bacterium
GATGGACACCAAAGTGGTTGGCAGGATCATGAATATTTACGAAGAAGAATGTGAGACTCCTCGCATAACTCGCATCGTAGTTAGAGACCTTTCTGAAGCTACCGATGGTAATGCAACCGGCATAGGACTTGCCGACTACACCACTACCAGAGCTGTCGAGAAAACCGATTTTTATGCAACAATGACTAATTGCCTTACCGCTGTGGCTCCCGAAAAGGGGCGCATGCCACTGGCTTTTAAGACTGACAGGGAAGCTCTCGATGCAGCATTCAAAACGATTGGTATCTGGACCCCGGACCGGGTCAGGGTTGCATGGATTTCGGATACGAAGAACCTCGAATGGATTGCCGTTTCAGAGGTGCTCCTTGAGTCATTCAAACATGGCAAGGATGATTTGTTTGATCTGCCCTACGATACGGAGGGGAATCTGCCTAAACTGAAAGACCTTCTTCTCCTTGACGGACCTTCCCGTTGATAAAAGACCAACAAACTTTCTATGTAGAACCAGATGATTCGTCTGCGGCCAATATCATGAGCCTTGTATCGTCCCGAGGGATTCTCGTTCGCTCGGACTGCGGCGGCAAAGGAATTTGTGGCAAGTGCCGGGTGGTGGTTGAGCCATCCGCCAATCTCTCTCCGGTGACCGATGCAGAACGTAATGCCTTGTCGGATGCAGATCTTTCGTCAGGAATCCGACTTGCCTGCCAGGTTTCTGCTACGGGGAGGGTCCGGGTTGTCGTGCCTAACGATTCCGTCGAGACCAAAGATGTGATCGGCAAGCTCGACATACCCAGGACCTTTGAGGTAAATCCGATGGTCGGGCGTCGAGTGCTCAACACAGCTGCGGCGGCCTCTTGCGATCACCGGGATCTTGTATCGATTGTTCGGGCTGCTGTACCGGATCTTTGCAAGAAAGACTTCCTGGAACCGAGCGTACTTGGCGAGCTAGCCGGCGATTGGTCGGAAACCGAACCGCTCACGGTCGTGGTGCACCGAAAGAAGGCCCTGACAGCTGTCTTGCGAGGAGTTCAAACACGCAGCCTCGGCTTTGCCGTTGACATCGGAACCACCACGGTGGCGGGGTATCTCTGCGATCTGAGCAGCGGGCAAATCATTAGCGCCTCCGCCTCTGCTAATCCTCAGAGACTGCATGGTGAGGATGTAATAACTCGGATCACCTTTGCCACTCGTGAAGAGGGCGGTGTTAGACGCCTGAAGAGCTTGGTAACAAGCGAAGTTAATACTCTCCTCTATTCATGCCTGCAAAAGTGTGACGCCAGCACTTCCGATGTGGACGAGGTGGTCGTTGTGGGAAACTCCACGATGCAGCACCTTTTCTGCGGGTTCAATCCTCGGACCCTCGGAGTGGCCCCGTACAGGCCGGTGACCCGCTCCGCGTCCGACTGGCGGGCGTCAGATCTGGGACTGGATCTGAACCGGTTTGCCAATGTGCATGTTTTCCCTGCGATCTCAGCGTTTGTAGGCGGCGACACTGTTGCGGCGATCCTCGGAGATAGGCCGGATCTGAAAGCCGGAGTTACACTACTCGTTGATATCGGAACCAATGGTGAAATTGTTCTTTGCAAAGGAAACGATCTCTGGGCCACAAGCTGCGCTACCGGACCCGCGCTGGAGGGTTCTCACGTCAGTTGTGGAATGAGAGCGGTCCGTGGGGCAATTCATACTATCAACGTAAGTCCTATCGATTACAGCGTAAGTTATGACTTCTTTGGCAAAGAAGTGGATGGGCTACCGCGCGGTGTGTGCGGCTCCGGGATTATTGACGCAGTCGCGGAAATGCGGCGTTCAGGGTTAATTGTGCCTAGTGGTCGACTTCAGGAAGCATTGCCTGGAGTCGTAGTTGATTCTCGGGGTATTGGAAGAAGCTTCACCTTGGTGCCTCAGGACTTGTCAGCCACAGGCTCGAGCATTCAATTGACTCTGAAGGACGTGCGAGAAATCCAGGTCGCGAAGGCTGCTCTGGCTGTGGGTATAAAGTTGCTCATGTCGACTGCGGGTGTGGACAAGGTAGACCGCCTCGTACTCACTGGAGCGTTTGGGGCTCGCTTCAACTGGAAAAACGCTGTGGCTATAGGAATGTTGCCCAAATCCGCTATCGGCCCCTATGTAGAATCAATCGACAACGCGGCCGGTATCGGAGCGGTTGCCGCATTGCTTAATGGGGCGGTCAGAAACGAGGCTACTCGTTTAGTCGACACGGTTCGAGTAGTTGAGCTTGCCGAACATCCTGATTTTGCAGCAGAGTTTCCCGTGTTTATGGAATTTCCGCCCTTGCCCGAAGGCGAAGCGTCGCATGGATAATGTATTGTGAAGATTTGATGGTATGGGGAGGTCACCAATAACCCGGCAGCCGCAAGACGGAAAGTAGGCATGGGATCTATCTGCGACTTGGAGACGCTCGAGCATCGGCACTGACCCGGTTTTCCCTTGGCTGGTCAAGTCTATTTACCGATATTGCAATGTACCCGCATTCCAACAGGCGATAGATCGTCTGGACAAATGCTAGTTCAAGAATGGTGACTTTTAATTTTAGAGAGCTGCCTCAGGAAATGTACAACACTTGCCAAGTGAGGGGTATAGTATGTTTTCTTCCTGAGAAGAGGTAGAGGATTGACCTAGGTCCGGGCACCACGTAGTAAGAGAATCCACAAAACTTGTGGATAACTTGCAGGGAAGCCTGTGGATAAAAATGCCACTTTATGAAGATCTCTCGAATTTGCACGAAATGCCCTGGAACGGAACAGTTAGTAAGTACCTATTATTTCAATTTGTTGCTTAACTCGCTAATCTTATTGTACTGATTTTCTAACAAAGACCTGGACGGCGCTGTTTTATAAACAGCTGTGAATAAATGGTTTATGTAGCCGGGGGGATAACTGAGTGATCTTGGTCTTCCGGAGGGAAATTCTCGGAACGTCTTTGAAGGGCACACGCATGTGATCAATCAGTTGCGGCCATGGCATGCTCCTCAAGTGTCAGCGGTCTTTAGCGGGGAAGCTTCGCATACGCTGATCAGAATTTCGGCCCAGGAGTCCGAGATGCAGGCCGCCACAGATATAGGTCCAAAAATGAAACCTGGCGAAGGGGTTTCGCCAAGCAAGGGGGCCCTTTGGGGGCCCTGACGGCGGAGGTAATCGAAAAAAAGGAAGCCCTGCTTGTCCAGGCTTCCTTGTGATTTTAGGCGGTTAAGTGGCGGGAGCGACGAGACTCGAACTCGCGACCTCCGGCGTGACAGGCGGAAGGTGCGCCTAATGATATCAATAGGTTGCGTGAAATTAA
>DATJPW010000148.1:0-10068 GCA_035506215.1 Desulfomonilaceae bacterium
CACCAGGGCTGCCCTGATACAAAGTCCGACTCCCACGCAATAAAAGACGTTGAGAGACAGCTCGACATAGCGCCTCGGCACGAATAACTTGAAGATGACCGCGTACGCTGCCAGATAAGTAAGCAAAGAAGCCACAAAGAGATATCCGAAAATGCGAAACCCTGACAGATCGAGATCATCCCACTTGCCGCGTATCAAGGCGTAAGCGATGATTGCCAGCCCAATGCAGGCCACGATCCAGCCAGGAATAGGTCCCCGCAACGCAGCAATCCATGCCGGAGAAGGGCTCCAGGTTATGAACGGCAAATTGAAAATCCACGGACGTATCAGCTCATAGAATAGGCTCGCAATGGGCATAATCTCGTAACGTCCCGCGTCTGTATATTCGATCTTGCCGACCATGTCGTCCCATGACACCAGCGGTCCGAACTCCGCGGGGCTGAAATAGGTATACTTCAGCAAAACCAGCGAGCAACCGACTGCTACAAACAGTATGCTGATCAAGGTAGGTATCGGTTTCATGAAGGTCGCTTTAAATTCGTGCAGGAGCCTGGAGAGGGAATTGGTAGGACCGGCATCTTGCCGGTCATTTTTCTGGACCGACGAGACGCGGGTCCCACTGTAGGGGGACAGGGGGAGGTGAGATGGGTCTGATCTCAACGCGTGGTTGCATGGAGCGCGGTCGGGAGAGACATCACGCACTCGATACCAATTCAAAACAACCTTGCCCGCATTGTAGGTAAGAAATATGCTGTAAGTGACCAGGCAGAGCAGAAAGATGTAAGGATTCAGGACCGACTCAAGGAATAGGAGGGCTCCCGCGCCGATGAGATTGTTCCGCGCCAGAAAAAAAAGGAACGCCACAAGAAGAGGAAATCCGAAGCTCTGGGACAGCCCTCCGGAAATCTTGTCCATGAAGCCGCCCATGAAGCAGAAGGTGCAACTGATGAATATGGCCGCAAGATCATCTCCGAACTGACGGCCAAGCCCAAAGAAAAATCCGGCCGTAATTACAAAAAGAAGTCCCGCAAGGACCTTCGTAAATTGGACGGGATTGATAAAAGGAGCAGCGACCGCATAAATTGCCTGAACCCCCCAGGGAACATAATTCTTCGCATATTCGGTCAAGAGATCGTTTTGGTACAGTTCCGGATCAAGCCATTGTTGCATCCAGAAAATTTGCTGACGCACATCGTCGTTGACGACGTACGGATTCGTCAAGGCCGGCCAGTGTGCAAAAACATACACACCTGTGGCTGCAATCAGCACATAAAGCAGATGAATGGTGCCATTCCGGGTCATGGACATGCTGAAAATTGCTCAAAAACCTGAATAAGCTGGCTTTGCTGCTGTCTTGAAGCTCTTCGTCCTACTACCGCGTCATCTGTCGGCCCCTCAGACCTCCAATGTCCTCGGCCTCGGCTCCGTGAACCTCCATCGACCGGCGATCGCCACTATGATTGTGCATAATAGAGGTCCACACACCTTCCGGTCAAGAATCCCGTTCCCCGCGGCAGCCTATCCACGGACAGCCGAGGGTCTACTCAAGTTAGTGCTAGAATTTAGAGTAATGTTTTGATATTATAATAATAATTTCCTTTTCACTTGACAACTATGCAGATTATTGAGCATTGGCTTGCCCATCGCCTCGCACAAACTGCAGTGTTGTGAAACCATAGGTTATGTTGGCGTGCCCTTTGCGGTCCTTGGGAGCATAGAAATGACCAGAGTCACGTTCCTATTATTACCCTTAATACTAACCGCCTCCCTTTTCTTGATCCTTTACAACAACATCTATAACGGGCGACTGATACTTTTCATCCTGGCGTTGGCCAACTTGGCAATTCTGGCTGTTCCGACGAAACGGAGTCTTCTGAAGTCCGGGCTGCCCTGGGCGAGGCTGTCTTCACTGTGTCTGATCAGTTGCATAGTCGCGGTGTTGGCATTAGAGACCCTTTTTCCTTTTGTTTTTCCGTGCGAATACAATCAGATTATGGACTTGTCCAAGAGTTTTACGCCGTCAGGTAGCTCCATGACAGCTTCAAACCCTGTAGTGTTTGACAATTCCGATCAAAAGATACGCAATTCGGCAAATGCAGTGCCTGGAAAGCCTTCTCGCTTCAAGTTCTGGCACGTTCCCGGCCGGGAGTTCACATACTACGGTTACGATCCCAATTCAAATTCCAGCTATGTAAACAGGTTCCACTGGAATTCTGATGGCTACTTTGACCATGACTACGATCCCAGCCGACCCCAAGGAGTGTACAGGGTTGTGATTGTCGGCGATTCTTTTGTGGAAGCCGTCCAGGTGCCTCTTGCACGGACTTTCCATAAGCTCATGCAGGCGGATTTGAACAACGTACCGGGTGGTTCGGAGACACGTCCAAAAATTGAGGTGATCGCTCTGGGCAGTTCCGGCACAGGCCAATTGGAGCACTTCAATGTCTTGCAGGAGCGCGCAATTCTATATGATCCGGACGTGGTAGCCATCGGACTCTGTAGCAACGACTTTTGCCGTGATGATCCGCAGTTGAAGCAGGAACTCGTGCTGGCCGCGGGAGGAATCACCCCTCCCGTGCGCCGCTTGGTGAGCCACGGCTATATTGCTCTTGCCTTTGCCGTGCGCCGCATAGAAGACATCCAAAGGAACAGAATTGGGGTGTCTCCCGACCTCCTCCAATGGGCTGACTCGAGTAACCCCAGAATCGAAGCGGCATGGAATCGAACGCTTGAGACTATTCGAGCGGCGAACGATTTTTGCCGCTCTCGCAGAGCAATCTTCCTGTTGGTATATTTGGGATCTGACCTGGAGGTGAAATATGCGATTGATCCGGAAGGGACGATCGCGCGCCTGAAGGCGATGGGCCCGTTCCATAAAGAGATGACCTGGGATATGAACAAATCCTTAAGGCGAGTGACCTCATTTTGTGAAGAAAATGACATCATCCTCATCTCTCTGTTGGAGCCGCTTATAGCCGCACAGAGAGAGACAGGCAAATACGTCTTTGGTGATCATTACACCATGTTCGGACATGAGGTAGCCGCGCAAGTGTTAGCCCGAGCGGTAGGCTTTAGGCTTCAGACTCATATTGCCGGCACACCTGCTGTGGAACGCTCAGCTGCTTCACCCGAGGGCCCACTCAAAACCACCGACGGATCGACGCCTGTTGTTAAGCCTGCGGCAGCCGATCACTCCACAGCGCCGACTTCAAAAGACCAGGGTCGATAGTCTTTTCTCTTCCTGAGCACCACCTTGGTCCGTGACCGCAACCCCCAAGGGAACTCACGTCGGGTATGCAAACTTACCGCTGTGCGTTCATCGCCAAGTAGCCTTGAGCACCAGGAAGTAGGCTGTGACCAGGGTTGCGATGAGGGCCCAGATATACGGCGGCGGTACTGCTAACGCGAAAAAAGTGCGGAGCCAGGGATTAGCAATGATAACGCCAAGCGCAACAATCAACGCACCTATGAAAAGCCTTTGCCAAGGCATGACGGGCCGCGCGAGCAGTATGAGGACCGAGAACCCACAGCCAACGAGCGTAAGAGTAGCTGCCGTACGAGCGAGACAGACGTCCATGGGCTCAATTTGGCGCGTGAGGGCATAGGCCACTAGTGTGGCGGCCGCGGCAAACAGCCCGGCAGGAATGGCCCTGTGAAGCACACGGGAGACGAAACCACCGCGAGCACGAGTGTTATTGGGCAAGAATGACAAGAACAACGCCGGCGTGCCGATAGTAAGAAAGCCCACGACCGTCAGATGGCGGGGCAAGAATGGAAACGGGACCTGAGCTACCCCAACCGCAAGAGCCAGCGCAAACACATATGCTGTCTTGGTCAGAAACAAGTTCGCTGTTCGCTCGATATTGGCGATGATTCGACGACCCTCTGCAATCACACTCGGAAGCACCGCAAAATCATTGGAGAGAAGAATGAGTTGAGCAATAGCACGGCTGGCATCAGCGCCGGAACCCATGGCAATGCCGAAGTCAGCGTCTTTGATAGCCAATACGTCGTTGACGCCGTCGCCAAGCATAGCAACTACGTGGCCACGTCCCTGCAAAGCTTTCACCATGAGCCTTTTCTGGTCGGGCGTCACTCTCCCAAACACGTTACATTGTTCCAGTACAATACCCAGAGTGTCCGGATCTGACGGAAGGCTCCGCCCGTCTTGAGGGAAGTCAGAACCGGCAACTCCTGCCTTGGCGGCGATTGCAGCCACTGTATGCGGATTGTCGCCGGAAATCACTTTCACCGCCACACCCTGATCTCTAAAGTAGCCTAGTGTCTGTTCAACATTCTCGCGCAAATGTTCACCCAGTATGACCAGCGCGGCCGGCATTAACGATGGCAACGAAATAGATTGGCCTCCGCGGAACTGAGGAAGCCTGTCTCCAGTGTAGGCTAACGCAAGGACGCGCTTTCCATTTCTCGTGTGCTCGCTTATCTCAGCCCACAGAGGCGATTCGGAATCAAGCCGGTCAAGTACGATCCCGGGCGCACCAAGCACCCAAGTGCCTGAGCCGTTGAAGGTGATAGCGCTCCATTGGCGGGCCGATGAAAATGGAACAACACTTTTTACACTCCATGAGTCTTCGCGGGGTACACGATAAGCGGCCGCGATGGCCTTAAGGCTGGCATTAGGATTTGATTCCGCTCCGGCAAGAGCGCCAAGTGCATCCTTTGGGTCACACGGCAGCTCAACGGAAGCTGTACATGGGATATCTTGTACAGGGATAATTTGTTCCAGTATCATTTTCCCTTCAGTAAGCGTTCCGGTCTTATCAATGCAAAGCACATCGACGCGAGCAAGCAGTTCAACCGCCGCAAGCTCTTGTACGAGGGCATCGCGTCGAGCAAGCCGAACGACTGCCACGGCCATCACCACGCTCGTCAGGAGGACCAATCCCTCGGGCACCATGCCCACGACGCCGGCTACCGAGCCGACAACAGCGTCGGCCCAGCCGCTCTGGGAGTTGAGGATCTGAGTGATAAACAGCAACAAGGCGGTGGGGACAAGAAACCATGTGATGTAGCGGAGGATGCGGTTAATTCCTTCACGCAATTCAGAGTGGGAAAGCTCAAAGCGACGAGCAGCATTAGCCAGCCTGCGAGCATAGGCTCGCTCACCCACGCAGACGGCCTGGATACGGCAAGTGCCGGCGATGAGGAAACTAGATGAATACACCGCGTCACCAGCCGCCTTTGCCACCGGATCCGACTCGCCGGTGAGGAGGGATTCGTCTACCTCTGCATTGTTAGATTGCAGTATGAGTCCGTCCACAGGAACCTGATCGCCGGAGCGCAGCTCAATCGTGTCGTCAACGACGATCTGATCTAAGGTCACTTCACGCACCTGGTCAGACCGGACCACTCGCGCCCTGGGGGCTGTAATGAGCACAAGCCGATCCAATGTCCATTTAGCACGCATCTCCTGTATGATTCCGATTGCTGTATTAATGACCAGAACGATGCCAAAAAGGGCGTCTTGGAGAGGACCCACCATGAGAATAATCACCCACAAGGCGCCCAGTAGGGCATTGAATCTCGTAAAAATATTTGCTTTGAGTATCTGTGCGACACTCCGGCTCGTCTGCCGCTTCGTTATGTTGGCCTGCCCGCCGGCAATGCGCTCCTTAACTTCAGACTCACTCAAACCACCGGGTCCAGGCACAAACTGCCGAGACATCCTGGCCGGAGAAAGCTGAGAGCATACATCACCCAGGGGCGCGCAGCTTTTCGGGTCCCCTATTTTGGCCGGCCGTATTCTTTCACGCTGTCTGCGGATAAAGAGGCGAAATTGATCCGGGTGCCCTGCAATCCATCTCGCACCTATTGCGGCAATTGCAATGGAAACAGCAAGTGCAATCAATACAATGTTGGCAACAGGGGGACTAAAGGAGGCATCACGAATCGTGGACAGTAACCCACCAATCTGCGTGCTCAACGGCCGTTCAAAATCAACCGGGACCTCAATTCTTATTCGATCAAGAATGCTGGCTAAGTCCATAATAATCTATTGTATTGTTCTCTTTCCAACGTTGGCCCCAGGGAGTTGTCAAACCCTTTGATGCCCTGGCATACAAAAGGCATGCAAATAGTAGAAGATTTTTGGAAAGGGTTCGGCAAGAGACCCTCGTGCCCATCGGACAGCCGTTCCTCTCACAATCGTCCAGCTTCTGACAACCATGTTGCGCCGCGCTCCCTGATGCAGTGCGGAAAATAGGCTCCGCATACGGTCTCCAGCTTGACTCAATAGTTCAGGTTTTGTCATCCGACCAGTGTGGCAAGGCCGAGAGTTGCCCCGAACAACGCAATGAGGGCGCCGGCAAACTTACTGATGACACGTAGCTGGTGCGAATCGAGCTGTGGCTTAAACAGATTGGCAATTCCGACGAGAATGGGCGCCCACGTTGCCGAGCCCACGAAGACGCCTCCAACCAATATGACGGTAGCCGCAAAGTTCCCTTGCCAACGAGTTACCCCCAGCGCGGTGAACGCTGCCGTTAGCACGAGGATAGGGAACGGATTGGCCAACATTAGAGCAAACGCTGACGTATAATGACCCATCAAGCTGGTTCGTTTGTTTTCAGGGGCTTGTATCGCCGGATGGGAGAAGAAAACCTTTACTCCCAAAAGAACCAGGATCAGTCCGCCGACCAGCTCCAGCCAAAGTTGCTTCTGTTCAATGAAGTTCGAAATCAAAGTGATGCCGAAACCTGCGATAATGCAATAGACAGCATCCGCCGTAGAAGCCCCGAGAACGGATGCCAGACCTCTGGCACGGCCTTGAGTCAATGTCCGGTTGACACATAGAAGGCCGATGGGGCCAACAGGCGCACACATGAAAAGACCCACAAATAGTCCCGTAAAGAATATCGTGTGTTCCATAGGGTTTCTGCTTCTATCGCCGCCTCATCGATTTCGGTCCAACCTGCCCGACGCCCTTTATACCATAATCGTTGATATTGAAAAATCGGTCGTCCGGCAGGCAGTGCATCAGTTATCAGAAAACGTGTTAACCCAAGCCCTGCCGGAGGTCACGTGGCTGAGAGATCACTCCTCGCGTGTAAATGACTGGTGAGATTGGCTAACCGTTGCTATCATAAGAATAAGGAGCAAGCTCGACCAGTGACCGGAGTGCCCATGGGAGCATCTGCTCACCGGAGCGTTCCGGATAAGTGGGGCTGTGATCCGCTCACTAACTTGGGTCCAAGCGACCCGACACAGGATGGACAGGAGAATTATCATGATACCGGGCCCATCTGAGCTAATACTGATATTATTGATCGTGGTCCTGATCTTCGGGGCCAAGAGAATTCCAGAAATCATGAGCGGCCTAGGGCACGGAATCAGGACTTTCAAAAAGGCAATGGAGGGGGAGGAGACCCCTCAGACTCCCCCGCCCCATATTACAGGATCGTCTCCGCCTTCCGAGCCTTCTCAAACGAATGCCCACACCACCCAGGAATCCGATGTTCCCAAAGAGAAGGGCGACTTGAAGTAGTCCTTGTTCCTTGGCTGGAGATTGCGGATCGATCTTGAAGCTATCGGACGCTCGGACCGTTCATGTGAGAGTCGGTGAAGTTTCAGCGCATCAGGAACTCAGGGAGTATTCAACTCGCGAGCTTTTCCAGGAAATCACCTAGGAACCTGTTGAACTCCTTGGGCTTCTCCATCATTACGAGATGCCCGGCCCCAGGAATCACAGTCAGTTCCGATCCGGAAATGGCTGACTGAAGAAATCGCGAGTATTTGACCGGAGTGAGTCTGTCGTCCTCTCCAACCACGATACACGTGGGTAATGAGATACGGCCAACCCTATCTATTATGTCAAACTCATTACACGCGACCAAATCGCCATGTATAAGCTCCACGGGACCTTTCAGGAACCGATCTCTAACGGCAGACCTGACGGACGGTTCTGCCTCCCTGGAGACAGCAAAGTCGGCAAACGACATCAGAGTGTCCGGATTAAAGTGCAGCATCCCCTCCAGAAAACCGGGATGGACCTTCAACCTCGCCCCTGCTCCCACCAGGCCGATGCCGACGAGCCACGGCTTCGGAGATAGAGCAATCCACTGCGCAATGGCGCTTCCCAACGAGCATCCCACTACCACCACTTTACTCAGGCCGAGGCCTTCAACGAAATCTACAACCCAGTCAGCGTAGGCAGCGACCGTGGTTTCACCCGGCGGCTCCGATGCGCCATGCCCCGGCAACTCCAGGGCTATCACGTTGAATCTGTCCGACAGACTGTCGAGCTGGCTGCGCCACTCCTCTCGATCACCTCCGCTGCCATGCACAAATGTAGTCGTGAGAGCCGACTTGTCGAAACGTTCGGGTTGCGCGTCATAGGCCAACTTGCGGCCTCGAATCGTTACTTCAGACATGATACGGCCGGTACCTCGTGAGATTCAGAATAGATGCGGAAAAAGTCCGCCTTTCACAACAACAAGAGGAGCTATTCAAGGCTGATGCCTCTGGGAACTACCACCACTCCTTCCGGAGAAATGGTGAAGCGCTTCTTATCCGATTTCGGGTCATGGCCGATCGAAAACCCGTTCGGCACGAAAACCTCCTGATCGATGATCGACTTTCGTACACGCGCGTCACTTCCGACACGGACGCCGTCAAGGAGAACAGAATCCTCTACAACAGCGCCGGTCCCGATTTCAACATTGCACGAAAGCACCGACCTGACGACTCGGCCGCCGGACACCACGCAACCCCCGGACAGAATGGAGTTTATTACTGCGGCCTTCCCGTGTCCGCCGTTGTCTTTTCCGGCCTGAGCCACTATCCGAGCAGGCGGCACCTGTTGTTGGTACGTTCGGATGGGCCATTTCGCATCATAGAGATTGCACTGCGGGGGTTCCGAACAGAAGTCCATATTGGCTTCCCAATAGGCATCCAGAGTTCCGATGTCCCGCCAGTAGCGGCTTTCCGGATTATTGGCCTCGGTAAATGTGTGCACGAAAACCCGATGAGAACGAATCATCCTGGGGACAACATCCTTGCCGAAGTCATGAGAGGATGAGGAAGCCTTGGCATCTGCTATGACATTCTTAACCAAAGTTTCCGTGTTGAAAATATAAACACCCATAGAAACCAAGGACTTATCTGGTTTACCTGGAACTGCAGGAGGCTCTGAGGGTTTTTCCACCCAATCGATTATACGAGAGTTCTTGTCTCTCCCTATTATGCCGAAGGCGCTGGCTTGAGATCGATCCACCTCCACTCCTGCCACAGTCAATTCGGCTTCCTTTTCCATGTGAAAAGCGAGCATCTCGTTATAATTCATTTTATAAACGTGATCGCCGGACAGGATGAGCACGCGTGCCGGCCTGTCTCTCTGAAGCAAATAGATGTTCTGGAATATGCTGTCGGAAGTCCCGCGGTACCATCGATCCACATTACGCTGCTGGGGAGGCACGCATTCTATGAACTCACCGAGTTCGTGGCTAAAGATGCTCCACCCGAGGCGAACGTGTCTGTCCAGCGAGAGCGACCTGTACTGCGTAAGAATATAGATATTCCGGACGCCGGAATTGAGGCAGTTGGAAAGCGTAAAATCTATGATCTTGTAAATCCCGCCGAAACGTACCGACGGTTTGGCGCGGGCTTTGGTCAGTGGATATAACCGCTCCCCTTTTCCCCCCGCCATAAGAATGCACAGCGTGTCTTTCATATTATTAGGGACACTCATTGCCCCAACAACCTTTTGATCTCTGCCTTGAGTTTTGAAGTGTCTGATGATTTGATCACATACGCATCCGCTCCCCAGGTCGTAAAATCTTCCTTATAGTGACTGTACGCCGTATTCAGAATAATGGGAATACCTTTGTCGCTGCCGACCAATTTCTCCAGAGTTTCAATACCATCCATTCCCGGCATCTGAATGTCCAGAACTATGAGGTCCGGAGGACTCGTTTCGACTGCGGCCAGTGCTTCCTGACCCGAGGTAGCGATGGTGACGCTGTAACCTTCGTCTTCCAGTTCGCTTTTGTACAGCTCACCGATATGCAATTCGTCATCGACTACAAGAATACGCTTCATCACACTGATCCA
>DATJPW010000149.1:0-4277 GCA_035506215.1 Desulfomonilaceae bacterium
CGGAAATCCTTGACATCTTCCAAAACACAAACCAATAGTGGTCTTGGCCTCCATCAGCCCTGAGTAATTGGTATTTCACAAGTAATCTTCAACATGCTGCTGTCTATCTGTGGCGTTACTCGCGTCAGCAGCATACGCGGATCAAAGGGCCGTAGGATGCGGTGACTCCGCGGGACGCGGGGGAACCGCATCGGTTGCAATTCTTTGATTTCGAGCGAGGCGGTTCACTTCGTTCACTGCATCCTACATACTGAAATGTCAGGATTGCGGTACAATTTCAGAGCAAAAGCGGGAGTGACCACATGATTGACCAAGAACCGGCCCGCATCCCTGTTATCTCAATCATTAGAAATTCCTTTGCCATTCCCTGGAGCAAGCGGGCAACCATGCTCAGGGCGCTCCTCCCAATATCTCTGATCATGATCGCACTACGAATGGGGGACTCCGTCATCTTGGCAGAACTGGGCTTTGTTGCTGAGTTTGTCACTCGGATCCTTTACTGGATGGTCATTACTGTGTTTGCCGTAACGTGTCACCGTCTCATCCTCTTGGGGGACGACTCGGTACCCAAGTACGGTCTGAGGAAGTGGTCAAAACGCGAATCGAGTTTCGTTGGCTGGAGTTTGTTAGGCTATGGTGGCTGGACGTTGATCACATTGCTGGTCATAATCTTCTCCGTGGGCTTTACGGGATCATTGGGATCGTTACCTCAGACCTGGGGAGGATATGCCCTATACTTCATTCTGGTACCAGGCGCATATGTAGTTGCGAGATTCTTGGTTCTGCTTCCGGCCACTGCCGTTGACGAGCAGCGCGACCTCACCTGGGCGTGGAAAACGACTGAAGGGAACGGCTGGCGCCTTTTCTTGGTTGTGGGCATACTTCCCTTTGCTCTTTCGTACGGTCCGGACTATTTGCCGGGGCGGTTATCGGTTGTCGATTTTGTGATCCAGGCGGTGGGGCTCATTCTTTACGTTGTGGAGGTTGCCGCCCTTTCCCTGTCCTACCAGCACTTGACCGCACATCGCGTTTTACGATTTGGACAGGGCCGTAGGATGTGGTGACTCGGCGGGATGCGCGGAACCGCATCGGTCGCGGTTCTTGATATGCGTTCCCAGGCTTGAGCCTGGGAACGAGGAAAAGAACAAGAGCGGATGCACTGCAATTTCAGTTCAGAAATTCTTGACGCATCCGGAAACGCGGCGTAACGATAAGATCTCTCGTCTACCTGTGGGGAATAAACGTTAAGCCTGTCTGATCGTTCACAAGAAAATGAGGAGGTTTGTCATGAGATTTCGGGCGCTTCTCTTAGTGTGCTGGTTTGTTCTCGGCGCCGCCGCGCTGGGATGGGCGGGAACTGTGGAAACCCCTGATGGCGCATTCATCTATTACGAGTCCAAAGGGCAAGGAAGTCCCATCCTTTTCGTGCATGGCTGGACCATGAGCGGAAAATTCTGGCAGAAGCAGGTCGAGAAGCTCTCAAAGGACCATCAAGTTGTCGTCATGGATCTGCGGGCCCATGGTAACAGCAGCAAGATCCTGTCCGGGCATACCATTCCTCAGTACGCGAAAGATGTTCGAGCGGTCATTGATGCCTTGAAACTCAAGGATGTGACCCTCCTGGGCTGGTCTCTCGCCGGCCCGGTGGTATTGGAATACTGGAAGCAATTTGGTTCCGACAAAGTGAACGCGCTTGGGCTCGTGGACATGACGCCGTTCCCGTTTTCGCCTGCGGACTGGAATGCCCACGGACTGAAGAACTACAACTACGACCGCATGAACGCATTCTTCATCGGTCTCAACGAAAAGAGGCGGGAGGCGGCAGCGGCCTTCATCAACAATATGTTTAAGAATGCTCAGGCCCCTAAAGAAGATATGGAATGGATGATGACCGAGCATCTCAAGACGCCTGTTTCGGTTGCGCAGGATATCTACAGCGATTACTTGATGCGTGACTATTCTGGTGTATTGAAAACCATCACGGTCCCCACTATCGTCTTTGCTGCGGACTCCAACATCTTCAAGAAGGGCATTGAAATGGGGAAATACATTTCATCGCAGCTACCGAAGGGAACTCTCGCCGCCTCTGAGAAAGGGGGGCATGTCATGTTTTACGAAGATGCGGACTGGTTCAATAATGAGTTTGAAACGTTTCTCAAAGGTGCCAAGAAATGACTGGTGAGAGAGTCTTCTCTCGCGGTGCTGATACACAAGTGATGCTCCTCATTTGAATTCAGCGTTCGTCGTATCCACGTCCAAGGTATTCTTCGACGTAAGAAGTAGCCGTGACTTACTGTGTCGTTCCCAGTCCGTAGGATGCGGTGACTCCGCGGCACGCGGGGGAACCGCATCGGTCGCGGTTCTTTAATCTCGAACGATGCGGTTCACTTCGTTCACCACATCCTACAAACTGATTGAGGAGGTATTCATGCCGGTAGTTCAGATAAACCTTTATGAAGGCAGATCCGATGAAGAGAAAACAGGTATTTGTAGGAGCATTCAAAACTCCATTAAGGAAACACTATCAATACCTCACGACAACTTTCTTCATCGCATTTTTGAATTTAACGATTCCAACATGCTGATTCCTCCAGGGAAATCACAAAACTACATCTTCATTGAATTAGACGTGTTCCCCGGAAGAGACGAATCGCTCAAACTGAAACTGTTTAAAAAGATCGAAGAGAACCTGCAGCAATTCAACATTCAGCAGAACGATATCCTGATCATATATCGTGAGCCAAGCTTGGAAGACTGGTATATCTCGGGAAAAACCGGAACACAAAGAAGCAAGAACCGGTAATATTTAAAGTTGGTGTGTCTGCGATTCGCCGGCCTGGAAGACGCCGAAAACCTGAACCGGCTCGCTCACATTTTTGAAATTCATCAAACCTCTGGGAAACAATGTCACATCTTCGGCCACCCTTTGCGCGGTCTCCGGACCGACGAGAATGTCCCCATGCCTTGCAGCGGAGGCTATCCGAGCCGCCAGATTAGTTACGGGCCCGCTGGCAGTGAATGTCATCCTCGTTCCTGAAGTCCCGGTGAATCGACTCATTCCGACCCCTGCCATGCCCGAGTTGATGCCCATGTTAATTTCCAACGGCACGAATCGATTCTTCAACTCTTCATTGATTTCGAACGTCTTGGCCCGGATCTCCAGCGCTGCCTTCACTGCGCTCAATGCGGTTTCCTTCGGCTCGCCCTGAAAAATGACCATAAGCCCGTCCCCGGCTGTCTCGTTTATGTCTCCTCCATGAACATAGATGATATCCAGGAAACCGGAGAAGTATTTTTCGATGATGAACGTGACCTTGTCTCTGCTCTGACTCTCGCTGATGCGGGTATACCCGGCAACATCCAGGAACAGCACGGTAACGTCGATGTCCTTCTTTTCCAGGTCAGGGGCCGCGGGATCTTTATCCACAATCTTCTGGACGGTTGAAGGCACAAATGGACGTAGATGGTGCAGAATCCTGTCCACCGTAAGCTTCTCCTGGGACATTCTCCAGTGGCTTCGGGCATTCTTGACGACGTTGCTGGCGAGCTGAACCAGATCCTTCAGCAGCATGAAATGTTTCTTGCCCATGATGTAACCAGGCTGCGCGATTGCGTCCAGAACGGCCAGCGGTTTGTCTTCCTCATAAATAGGAAACACGATTTCCGAAAACTTATCTGGAGGGAGGCCGTCGGTTGATACAGGGCCGCCTTCTTCATCGGGGAGAAAACACACTGCAGGTGCGGTTTGTCCCAGGGCACGATCCACTGTTCCCCGCCCCCTCTTACAAAGCTGACAATTGATCCTTTGTTTTGCCACGGCGCAATGAAGCGGGCGGGTGTAGTACTGAGCTTCAGGATCTGTCACAAGGAGGCAGACCTCCTGCAATTGAGGGATGGTGGCTCTCGCTTCGTCCCTGATCATTTCCAGTACTTCGCTGATATTCAACGAGGACGTGAGCTTCTGGGCCACTCGAAAGACGTTCTCAAAGCGCTCTCTGAAAAGACCTTCATCTATATGGGGCAACTCATGCGCCTCGTCACTCGCCTCGGGTGCAAAGTCCGGTCCCGCGTCAATGCCTTCCAATTCGAACAGGTCATCCGCAGATGCACAAATGGGGCAGCGCCAAGCCTGGGGCAGGTCCTCGAACGCTGTTCCCGGACCAATCTCACTTTCCGGATCGCCCTGTTCAGAATCATAAGTCCAGCCACAGGTGCTGCATTTCCATTTCGTCATATCCAATTTCCCTCGAATTGCTCCTCAAAGAGCCGCTTCGGTT
>DATJPW010000150.1:0-4485 GCA_035506215.1 Desulfomonilaceae bacterium
ATTAGGGTGACCCTCGACACGTTCCGCGTCGCCCTCGGAGCCTTGAAAGCCATGTACGGCGACAAAGCGGCGTGGAAAGCGATCCGGCTGGCACGCAAGGAAACCCGCAGAAAGAACGCCCCGTGACCGCATACGAACAATCGGGATTGCATGTTCGCTCCAAACCAAGCAACGTGACACCGCAGTGCATCATCGAGGAGGACATCTGTGAAGATGCGAAAAGAATCGGGAAAACGGAAAGTCGTGAACCCTAAAATACTCCGTGAAGAGTTCCAAGTAGAGATGATGGAGTTGTATGAAAGAACCAAAAATGAATGCGACTATAATGCCCTTCGTTTCTTACAGATGGTAAACGAACGCGGGGCCGTGGAAGCGGCGCGCCAACTCATTAAGACTCCAATGGCGGACGGGCTTGAGGTGCTTTGGGAACACGGCAGGTTGGACCTTTCTGTTGAGGCGTATGTTCTCCACCCGAAATGGCGTCCCCTTTTTTCCCCAGAGGAAATCACGATTTGTGAACAAAAGTTGATGGACCTTGGTTACGACTACAAAGCATAGAAACGCTGACAATTGACGATGCTTGTCAGCACTTTGTGGCGTGGACAAAACGCAGTTCCAACGCTGATCGGCGCAGCAAGGCGAACCAAACCGGCCCTGGGACGCAACTGCGACACGAAGCGCAACCTCGCAACATTTGCTTGGCAGGGATTCGCTGCGGGTGAGGTCGAACGGATTAAGCCGTTTGCACCCCATCCCGACCCTCTCACGAATCCGCTGTGACCCACGGCACTGTCAACGCAGCCTATGCCCAGTATCGCGCTTCGCGCGCTAGAAAGTGTGTGTTTTCTGGGATCGATCCCGGATTTGGCAAGGAGACCATCGTATGGCCGGATCAACGTTTCAGACAAATCCGTTTGACTTGGACAATCTTCTCGACAACTGCCATTTGGGGGTCCTTCAATTGCCGGATTTCCAGCGGAGTTGGGTCTGGGATGAGGAGCGCATCAGGAGCTTAATCGCTTCAGTCTCCCGAGCTTTTCCCGTGGGTGCTCTAATGTCGCTTGACACGGGTGGGCCGGTAAACTTCAAACCCAGACCCGTTGAAGGCGCGCCGACTGAAGCAAAACAAACGGTGCCCCAGTCTCTACTGCTTGACGGTCAGCAGCGAATGACTTCGCTTTATCAAGTCATCCTTAGAAGGAAAGTGGTTGAGACAGTCACCCCAAAGAACAAGAAGGTAAAGCGCTGGTTCTATATCGACATTCGAAAATCGCTTGATCCTTCGGTGGAACGGGAAGAAGCCATTATCGGCGTACCTGAGGATCGGATCGTCCGAACTGATTTCGGCCGCGAAACTGTTCTGGATTTGTCATCGCCTGAGAAAGAATACGCGTCTCTCATGTTCCCACTTACCCAAGTCTTCGATTGGGACGAGTGGCAAGACGGCTTCGACCAAAATTGGCCGGGTGACAAAAATGAAAATGTCCGCAAGGAATTTCGGACCTTCAAGCACCAGGTTCTGGAGAATTTCAAATCCTATCGAGTGCCGGTTATCACCTTGGATAGATCAACCTCGAAGGAAGCCGTATGTATCGTCTTCGAGAAGGTAAACACCGGTGGTAAGGCGCTAGATGCGTTTGAGCTAGTCACGGCGATGTATGCTGCCTCGGGCCATGAATTGCGCAAAGACTGGTACGGCGATGACGGAACGGAGGGGAGGCATCGACGTTTCAAGGCGACCCTCGGTCCTCCCGGTACAGATGCGGGTATCATAGCAAATGTTTCCAATACGGATTTCCTTCAGGCAATTTCTCTTTTCCATACGCGTGATCGACGACGTTTGGCTGAGGCCGCGGGTAAGCAAGGCAAGGAATTGCCTGCTGTTACATGCAACCGTCAGGCGCTGCTGAATCTCCCTCTTGAAGCCTACACGCGCTATGAAGTACAAGTGGAGCGCGGCTTCGTGCAGGCAGCCAAGTTCTTGCACACGCTGTACATTTATCGTATTTTTGATCTCCCCTATCAATCACAAATCGTGCCGTTGGCCGCTATACTCGCCGATACAGGTGATTCTTGGGAGCACGACGCCAACAGAGCCAAGCTGGTCAGGTGGTATTGGAATGGCGTATTTGGTGAGCTTTATGGTTCCGCAGTCGAGACCCGCATCGCACGCGATTTCATGGAAGTACCCTCTTGGCTGAAGGGTGGTGACGAACCATCAACGGTCAGTCAAACCATATTCCGCGCCGACAGATTGAAGACCATGCGTATGCGCCTATCTGCCGCCTACAAAGGCCTTAATGCTCTCTTGATGAAGGAAGGTGCTCAGGATTTTCGCTCTGGACGGAAGTTCGACCACATTGTGTTCTTTAACGAAAACGTCGATATTCACCACATCTTTCCGCAAGATTGGTGCAAGCGCCATAAAATCGAGCCGAAGGTCTTTGATTCCATCATCAACAAGACACCTCTTTCATACCGGACAAACCGGATCATCGGTGGCGTTGCCCCCTCTGAGTATCTTGCCAAATTGGAAAAGGGCACTGACACAGCGCCACCGATTGATCCTGTGAGACTAGATGCCTTTCTCACCTCTCATTTGATTGATCCTTCGCTTTTGAGGGCTGATAATTTTGACGCTTTCATGGAGGATCGGCAGAAACGCCTCCTGGTGCTCATCGAACAAGCGACAGGAAAGGCAGCCTATGCCGGAACCGTTCAAGAGGAGGGCGAGGATGTCGAACCCGACCCGGACACTGTTGAGGCCGAATTGACGATTTCAGCAGGATGAAGCTCAAGGCCAAGTCGTCGAGCCTTGGTATGGGTGGATTGACGATGGTACACCTGCACCGTGTTGTACGGGGCAGTCGTTCTCGATGAATCTTGCCCCTCAGTCTATTTGAGCCCAATTCGACGGAGGGCGTGACGTAATTATAATCGCTCTGGGGCTGGTTGAAGAATATACTGCAAATAGCAATTGTAAGGAGACCAACATGCCACGAGAAGCCCAGCTGTTTGACTCCTGCTCGGGTTCAGCCGTGAAAGGATTTCTGAAGCTGAAAGGCAACATCCCTCCTCGGTGGATTGACAACGCCCACACATCGCGAAAGACTGTCGAGCCCTCCATAGAGAAATGTATGCGCAAGCTCCAGAACCTGCGCAAGAAACATCCCAGGGCGAAGATTGCCATCAAAAGCGCTACTAAAGATCTGAGGGAAGTTCTGAATCAATGGGAGCTTAGGTATCGCAAAGAGGCTTTTTATCGTGGAATACGGACACTCCTCGATATAAATCGAGATGGCGCTTCCGAACTGTAATTTAGTATCTCGGTAATCAAACCTTCGCGTGGCAGCAGCTGCTGCCGATTCAGCCAGTTCAGTCAGAACGGAGTTTTTAAAGAGAACGGTTTACTTCCTGTTCGCCTTATCATTTATTCCTACGTTTTAGGGCTTTCCGGCGCGTCACACCTCGCCCTTTAATGCATTGGGACAGAATCGGTGAACGGTTTCCACAGATACTCGGTTAAGCCACCCATCCCAAGTTCTTGCATTTATTGCTTAGCGAAAGGCCACGCGCGAAAGACCTTGAAAACTCCCATCAGGGCAGACTGGACTGCTTCAGCGGCCTGGGCATCCGTGGTCCCGACGTAGACCATGGTGGAGCTGCTAGAGCGGTGGCCAAGGGCTTGCTTCACCAGAGCGAGGTTGCCGTTGCCCGCTACGAGATGCGAAGCGAGGGAATGAGGAAAAGTCTGAAAAGGCAACGATTCACCGCTTCTGTTGCAATATCTCAGCATTGCAGATAAGCCTTCAGAGCCCCAACGCTATGAAGCACGCGGGGAGGCTGACTTTCGTGGAGGGTCTTCATGCTGAAATCTGAGATTCAACCGGGTGTAGAGTATGCCCTACGTGAGAAGCGCGCTGTCGGGGCAACATTTCAGCGAGTACGCATCCTTGAGCACATTCGCAAAAACAAATGGAAGGTGAAATGGGTTGAGCCAAATCCAGGCCTTGTTGACTATGTGGAGTCAGGGCAGCTTATAGTCTCATGGAAGGAGCGAAAAGCGTTTTTGAAAGAAGAAGAGAGTGAGCAGCGGCTTCAGAACCACAACCTGCACCTTGGATACAAGGAACAATCCCCAATTGCGCATGCGATGTATGAGATTTACGAGAGTGTTGGGGATGAAGTGAGTTTTTACAGGGGAACGTTAAGGTGTTCACCGGAAGCCCTAGATAGACTCAAGACGCGAGCTAAAGTGGTGGCGAGAGAGAACTCTATGATTTCCTACACGGATCGCCAGGGAACATTGCGTTTGCCATTCGATGAGGCACTGGAACTTGCCCGAAAATTCTGCGCTGCGGAACCAGCGACTGTTTTAGCGGGAGTCGAGGGTACTGAAGGGAAGTGGGCACAGGAAGCACGTCAGCCGGGCGAAGATTACTTGGTTAGCTTGCTCAATGAATACCGCGCAGCCTGGGCTCTAAT
>DATJPW010000151.1:0-2502 GCA_035506215.1 Desulfomonilaceae bacterium
CGCGGGCTATTCAACTAATGAAAAGGGACTTGGTGCTACGCTATTTTTATCTGAGCAAGAAAAAGTGTGCACATGTCCATGAACGTCCCGCTGAATCCCAATATAAAGCAAAAGTTGAGGCCCCTCCGTTTACGGTGGACCAATAATAAAGGCTCTCGCGACCTGTCATTATGCGGAGTGAGCGATGAAGCAATCTCATTTTTTCCGGTGTTGGAGATTGCTTCGGGTTCACTCTCGCAATTACAATCTCAGCACACGACGTTCTTATACAGATCGTTTCCCTTGTCATCTACAAGGATGAAGGCGGGGAAGTCTACTACTTCGATCCTCCAAACCGCTTCCATGCCGAGTTCCGGGTAGTCGATGCACTCAACCTTTTTGATGTTCTCTTCAGCCAGAAGCGCGGCCGGTCCGCCGATGGAGCCAAGATAGAATCCTCCGTAGTTCTTGCACGCATCGGTGACTTGTTGGCTTCGATTACCCTTGGCAATCATGATCAGCGAGCCTCCCTGGGACTGTAAGAGGCCCACGTAGGAGTCCATGCGTCCGGCGGTAGTGGGCCCGAAAGAACCTGACGGTTTGCCGGGTGGGGTCTTGGCAGGACCTGCGTAATAAACAGGGTGGTCCTTCAGGTATTGAGGTATTCCCAATCCTTTGTCCAGTTGTTCTTTGAACTTGGCGTGAGCTATGTCACGGGCTACAATGATGGTCCCGGTTAAAGACAACTGGGTGCCGACCGGGAACTTTGAAAGTTCGGCCACAACCTCTTTCATCGGCCGGTTCAGGTTGATCTTCGCCACATCCGAATCTTGCTTACGGCGGTACGTGTCAGGGATTAGACGGCCGGGCTCCCGCTCAAGTTCTTCAATCCAGATGCCGTCCTTATTGATCTTCGCTTTTGCGTTCCGATCCGCCGCACAAGAGACACCCATGCCGACGGGACAGGAAGCGCCGTGGCGTGGGAGGCGTATGATTCGAACATCCAGTGCGAAATACTTGCCCCCGAACTGAGCCCCATAACCAATCTTCTGGGCAGCCTCCAGGACCTTTTTCTCGAGTTCCAGATCGCGAAAGGCTTGCCCGAGTTTATTTCCGTGGGTAGGGAGTTCATCCAGGTACTTGGTCGTGGCAAGCTTCACGGTCTTGAGGCACTCCTCGGCTGAGGTGCCCCCAATGACAAAGGCCAGATGGTACGGCGGGCAAGCTGCGGTACCAAGAGTCTTCATCTTTTCTACCAGGAATTTCTCCAGGGCCGCCGGATTCAGGAGGGCCTTGGTCTCCTGGAAGAGCGCCGTTTTGTTGGCAGACCCGCCTCCTTTTGCAACGAAAAGGAAATTGTATTCCATTCCATCCGTTGCGTACAGGTCAATTTGCGCCGGCAGATTGCAACCGGAGTTGACCTCTTGGTACATATCAGTCCCGACAGTCTGGGAATAGCGGAGGCTCTCTTCCGTATATGTTTTGTATACACCTTTGCTGAGGCACTCCTTGTCGTCAACGCCTGTCCAGACCCGCTGACCTTTCTTTCCGACGATGGTCGCTGTACCGGTGTCCTGGCAGAACGGCAGCTCAAACTTGGCAGAAACCTCAGCGTTACGCATCAGCGCCAGGGCGACACATTTATCGTTGGCAGATGCCTCTGGGTCGGAGAGTATCGCTGCCACCTGTTCCAGGTGCTCACGGCGGAGCAGAAAGCTGATTTCGCGCATCGCCTGATTGGCAAGAAAGCTTAGACCCGCGGGCTCAACCTTTAGCACCTCGTTCCCATCGATATTGATGACCGAAACGTACTCGTTTGTAAGCAGGCGGTACTTTGTCCTGTCCGGACCCAAACGGCACACTTCTTGGTATTCGAAAGCCGGTTTGTTCCCCGCAGCCAAATTTTCTTTCGGCGCAGTCATGCTTCCCTCCTGGTCAGTCATCGGTTTCCGGTCATTGCGAGGGGTGATTTATGGGATAGGCGCAGGAGATCAAATCCTGTGTAGGGGCGCATGGCCATGCGCCCTCCCTGGATTCCCCTTTTCACGGGAATTACGGGGGTTGCTTTCCCCGATTTTCACTGGGCTCACAATGACAATGAATGATTATCGCTTCGCCGTCATGACAAGTCCGGAATCTGCGATGAAGCACCTTTGCCGCCAATTTCGATCTGTCGTTCTGAGCGAATCATCTGTCGCTTCATCGCAGTTCAGAGATCAAACATAGCTTGCATATTCCGGGTAATACATGAGTGACCTCACGTATTGCTCGATGTCATAGGGCTTAGGCCTCTTTGCAAGACCACGTTCGTAGGCCATTTTTACAACTGCGGTTGCAATCCGAGCCGATGCTTCTCTGATCTTGCTTATCGGCGGATACACCCCTCCCTGCTTAAGATCGGTCTCAGTCACCACGCTTGCCAACGCCTTGGCTGAAGCCAAGAACATGTCGTCCGGCAAGGTTTTGGCCCAGCATGCTATGGCCCCCAGACCGACTCCGGGAAAGATGTAGACGTTATTGCCT
>DATJPW010000152.1:0-11995 GCA_035506215.1 Desulfomonilaceae bacterium
CTGATCTCTTCGAGCGTCAGGCCCTCTGCAGACAACAGAATCACCTGGGCACGTCGACTATACCTCTGTTGAGTCCGATGCGACCCAACCCACATTTTCAGAGTAGTTTCCTGTTCAGCAGTCAACTCGAATTTCACCGACTTCATGGCCACGGAACACCTCCATGACCGAACCCATAGCACTCTTACTTGGGGAACGCAACACTAGATACTTATGAATAGTTATATACAGATAATACGACCAAGAAGAACGATTCTCATCATCGTCGTACGACGATTTCTAAGCCAATATTGTTTTCAACCCGGACTATGCTTCTGCCCCCTTTTGCAGCCTTTGCCGGGAGGTGATACCTTCCCCGTAAGTTTTCGAGCCGCCTGTGCGTTCCTCCTCGCCCAACCCTGCCTGAAAGCGCTTCCGTATGGCAGCTGGGTACTCGCAATAGTGCTCCGCCATGACACAGTAGGACAGAAAATGATGAATCCTGTCCGGAAACCTTATCAGGGCACTCAACAAAAGCTTCCAAAACTTCCACCGGGATGGGTAAATCACTCCGTGTCTTAATAGCGCGATCTCAACGGCACGGAGTTCTGACCACTGCGGAAAAGAAAAAGGTTTCTTGTAGGGGGCCGGACTCATACTCAGGGTATGCTCAAAGGCGCGCTCCAGGTAGAATTCTCGGTCGTATAGCACCTCGTACAATCGTATGAATTCTTGAACGATCTCACTGGTTGGCCTCGTGGGAACAAAATTGATGAAACCGGTTTGATTGCCAAAGTTGTCGTCGTAGTTTTCAAAAAGAAGGCGGCCCTCCCTTTCCAGCCGTGTCCAAAGGTCAGTTCTTGGTCCTGCCTGGAGCAGGGTTACAAACATTTCTGGTATTTGGTTCCGGATCGCAAAATCGATCAGACGCTGATCAGCTCCTGGAGGCTCCTTGTCGAATCCCACTATACAGCCAGCTATGATCTGTAAACCAGCACGGTTTATGCTGCCGCAAACTCGGTCAAGGTCGACCATCGCGTTTTGATGCTTTTTCACCCTGATAAGAGTGTCTCGATCCGTGGTCTCGATGCCCAGGAAAACCTTGTTAAAACCTGCTCGCACCATCAATTCGAGCAATTCGGAATCTCCAGCCAGGTTCACCGAAGCTTGAGTAAAAAAATCAAAGGGATGACCTCGCTCCTCCATCCACGGGACCATTTGTTTCAACAGATCTTTTGCCCTGGAGACGTTGCCCACAAAGTTGTCGTCTACGAAAAAGACGCCCCTGCGCCAACCCAGGTCGTAGACATTTTCAAGTTCGCCAAGAATTTGCTCAGGCGACTTGGTTCTTACCTTCCGTCCAAGCATCAGCGTTACATCGCAGAACTCACATTGAAACGGGCATCCCCGTGAAAACTGGACACTCATGTTGAGGTAAGATCCGGCGTCCACCAGGTCGTACCTCGGCGGAGGCGACTCCTGCAGATCGGCTCTGCTATTCTGCTCGATGACGATCCCGGATTCTCCGTGTGCCAGAGCGTCAAGGAGGTGTGGGACAGCTACTTCCGCTTCACCTTTAACCACAATATCCGCCCCTTCTGTCAACACGTCTTGCGGGAAGTGGAATGTCAATGGTCCGCCCACCACTACTATTTTGCCACGCTTCTTGCCTTCTCGAATGGTTTGGAATAAGCCGCTAAACTGAGTGGCCATGCCTGTGACCATAACGACGTCACATTGTGACCAGTCTTCTTCGGCTATGTTCCGAACGGTGAGGTCGACAAGTCTGATGTCCCAGTCCCGCGGTAGAAGGGCGGCGACGGTGAGTAGGCCCAGGGGCGGCATAAAAGCCTTCTTGTCGAGCATTTGCAAGACCCTGCCAAAAGACCAAAAAGTCTCTGGGTACCCGGGGTTGACTAACAAAACCTTCATCACTCAATCCTACTTGGCAAAATTAGGCCCGGATCATACCGCCCATCCGGGTTTCTGCCATCACTGCGTATGGTGATTCGCGTGTTGGGTTACCCCCTCCGTCCATCTCGATCCCCATCTGTGCTCAATTGGCCATCTGTGGGGACAACGAGACGCAAGTCCTGCTCCGCAAAAGCCATCTCACGCGGTATTTAAACATACCACGATGCGGTGGTGTCAATCAATCATGATCTCCGGAAAAATAACAAGCTGATTGCCCTGCACCATACAGAGTCCGTAGTGATCCACGTCAATCAAGCCAACAGCGACCTTGAACTTGTCTCAAACATCGATGAGGTGAAAGAAACAACAGATCGTACTGAAGCTCTTCGGGTTTGTACACAGGCGGCAATAAGACCGGAAATGCAGAATTGTTGGGCTGAGATTAAGTTTAGAGCGGAACGCCGTGCCGGAGGGATTCCGGCGGAGATGAGAAAGCAATAACGGAGGACGTCCAAATTGCTTGACCGAACCCAAAAAGAGAGCAGAGAGATCCCGCTTATGAGTTGACAGATCGAAATCTCGTGCTCATGGAGACCTGAATACATAAGCGCTCACAAGAAGGCGATCTAATCAAATGTATTCTCCCTTTCCGTCCTTGACCTCTATCCGGCATCCGAGTTCGAGGTCTTGGTCTCTGAGGAACATTCTTTCGTGGGCGGAGTCTCTCCAGAGGAACTACCGTCTTTTCCTCCGTAATCCGTAACGTACCACCCGGTTCCCTTGAGCACGAACGTAGACTGCGAGATCAATCTCCGCGCTTTTCCTCCGCATGTCGAGCACTTGTCAACTTCCGGGTCTGAGATTTTCTGCCATTTCTCAAATCCGTTACCGCAGCTCTCGCACCGGTATTCATAAATCGGCATTTTGACCTTCCGTTGAGATCGGGTTGTAAATAGAACCCTCCGGAATCAATCCGCAGAGCATTTAGCGCAAATCGATGAGATAACCGGTTACACTCTGGTAGTGACACACACGGAAGATTCCCAGGGAATGAATCAATACGCGAGCACAATGATGAGCGGAGCCAAAATATAATGCGTCACGCATCGCTGATCATAGATTCGTCTGACCTCGCCTACGCAGTATTTAGGCTGACAAAGCTATTTGCGCTTCCTTGTTCGCGGACTGATATCCGGCCCGCAGCGGACAGTCTACTGGTATGTATTCTCCCTTTTCGTCCTTGACCTCTATCTGGCTTACCATGTCGACCTTAAGCGACAGCGCTTTGTGCTTAATCTCATTGAAGGCCTCCATAGCCTCCTCAAGAGTTTCAGCAGAAACGTCATGATGTGACGCAATAATAAATCGGTACGTTTTCATTGCTCTACCTCTATGTGTGTTCTGACACCTGCAGCTGCCAGATGTTGCCCGTACTGTGAGCTACTGCGTGGAACCCGGGCTTCCAAATGCCCTCTCTAAGTGTCTCTCGGGCTTCTCCAGATCACTTCTGAACGACTTTATGAATTGTTGAAGGGATAGAGGCACGGACTCCTGCACGATATCTTCTGGATCTTCGCTGAAGTCCGTACCTAGAATCTAGCTAGGCAAAGACCTTGGAATATCGCAGTGTTGAGCCTTGTTGTGGGCCGGCCTTCACGATGACCAACGGTTCATTCCTTGTAACTCCCTATGAGCGCAGACACCTTGCTGGTGCCTAACGGAAGCGACGACAACAGGTTATCGGCAAGACTCCTCGCCCGTAAGTTGATCGCACATCTCAGTGACAATTATCACTCTCCTCAGGGCTCTCTGAAAACCCTTGAAGAAGCTAAACAGGACCGGGAGGTACGCACTTACGCGAAGACCCTTTTATTTTCAGAGTTATTGTTGAACTATCAGCCACCAGGCCCTGGGGCCATGCTTGCAACCTGGATCGTCGGTACTGCGCCAGGTGAACCTTTCCTCCTCCGACGAGGTCAACGTACTATACCTCTAACTTAACAAGTGGTGAATAATCTGGAGACAGGGCATGGCAGCTCGGAATTTGCAGAGGTATCCGAGCCCTTCAAAGACTACCAGCGAAAACTGCTGGGCACACCTCCACACGAAGAATGAGCGCTTGGGAATTTAATTGATATTACTGTGATTTATGAGAAAAGGAAATGGTGACAACGGCCTATTCGCTGGTCGGATAGTAAATGCATTTGCTGCAGAAAGTAGCCCACGACTGATCTAATTGTTGTTTGAGACCGTGCATGTACCAAGTCATCTGCGGATAAATCGGGTCCTTGGGATTCATCATCATGGCCCGTTGATACTCGTACGCGTATCTGTGCCATCTCGCCTGCCAAGTGCTTTCCAGCTCAAGGCACTCACCGTACTGAGGGTTAGTCAGGTCGGGCCGAAACGCGTATTCTCTAGGCATCTGCTGCTGTTGAACAGGAGGTCCTGGAGCGGGCGGTTGCATGGGCTGTGGGGGCGGAGCCTGCTGATAACCAGGCGCCAGCTGCTGCTGTGCATAGCTTTGGACCTGACACCATGCCTGCATCGGCATGCCACAAAGTACCATGCCCCACACGAACGCCGCCAACAGTGGCCAGCCTGATAGAGCTTTCACAAAGCGACAGATCATTGCCGCACCCTGCTGTGGCAGCTTAATAAAATTGATGGGTTGTAGTCAATGGCGAAAATATTAATGTCTGCGTAGACGATCTGATTAGAATCTCGCCACAGTTTCAGAACACTTCGCCAACAATATCTGTACCTTTGCTCACATGCTCTTTGGAGCACGAGATTAGCGCAAAATGTTCGGCTACAACACCTTCGCGTTAGACGTAACATATTTGAGACCGTAGCCATTCCTGACTAGAAGATCGAGGAAGAAGTCTTCAGCGCACCTTTTAATGGCTCCCCGTCCTCATATCGTTCTACGCTTCACCATTTGCATTCTGAGCGACTTTTGGAAGGAGGTAGGAGTAGAGTGGCGGGTGTTTTTGTGATTTAGGAGTGAAAATTCACAAGGGATTTGTATTTTCAGAGTTATCGTTTGAGCTATCGTCCCCCGGCTTCCGAGGCCATACTCACAAACCGGATCGTCGGTACTACGCCCGGTGATCCTCTCCCTCTCCCAGAAGGTCAAGGTACTATACCTCTAACTCAACAAGTGGTACATAATCTGGGGCGGGGCAGAGATATGACTTGAGTTCGCTGCAGAATGGTTCCTGAGTGGAAGCTGCGAGTGACTGAAAGGATTTCATACCAAAATGCTCTTACAAAGAATATTCCTTGTTGTGATGCTTGTACTCAATGGATTTATTGTAATGGCTCAGGCAGACGAAAAATGTGATGGCATTTATGGAACCGGAGCGAATCGGTTCTCGCTCGCCACAGGAAGCCCTGGTGAACTGGGCTTACTAAAGAGCCTAGCGGAAGCGTTTTACAATACCGCCAAAGCGACCATGTGTTGGCGTAAAGCAGGATCTGGTGAGGCTCTCAAACTGCTAAAGGACAAGCAGGTGGACATGATCATGGTGTATGCACCGATATCCGAAAAGAAGGCGGTCGAAGAGGGATGGGCAACGAAGAGAATGCTTATTGGATCGAACGAATTTTTCATCGTGGGCCCTCCGGATGACCCGGCCCAAATCTCGGACGCCAAAACCGCTGCCGATGCCTATTCCAGGATAGCTTCTGCTCAGGCAAAATTCTTTTCTCGTGGAGACAACTCGGGAACTCATAAGAAAGAAATGGATGTTTGGCGAGAAGCTAGCATTTCCCCTTCAGGCAAGTGGTATATGGTCACGAAAGACTTTATGACAGCTACTCTGAAGAGAGCGAATGATGAAAAGGGCTACTTCATGACGGACAGTAGTACGTGGGTTGCCGAGCACAAAGGCCTTCCCGGATTGAAGATACTCTTCCGTGGCGACAAATTCCTCGTAAACACGTATCACACCCTTTGCCAATCCGACGGAGCAACTCCAGGGGCAGCCACGGCAGGCAGGTTCATCGATTTTGTGGCATCCTCTGTAGGTCAAGAAATCATACGGAATTACGGTAAGGACCAACACGGGCAAGGGCTTTACGACGACGCAGAATACGCTAAAAAGTATGATGATTAGAGCGCCATTACGATAACGCCTTTTGGATGCACCAGTGCTCACACCTGAGTGGCCTTTCTATTCGGCTGCGATGAAGACACTGTGAGTCACTAAGAGAACTCATTGGCCAGCCAGCACCAGGTACAGCTCAGTGAAGAGCCGAAGGTGTGAACATGTGTTTCCCATGGACTTTGGCCTGCCCCAGTTCATGTACTATTCGTCAAGTTAGAGGTATAGTAGGTTTTCCACCTTGCCATCAGCTTGTTCCGTTTTCTACCCAACCTGCCAGTTCAGTGAGGTCCCGATCACGAGGGTAGAAAATTGGATGATCTGTTACGGTTTCGGAGACCAGGGTTCGGGTTGGAGTTGCCATCAACCGGAGGCGATCAGGGCTAAGCAGGCAACTTCATCGACTGCATTGAGTCTGTTTCTTCGCTTCCCGTGACAGATTGAGATGCTGACTCAGAAACCCCTCGGCAAGCGCCTTCAGGAAGTCTCCCAAACGCGGTTTGGGGACGCCATGCAGTCCATGGTACCTCAATGATTCGTAAACCCAGCCGCCCTTACGGAGGACTGTTTGACCTGACGAATCGCTCATTGCCACTTCTGTGCCCGGGGCAGTTGAGCGGAAAAATTCCCGAAGGACCACAGACAGCTCGACGAGATTGCCGTTGTCGAAAGCGATTATGGAGAATACCCAGTCCGGACTGTAGTCCGATACGGCGATGCTGACTGACTCTTCCAAGTGTCTTGTTAGGCGGATCTTGATGTCCTCCCCAATCGGACCATCACTCGCGACCTCGACCATGACCTTGACGTCTCTGCAAGATGCTCTTACGGAACCCCATTTTCGGGAATTTCCGAGTTTCATTGTCCTGGCTGACTCCTTTGCAGCTAATTCCGGCTTAGCCTTCATGATCAATGCCTTCCGTACCCTTCTAATTGGTCTGTACCATCCTGTTTTCTCTTCTGTCCACACCTGCATGGTCCACTAGAATTGCGGCATCCATTGAGTTGTCGGTTATTCCCTAAATTGTTCGCACAGCCCGAACTCAGTAAAAGCCCCTACCGTAACGCCGGCTTGCACCGCTTCATTCTAGATGATTATCCGGCTGCCAGCAGCAAGAGGGCTATATGGACTCGTTGCATGATTGGCTGGGTTCAGAGTGGGCCTGAATCAATTCTCCCATAATGCTCACCCCTATTTCTTCGGGCGACTCTGCCCCGAAGTTGGTTCCATTTGGTGAAATAACTGTGTCAAGATCCTGAGATCACAGACGGCGCTTGTGACTTGGCACATCCTCGCACTCTTTTTCGCTCCTTAGCACTATGCACCTCTTCACAGCACATGTCGTAACTCGATTTTCGTCGGTGTATTTTATCGGTTCTAGTATCAAGCATCCTTTCTCGACCGCGTTGTCCACAGCACGAACCCCTTGGAGAGCATTGAAAACCCTCCTGGAACTCGGCCATGCACCGTTGGCGCCTGAACAAATCACAACCTCAAGTCGATCCAGTTTGTGGTACCTTGTCAGCGTCGCGTAGTAGTTTACAATGCCGCCCAGAGGGAAAAGAACGTCGTCGATGTCTTCGATACCTAACCAATCTCCGGAAAGAAGTCTGACCATGTCAGGGGCTCGTCCCCTTACCCTGTCCATCCGTCTCAGCTCGGTACCGCAGCGGCAAGGGCCAGGAAGAAATCTAGACATATCTCCGGTCCGATACCGGATGAGCGGCATAGCAGTGCGAGTCAAAGTGGTGACCACGATTTCTCCCGACTCTCCGGGAGCTTTGGTCATACCAGAGATCGGGTCAACTATTTCATAATAGTGGTCCGCTTCGCACAGATGATATCCGGAAAAGGCCTCACACTCGACACCGCCTGCGTATCCCATCGCGGTCGGTGTGTATGCGGTAAAGACCTTAGCGCCCCAGACCCTTTTAAGCTCGTTGACGACCGCCGCCGATGCGTAGTCACCGGCAAGCAGGATGCTCTTGATCTGACCAGCTGGGATTTTGCCGACATCTTCCCTCCTGGCTAAAGCTAGCACCTGAGTGGGGATGCCGACTAGGCAGTCGATTTTTTGCTGCACAATTTCGCGGATGGTCACCTCAGGGTACATCACTATTCCGTCAACAATTCCGTGGACACCAGCACGCCGAAGGGCCTTCGTTAGCAAGTCTCCAGCGCTTCCCGGCTTGTCTCCTGTTAATAGGATGAGAACTCTTTGACCGGGCTTCGCTATCGCCATCATGCCGTGGTAGAAGAAATCTACAGTGAGCTCCAGATCGGCTCCAGAGAAAAAGAATCGTCTGAATTGATCTCGTGCCTGCGGATGCCTTATTGTAACGACTCGCTCAACCTGAGTTTGGGACACGCAAAGAAACCGCGTCCAATACTTGTGGAGGTCCTGAATCGTTGTGAATGGAAATGAGGAAAGATCTTCGGGATCGCTCAAACTGTCACTGGGTAGCCCAGAAAGCCGCTCGCGATAAAAGGGACTTTTTTCCAAAACATAATCTACCACCGTTCTGAGCTTTTGTAATTGATATCGGCGAATCCCTTCAGGGGTCAGTAGTTGACCTCGAAGTCCTGAGATTTTCTCCGATATCCAACTTTCGAATTGGGTTTTCTGCATATCTCGTCAATTCTCTCTATAGAGCGAACGCCCCTCGATGCTGGTCAGATTGTAAGCGCAGAAGGGCACAAGCCTGCCGTCCCGAGCCATCACATGAATACAGCAGTCTCGCAGTCGCTCCAAATCCAGGTTCCAAGCATCCTGAAATGCCATCGCCGATATAGATAGCATGTGTGTGCGAGCCCGCTGCAGGAGCACGTCCCATTGTCCCAACGACAATTCGCCATGCGCGGGCACGTAAGGAGAGGCATTCCACGTAGACCACTGTTCAGCCACACATTTTCGAGTTCTTGCTGCACCTACTTCGGCCCTTTCGGGGCCGCAATAGCATTCTTTGTCGCGGCGAACGGTAAGAGCCTTCACTTCGCCGTCGGGCATGACGACGACATTACCGTGAAACGAACAGCGAGCATTCTCACATCCCGGAGGCAGAAGATTTTCCACCCTGATCAGGCCCTTACTGTGAAACTCGATGGCGCGCATGACGTCGGGCAATGTGAGTCTTTCTTCTTCGGCCGGTACTCCCGGATGCCTTCCCGCGTAGGTAACAGGTTGAAAGTGAACTCCTCGTACCGTTGGCAGGTTCTGTAGAGCAAAGAATATGATCTTTCCCACGTTATGAAGATTCACACGTGGAACCAGGGTTGGCACAAGCACCACTCCCAGGTCCAGTTGCCTACAATTTGCAATCGCTCTCGTTTTGTTTGCTAGATAATCCCCGCCTCTAATAATTTGATAGATGCCGTTCTCAGTCCCGTCGAATTGCAGAAATATCGAGGAGAGCCCGGCTTCTTTCAGAAGTTCAAGATACTTACGGTCCGAAGCAAGCCGCAGACCGTTTGTGTTGAGCTGGATGAACTCGAATCCTATTGATCGGCCCAGAGCCACAATTTCAGGCAGATCATCGCGGATGGTGGGCTCGCCCCCGGAAAGCTGGATGTTGCACGTATATCCTTTCGATATCATGGTTTCATACCGCGCTCTGATCTCTGACAAGCCCGGATCGCTGCGGCTATTAGTACCTGAATCGGCAAAGCAAACTGAGCATCTAAGGTTGCATCGTGAAGTGACCTCGATCAAGGCGGTGCATGTCTGTTGCCGATTATCCGGGCAGAGACCGCAATCAAAAGGGCAACCATTGCTGATTTCACTCCATGCGCCCGAAACATGAAAGGCGATTTTGGGACGGGACCAAGTCTTGTACGGCGGATCTCCCCGCCAGAGCAAGGTCTTGAAATCACCGTGTTGCGCGCAGGTTTTTCGCATGAAAATACTGTCTCGATGCTCCTCAAGCACTGCAGGCAGTCTGGCAAGGCATACAGGACAAACACTCTCCGTTTCGCATATGATGCCGTTATCCCTTTGTTCCATTATCTGCCCCGGGACAGCTCGAAACTGTTTTCCAACAGTAACGACTTAACCTTCCGGTAGGTTCGGGTAACAATGTCGGGACAACGAGCCATTTGGTTCGCCGGGTCTTCGGCGAGAATTTCCCGACAGTGAATGCCGCCGTAGCACTCGGAAAACTCCAGGGTGAACCACTCGACCAGTTCATTTATCATCAGATTGAGCTTTGGATGGTCTTCTTCCTCGGGGGTTCCTCGACCAGCATAAAGGGCTATCAAACATGCTCCTCCTGTCAGCGCGCCGCAGGTGTCACCGCAGAATCCTACTCCACCCGCAAGTCCAGACATAGTCCGGATCAGATCAGGATCGGATTTCCCCTGCGCTTCCAGGCCCAAAAAAAGTAATATCTGGCTGCAATGGAAGCCTTGGCCCGTCAATTCCAGCATCCTGACCAATTCGTCCATCGTGCTTGATTCTTCGGCAGGGCTCATTTATTCAACTCACTTCGTAGGATTCAGACTTCTCGACGGCCTTGCTTCCTACAAACAGGAAGTCACCCGGTCGGGTTTGGCGCACCGCACGACGAACTTCGCTGCAATCCGCGTTGCAGCTTGCCAGCCGATGCCAGAAGGGGTCGAGAGATTCATAGGCCCAGATCATTTGAACAGCGAAGTCCCGCAGTAATTCGGAATGATCTTCGAAACACGCATTTCCAAAGCCCGCCGTGGACGATTCGTAAAACAACTGATTCTTATCAAGAGCGCCCCTCAAGCAGGAATGGGTCGAAAGGTTCTTCAATTCTGGAACAGCGGCCGGATTCCTCGCATATATATCGGTAACGATTATTCCACCAAACGGTTTTAGAATTCGGTGGCATTCCCGGAAAACTCTCGGTCGGTCTGTCACCAGCGAAAGTACGCATTCCAAGAGCACAGCCTCAAAAGATTCGTCAGCAAAAGGTAGAGCTTCGGCATCCCCCACGAGGAGCGAAAGAGCAGGGTTCTTGGCCCTACCTTGAGACACGAGCGCGGATGACGAATCGATTCCCATTGCCCGAATCGAGTGCTCGTGGACAAGGAATTCAACCGTAACGCCGTTTCCACATCCTATATCCAGCGCAACGTCGTCCTGAACTAATCGCGCGAGAGCAAGACCCCGCCGCGTCAATCTGATCCCGCCCGGACGTATACCCTCAGAAACGAAGGGTTGGTCTGCGATTTGCTCGTACAAATTTTCGCAGTGCTCTGGCGCCATTCCAGTCACTTATCCTCCAAAAGCTGCTCAATCTGGGCCATTTTGCCCGTCGCAAGCTGCTCGGGAATAAAGACTATCCCGCAACGCGGACAGCGCGGTAATTCTACGGGATACTTGCTTCCCATGTACGCCACTTCCACCGTCGCCATTTCCAGTGCAACGCCACATTTGCCGCACCACCACTCCGATGCTTCAAGTATTTCGACCCCTTGGCTCATATTCTCAGATGCTCCAGAACTTCCATTCGGTGGCTGTAGGCGTTGTGGATGACAAATCCGTCCTCGCCGGTCGAGTATTCCACCCAGTAAGTTACCGTCCCCGGCCGGTAATGAGCCAGGTAATGGCCTGTTTTCTTTTGAACAAACTTAGTCCCGGTGCTTTCGGCCCACTCAATGACTTGCAGCAGGTCTTCAACCAGAATCATTCGTTGTTCCATTAGGTCACGAACCTTGTCGGGAATATGCAATTTGATACGCTGTTGAATTTCTTGGCCCGCGCCTTTCTCACTCCACAGCTCCTTGAGGAGAGAGTTCTTCAGTCGGACCCTGTTCTCTCGCCTTTGGGAATAGTCCGGGGCAGGCTTTGGCGTAGGTCGGGTAACGCCTTCGCCAAACAACAGATCTAGTAGGTGCAAGGTCGGCTTGCCTCCAGATCGGAAGTGATCGCAACAGACCGCACAATATGTAAGCAGATCTGTATTTGTCTCGTTGATGCGCCTCTCGACAACCTTATCAGCCAGCTCACGATTCGCGAAATACATGA
>DATJPW010000153.1:0-46499 GCA_035506215.1 Desulfomonilaceae bacterium
GTTTACGGCGTGGACTACCAGGGTATCTAATCCTGTTTGCTCCCCACGCTTTCGCGTCTCAGCGTCAGTATCGGTCCAGGAAGCCGCCTTCGCCACCGGTGTTCCTCCTGATATCTACGAATTTCACCTCTACACCAGGAATTCCACTTCCCTCTCCCGTACTCAAGTCCGACAGTTTCGAATGCACTTCCGAAGTTGAGCCTCGGGCTTTCACATTCGACTTATCGGGCCGCCTACACGCGCTTTACGCCCAGTGATTCCGAGCAACGCTTGCACCCTCCGTCTTACCGCGGCTGCTGGCACGGAGTTAGCCGGTGCTTCCTTTGGTGGTACCGTCAGCTCAAAAGACTATTCACCTTCTGAGGTTTCTTCCCACCTGACAGGGCTTTACAACCCGAGGGCCTTCTTCACCCACGCGGCGTCGCTGCGTCAGGGTTTCCCCCATTGCGCAATATTCCTCACTGCTGCCTCCCGTAGGAGTCTGGACCGTGTCTCAGTTCCAGTGTGGCTGATCATCCTCTCAGACCAGCTAACCATCTTGGCCTTGGTAGGCCGTTACCCTACCAACAAGCTAATGGTCCGCGGGCCCATCTTCGGGTGCCGGCTTCGTTGAGAGGCCGACTTTGACCGCTTGAGCCGAAGCTCATGTGGTCTTATCCGGTATTAGCGCCGCTTTCGCGAAGTTATCCCGGTCCCGGAGGCAGGTTACCCACGTGTTACTCACCCGTGCGCCACTTTACTCCACATCCCGAAGGACGTGTTTCTCGTACGACTTGCATGTGTTAGGCACGCCGCCAGCGTTAGCTCTGAGCCAGGATCAAACTCTCCAGTTTAAACCTTAACTAAAAGTTGACCCGAGCATTCTGCTATTCAGTTTTCAAAGATCAACGGGGACACGAAGCCATAGCCCCCACTTACTTCAGGATACCACTTACTTTCTAGTTTGTCAACCGAAAAATGTTCCCGAAGTTCTCCCCCTCATCTCAGGGGAAGCTATCTTTCTACCATCGTTTTTCTGACCTGTCAACAGGGGAAACAGTTCCCTCAAATTTTTCGTTAAGCTGTGAATTTTATTCTATTAGAGAGATTCACAAAATCGGAGCGCTCAATCGGGACGAAACCTATTTCCCCAGCACTTTCGGTACATTGGGCGCAAAAAGTCTCTCATAAACGGGAAAATCGCCCAGAAGGGGCCGAGCGTAATTTTTGAAGTCAATGCTGACATCATTTACGCCCTCAATAAACGAATCGGGCATGCTTTTGGTATATTTTGCCACTTCTTCCAATGCCGTCACATTATATTTAACGCTGTAATCTCCCGTTCTTTCAATAGTTATCGAACCTCCGACGCGGTGTAAGGCCGCGATTTGAACTGCCCTTTCGCCAACTTCTCTGGCTTCAGTGGCGTCCACCTCGCTGACACATCCCAGGAATGATCGTTGCAAGTATCCAAACGTATCTGACCGGACTCTCTTGATTTTCAGCCTATCTTTCACCAAATTCATGAGCGCGTCTCCAAGCGAGGTGGTTCCGGAAAGCTGGATATTTCCGTGAGAATCCTTCTCAACCTCTTTGACCAAGCCTGCCACCACCGGAGTGTGATCTGATAGCTGTACTCCTTCCGACACAGCCACGACGACGCGGCCGTATTTCGAATAGACGCGATCTACGCTACCGAGGAATTCGTCGAAATCAAACGCTCTTTCAGGCAGGTAGATCAAATGCGGTCCATCGTCCTCGTACTTGCGCGCAAAAACGGATGCGGCCGTGAGAAACCCCGCGTTGCGCCCCATGACTATTCCTATATAAACGCCAGGAAGCGATCGGTTATCGAGGTTCACGCCTGCAAATGACTGGGCCACGAACTTTGCCGCTGACCCGTATCCAGGGCAGTGGTCTGTTACTTTTAAGTCATTATCAATGGTTTTGGGGACGTGTGTCACTCTCAGTTCGTATGATTCTTCTGTGGCGAATTTATTGACTATCCGGCATGTCTCCGCGGAATCATTCCCGCCGATATAGAAGAAATAGTGAACATCGTGAGCCTTGCACACATCAAAAATGCGTCCGCAGAATTCTTCGTCCGGCTTGACTCGAGTGCTGCATATCGCGGCCCCGGGTGTTCGGGCAACCATCTCAAGATTTTTGGTGGTCGCTTCTGACAGGTCGATTAATTCTTCCGCCACCAGTCCTTCGACTCCGCGAAATGCCCCGTAAAGCCGTGTAATATTAGGATATTGGCGAGCCTGGAGCACCGCGCCCACCAGAGACTGGTTGATCACTGCGGTTGGACCACCGCCCATGGCAATGACCGCCTTGCCGACTAGTTTCTCCATTTTCCGCCCCTCTCATTCCGCATGGTCACTGTTGTAGTTGGCATAGTATATCAATATAGCGGCCAAAATGAAGCTCAAATAATTGCTTCTCTTACGGAAGGTGATGGAGTGATTTACAGAAGCGAGTAAAATTTGCCTTCAGGTTTAAAAAAATATAGATTTTCTTTATGACTGTTGCAGAGCTCAAAGAGGCCATCGACAACTTGAATTTCGAGGAAAGAGCCCAACTCGAAGCTATCCTTCATCCTTACAATCCCGATGAGTGGGATAAGCAGATGGAGAAGGATCTATCTGCCGACGGTCGATTGGCTTGGCTCGTGAAAGAAGTAGATGAGGATATAAAGGCCGGTAAACTGCAAGACATGCCTTGAAATCTAAGTGCCTCCCACGATTCTGGGATTGTTTTCGCTCTTTCCCTCCTCATATTCAAAGGCTTGCCAGAGCCAAATATGCCCTATGGGAAAGGGACCCTTTCCATCCATCCTTCAAATTTCAAGAAATCAACCCGGTATCGGTACTCACGAAGATTACAATAAATTGAGCCAACTCAAGTAAACCCCGCTCGAGCCTATCTTAATTCTCAGTTACTTGTTCACCGTCTGTTGTGAATTTCGTTCGGCAGAAAGGGGAATTCGCGAACCTTAAATGAAACTAACAAGGCATCTGCATCTTCTACGTTCAGATTGAACCATTGATTTCGCGTTGCGAGCAGTATAAACTATAAATATGACGAAGTTATCTTCTCGCGATGAAGCTCTGCGAATAATCGAAACGTTCGACGCCCTACCCACAAAAAGGAAGGTTGAGATTTTCAGAGACCTTTCCCCCGAGGCGCGTGAAGAACTACTCGAAGTAGCCTCGCGGCCGTGGGAAATTGTGCGCCAAATTTCAGAAGAAGAGATCTATTTTACGATCAAGTCGGTCGGTCGCGACAAGATGCCGGCGCTCATTGCCATGACCACCGGGGAACAGCTTAGGCATCTGATCGATATGGATTCGTGGACAAAAGACTTTTTTGATCCAGCGGCCGCATCCCAATGGCTCAAGATCATTACTTCCATTGGAGAAGAAAAGGTACTCCAGTTCTTGGAGACTGCCGATCCGGAATTGAACGTGATGATCCTGAACGGACTCATTCGGGTCTCGGTGCGAGATCCCGATATTGATCATCTTGAAGAGCTCGATCAATTTCCTACGTTCACCTTGGATAATATCTTCTTCATTGAATTCAATGGATTGATACCTGAAGAGCTTGTGAAGACCTTTCTAAGCGCCATTTATAAGTGGAATCCGGAATACTATTACACTCTGGTACAGCAAATGGTGGCCGGTGTGGACCCAAGGACCGAAGAAATGGCCCTGAAATGGCGTCGAGCGAGACTCGCGGACAAGGGATTCCCCGATTTTGACGAAGCCCTTGAGATTTACAGTTTTGTGCCACGCGAAGCAATATCTCTGGCTGATCGAGAATCCTGGCAACTGCATTCTGATGATGATCCACGTACTCAAGAAGTGCTTATATATCCTCTGGTGGCTTTGAACGATGACAACCTGTTTAAGAAAAGTTTGGATCGAGTAATGGATCCGGATGAAAGGCAAAGACTGTTAGTTCAATTGGCTCACCTGGCCAACAAAGTAATGGTGGCTGACGTGAAAGATCCGGGTTCTATTGGTGACTTGAAAAATAGTATTAAGAAAGTAAGCGGGTACATCAATATTTGTTTAGAGGAAATAGGACTGGCCAACATAGAGAAAGCAATAGAGGCTGTGGAGTCCAATCACATGGAGATGCTTTTCCGGCGAGGTTTCAGTTTGGTCGCCGAATTACAGAGACTTGCCCTCAAATTCGTCAAACAATTACCTGGAGGAGTGGAGAACTCTGGACATCCTCTTGGCTTTATAATTAAGGGTCTGTTGCAGAAGCGCCCTGTTTTCACCAGTGTTTCAACCGATGGGCCAAAATCTAGAGAATTTGAGAGCATGTCCGATTTGAAATTGATTAAGGGCATGATTAATAAGAAAGTTTTCGAGGAGAACTGGGAACTCCTTTAGCAACTGTGAAAAGTTGTACTTTGGTTCCCGACTTTTTTGCCGGAGAATCCGGCGAAGCAGCTTTACCTGCTTGCAATTTTCTTTGTGATCGTCTACACTAAAATTCCAACCCGTCGCACCTCCAGTGATAGACATTCAGGAGATTAGTATAATGGGAGATTTCGAACCCACTATTGTAGCATTTTGTTGCCACTACTGTGCCTATGGCGCGGCTGATCTCGCCGGCAGCATGAGATTGGAATATCCTCCAAACATAAGGATCATTCGTCTGCCGTGTACAGGGAAAGTCACACCCATATTTCTTTTGAGGGCTTTCGAGAAGGGGGCGGACGGCGTGTATGTCGCCGGGTGCCTTGAAGGCGACTGCCATTTTATGCACGGAAATCTGGTGGCCAAACCACGAGTCAATTATGCCAAAAGACTAATCCAAGAAGTTGGCCTTGAGCCTGATAGGTTGGAAATGTTCAACATGAGCGCGGCCATGGGTCCGAAATTCGCTGAAGTGGCACGTGAGTTCACAGAACGGATAAGGAACCTTGGTCCCAGCCCGCTGAACAAAAAATACAAAGACATGAAGGAAGAAGCGGCTTAGTAGATCGTAAGGCATCGCTTCCTCAAGCGGCGCTTTGGAGGAAAAAATGGTTGTAGGCGAGAGAAAACCTTTCGAAGAACTCCTTAAGATGGTGGAAAACCACAATAAAATCCTGTTGCTGGGCTGTGGGGGCTGTGTGACGGTATGCCTTACCGGCGGAGAAGATGCGGTACGAGTTCTGGCCAGCCAGCTCCGTATGGCCCGTGAAAAAGAAGGCAACCCCATAGAAATTATCGAGAAAACGGTTGAACGTCAGTGCGATCCGGAATACATAGATGAGGTCCAAAGTATTGTTCCGGAGGTGGACGCTGTAGTCTCGATGGCGTGCGGCGTAGGCGTCCAATACGTGGCCGAGCGCTATTCGACCACGCCGTCTTATCCGGCCTTGAATACCTCATTTGTCGGCGGCTCTGTGAAAGAAGGATACTACGTAGAGAAATGCCAGACCTGCGGGGAATGTAAGTTGTACTACACCGGAGGGATTTGCCCCATCACCAGATGTTCCAAAAGTCTGCTCAACGGACCATGCGGAGGCTCGACACGCGGCAAGTGCGAAATAGACTCCCAAGTGGACTGTGGATGGCAGCTTATTGTCGACCGTCTGAAAGGACTTGGGTTGATGGATCGGTACGAGGAGATGTTGGGAATCTGCGACTGGAGAACTAATCGAGACGGTGGGCCACGCAAGATGGTGAGGGAGGACTTTCAACGATGAGTGTTGAATGTAAAACGGACAGCAGGCTGGAAAAGATCCTCAGATCAGGTCAATTTGCGGTTACCGGTGAATGCGGGCCCCCGCGAGGGGCTGACCCTGATGTAATACGCAAGAAATGCCAGTTGCTCAAAGGCAATGCGGACGCTTTCAACATAACCGATAATCAGACTTCAGTAGTAAGGATGTCCTCGATAGCCTCTGCGGTGATCATGATGCAGGAAGGCCTGGAGCCGGTCATGCAGATGGTCTGCAGAGACCGGAACAGGATCGCAATTCAGAGTGATATTCTTGGAGGGGCGGCCCTCGGAATTAAGAACATGCTTTGTCTTTCAGGCGATCATCAGAAATTCGGGGACCATCCGCAGGCAAAGAACGTCTTTGACATAGATTCCATTCAGCTTATCCATACTGTCCGCGGTATGAGAGATAACGCGAAATTCCTCGGCGGTGAAGACATAAAAGGTGCGCCAAAGTTGTTTATCGGCGCGGCGGAAAACCCCTTTGCGGATCCTTTTGAAATCCGGGTGCCGAGACTCGCCAAAAAGGTGGCCGCGGGTGTGGAGTTTATTCAGACTCAATGTATCTTCAACGTGAAAAAATTCGGTGAATGGATGAAAGGCGTTGTGGATCGCGGTCTTCACGAAAAGGTCTTCATTCTTGGCGGGGTTACTCCGTTCAAATCTTTTGGAATGGCTAGGTACATGGCCAATAATGTGCCCGGTATGGATGTCCCGGAAGAACTTCTCAAGAGGATGAAGGATACCCCGAAAGAGAGCCAGGCTGAGGAAGGGATCAAAATAGCTGTAGAGACTATTGAGCAACTCCGTCAGATGCCAGGCGTCGCAGGAATTCACATCATGGCTATCGAGTGGGAAGAGAAGGTTGGCGAGATAGCTGAGAAAGCCAAACTTCTACCCAGGCCCACCGTCTAGGATTTTCGCGCGGAAAACCTAACTTTTTACAACCAGAACCGGAATAGACAAAATGGAATGCGATTGCATTCCATTTTTTTCGGCGCGGCGTGGACTTCAAAGCAGCCGTGATCAATAATCCAGGTTCACGACATTTAAGGCGTTTTTCTCTATAAATTCTCGTCTCGGCTCAACCTGATCCCCCATCAAGGTGGAGAAAATCTCATTTGCTTTGACCGCATCTTCGATTGCCACTTGGAGTATTTGCCGGTTTTCCGGATTCATAGTGGTTTCCCACAGTTGCTCCGCGTTCATTTCACCTAGGCCTTTGTAACGCTGAACAGAGAGCTTCTTGCGACCATGCTCCATTATCATCGCGACTAATCCGGAAAAAGAGGAAACCTCTTCGTTGTTGTTCTCCATTTCCACGATAAATGGGGGATCACCGACTGCTTCGACTTTTCGGATTATGGAAGCAATTTCTTCAAAGGACGGCGATTCAGTCAAATCATAATCTATTATAGTTTGGCGACTCAATCCGTTGCGACGGGACTTCACATCAATACGGTACTTGGACTCTTCTTCATCCTTTTCGATGTCTATGGTAACGGGCATCACTTCCGGATACTGTCTTTCAATCTTCCTCAGAACTTTCTCCACGATCACCGCGGTTTGGTCCGGGTCTGCCAGGCAACTCTGGGTCAGACCTTCCGCAGCGAAGGTTTTCAACACCACCCTTTCCATGTTCTTCACTTCAAACAGGTCTAAAATTTTTTCCAATCTCAAAAGATTCTTAATAATATTTACGAGTGCCGTCCCTTCCAAGAACGGGCCGTCTTTCCGCGCAATTTTAACGTTCTCAAGACCGTTATTGAGAATAATATCGTCCAGAGTGCTCTCGTCGTTGACGTAGTGTTCTGCTTTTCCCTTTTTTACCCTAAATAAAGGTGGTTGAGCGAAGTACAAATATCCCCTGTTGATCACTTCCGGCATCCAACGGAAGAAAAATGTCAACAGCAATGTACGAATGTGGGACCCGTCTACATCGGCATCCGTCATGATAATTACTTTTTGATACCTGATTTTAGAGATTTCAAAATCTTCTTCGCCTATACCGGTGCCGAGCGCGGTAATAAGGGTGCGTATTTCTTGGCTCTGCACAATCTTATCAAATCTTGCCTTCTCCACATTCAGGATTTTCCCTTTCAAGGGAAGAACCGCTTGAGTACGTCTGTCGCGGCCCTGTTTGGCCGAGCCGCCGGCGGACTCTCCCTCTACGATAAATAACTCCGCGGCCGCGGGATCCCTTTCCTGACAATCCGCCAATTTTCCGGGCAGTGCGGAAATTTCGAGAGCGGTTTTTCTTCGAGTGAGTTCACGGGCCTTGCGAGCCGCTTCTCTTGCTCTGCTTGCCTCTAAGGCTTTGTTTATTATCCACTTTGCCGTCTGGGGATTTTCTTCCAGATATTCGGATAGCTTCTCGTTGATAAGTTGCTCGACTATCCCTCGTATTTCCATATTTCCAAGTTTTGATTTGGTCTGACTGTCAAATTGCGGATTAAACATTCGCACGCTCAGGACGGCAGTAAGGCCTTCACGCAGATCATCCCCACTTATTGAGAATTGGCTCTTACCATTCTTAAGTAATCCCTTAGTGTGCGCATATTGATTAACTGTTCGCGTGAGGGCTGCTCGAAATCCTGAGATATGCGTGCCTCCCTCGAATGTGTTGATATTATTACAATATGAAAAGACCGTCTCTGAATAACCATCATTATATTGGATGGCGCACTCCACAAAATTTGTATCTTTCTCACTAGATATATAAATGGGCGGGCCTTCCATAACCTTTTTTGCCTTGTTCAGATGCTCGATGAAAGATACTATGCCCCCTTCATATTCAAACGTGACTTTGGGCTTCTGCGATCTTTCGTCTTCGAAAGTTATTTGTAAGCCTTTGTTAAGAAAGGCTAATTCTCGCAGTCTTGCTGAGATAATATCGTAATTGCATTCGAGATTCCCAAAAATCTCCTGATCCGCTTTAAACGTGATTCTGGTTCCGGTTCGTCGGGTGGTTCCTATTACCTCGAGTTCCGAGTGCTTTTTACCGCGGCGATATGTTTGCCGAAAGACCTGACCGCCTCGCCGGACCTCCAGTTTTAAAACTTCGGATAGGGCATTCACAACTGAAACCCCGACACCATGTAGCCCGCCGGATACCTTATACGTTTTACTGTCGAATTTTCCGCCTGCGTGGAGCATTGTCATTACTACTTCCGCGGCCGGAATCATTTCGGTAGGATGAATTTCGGTAGGTATGCCTCTGCCATCATCTTCTATGGTGACGGATGAATCCAGGTGCACTATCACCGAGATATTCTTGCAGAATCCTGCCAGGGCCTCGTCTACGGCATTGTCAACCACTTCCCAGACCAACTGATGAAATCCCTCGGAACCGGTATTACCGATGTACATGCCTGGGGTGTTCCTAACAGCCTCCATGCCCTCGAGGACTTTTATATTTTCTGCGCCATAATATTGATCTTCTTGCACGGTCCGTGTTTCCTTTATCGTACCAAATTGTTCATATTACCCAGGCAAAACTCATTTTCGCATGGGCATGACGAGATTGAAATAGTCCTTAAGCGGTTCAGGTCTTATTATCACCGGAGATCCTTCTTTATGAAATTCCAATGAGATCTCATCGGTGTCCACTGCGCTCAGCGACTCAATAAAATATAAGACATTGATAAGAAGGGAAAACGGCTCCCCACTGTATTCCACGTCCAGTATGTCCTTTGCTGTACCCAGGTCAGGATGAACCGCCACTACTTCAATATTACCACGAGTCACGGTAACATCGACCCCCCTGTTTCTATCGGATGTCAATATAGCCACTCTTCTCAATGATTGAAGCAGCTTAGATCGATCAGATTTTATAACCTTTTCCCCGGCCTCAGGAATGACCTTGCGGTAATCAGGATAATCCCCTTCTATGAGACGTATCGTCATCACAAATCGATCAGTTTTGACGCACATGTTTTTCTGTTCAAATCCCAGTTCCACTTTATCTTTAACCGTTTCCAGCATTCTTTTCAGTTCCAGCAGACCTTTCTTTGGCACCAAAACTTTGGATGACATCGACATTCCCAGGTTTTCATCGATCAAAGCCAGGCGGTGACCGTCAGTAGCCACAAGCCTTATAGCCTCCTCGTTCTGTTCAAACAAGACACCATTGAGATTGAATCTCGATTCATCATTGGACGACGCAAAGAGCGTCTTATCGACCATATAAAGCAACTTTTCAGCTTGGATAGAAGCGGTTTCCAGTCCTGTTAAATCAGAAAAGGCCGGATAATCGGAAGCATCCATACACGCCAGCTCGAATACACTGTTCCCGGAAACAATCTTCATCCTGCCGGTATCAGAGGACTGCATGGATACTAATCCCGCTGGAAGTTCCCGGACAATTTCATGTATCTTCTTTCCAGGAATCGTCAACGTTCCTGATTCCTTAACGTCACATTCATAGATGAGCTTTATTCCCACCGACAGATCCGTCGCTGTTAACTTCAGTGTCGAATCAGACGCTTCAAATAATATGTGAGACAGAATCGGCAATGTAGATTTTTTTTCAGTAATAGGGACTGATTTGGACAGCCCGTCAAGTAGAGAGTCCCTTTCGATTTCCAATAACATTATCGGCCTCCTTGCTTATATTCCTAAGTAAAGAATAATTAGGAGATAGTCGTACTAAGAGGGGTTGTGAGTTTGTGGAAACAACAAGCTCAACCGCTTGTCCATTGCAATAACGATGTTAGTTTCTTCTGCATAGATTTGATGTGAAATTGTGAAGAAATGAACCATCCGGACTTATCCCATAAGTTTGAACAAGTTTTCCACAGCGAATCATCAACTCTGCTCACGCCCGAATATCCTTCTTGATGCCATCGACCATATTCTTCAGCGAGTGGTTTTCTTCAATAGCCTTTTCGATCTTTCTTGCGGCATAGATCACAGTAGAATGGTCTTTGCCCCCAAAGGCAACCCCAATCTCAGGATATGACAGCTCGGTGAGTTCCCTGGTCAGGTACATAGCGACTTGTCTCGGTAACGAGTAAAGCTTGTGCTTCTTCTTAGACTTGATGTCTGCGACCTTCACATTAAAAGTCTTGGAAACGAGAGACAAAATATCATCTACAGTAACCTTCTTTAAGCTCCGGCGAAGAATGTCGCGCATGGCCATCTCCGCCAAGTCCTTGGTAAGAGGCAATCCTTGCAGAGAACTCATTGCAACCACACGAACAAGGCAACCGACCAGTTCCCGTATATTGGACTCGACGTGCTCTGCTAGGAAATAGGCCACTTCATCCGGTAAATCGAGCGAGTCTTCGTAAGCCTTTCTTTTCAGAATTGCCACCTTGGTTTCGAGATCAGGCACTCCCATATCTGCAATCAGACCCCAACTGAAGCGCGATTTCAGTCTTTGCTCCATGTCGGATATTTCGTTTGGAAATCTATCTGATGTAATAACTATTTGTCTTCTATTTTCGTAGATGGTGTTGAAGGTGTGAAAGAACTCCTCTTGTGTCCTTTCTTTGCCGGCGATGAACTGAATGTCGTCGATCAGCAGAAGATCTACATTTCTATATTTGTTTCTAAAATCACTCATCCTATCGAATCGGATAGCGTTTATCATTTCATTCGTGAATTCTTCGGAGGTGGTGAAGGAGACCTTTTTATTTTGATTTTTGGAAACGACTTCATAACCGACGGCACTCATTAAATGAGTCTTTCCCAAACCTACTCCACCGTAGATAAATAAGGGATTGTAGCTACCAGCTAAATTTTCTGCTACAGACAATGCCGCAGCATGCGCGAATTGATTGCATGTCCCTACCACAAAGCTTTCAAAGGTGTAACGGGGGTTGAGGTTACGTTTCCGGGCGAATTCATCATTCATGATGAAGGAATGCTCAGGGTACCGGTATGATTGTGCAGTATCAGACTTATCCCCCTTTTGACGAGCAGAGTCGTCCCTGCAGCGAAATACTATTTCATACGAATTTCCTGTGAGTTCCAAAAGAGAATCTAATAGCAATTCAAGATAATTATCCTTTATCCACGAGGCGAAAAAGTTGTTCGGCACAGACAGGGTCAGCGTGCGTTCAGATATCTCCTCGCAAACTACAGGTTCGAGCCAAGTGGACATGACATGGTCATTCACCTTGCCTCGAAGCACTTCCATGCACCGGGTCCAGGTACTATTCATTTATGGTAAATGCCTAATTGTTTTAATGATATAACTAAGTCAGGGTAACATGGGGGTTCAATGATTTCAAGAGAAATCTTCCGAATAACCCATTATCTCAAGCAACCGGTCCAGCTCTTCCTTGGAGTGAAAGTGAATTTCCAATTTCCCAATTTCACTAGAATTTTTCTTGATCGTCACCCTTGTTGAGAGGTAACGGGACAGTCCTGTCTCGAGGAGAGCCAGAGCTTGATCCTTAACCATGTCCTTCACGTGCTTTGAGGAGTGTTTGTTTTTGAAGTTTTGGACGATTTTTTCCAGTTCTCTGACGGATAACCTCCGTTTGATGATTCTGTTGGAAAGATTCATTTGGGTATGGACATGATCCAGTGCCAAAAGAGTCCTGGCATGCCCCATGCTGATCCTTTCTTCTCGAAGATGCTGTTTTATAGGATCAGGCAGCTTCAATAGCCTGAGATGATTGGTTATGCTCGTGCGGTCTTTCCCGATTCGCTGCGCCAGTGTTTCGTGTGTATATGAGAACTTCTTAATGAGGACGTCATATGCTTCGGCAGTGTCAACGGGGTTGAGATTCTCTCGCTGAAGATTCTCTATAAGGGCCACCTCAAGAGATTCAACGTCAGAGAGATCACGTACAATAGCCGGGACCGTGGAGAATCCGGCGAGCATTGCTGCTCTCCAACGTCTTTCGCCTGCCACTATTTCATATTTTCCGTCAGGAGCCGGGCGTACTATCAGGGGCTGTATAACTCCCATTTCTTTAACGGACCGACTCAAATCCGCCAAAGATTCTTCCGAGAATAAACTCCTGGGCTGATGAGGATTCGGAAGAAGAGCATCAATACGTACATTTTGTACATCACGATCCGCCCCCCCCAGATCATTGAAATCGTCAACCGGGATCAGAGCATTAAGACCCTGTCCCAAGACCGTACGCTTTTTGGCCGTTTCGGTGACCTTCAGCATCCATGATCTCCTTTGCAAGTGCGAGATAGCCGGCCGCACCTCTGGAGGTAATATCATACAGCACTACCGGTTTGCCAAAGCTGGGCGATTCGGACAATGTCACATTTCTGGGTATTATTGTCTTGAACACCTGGCCATTAAGATTTTTCCTAACATCTTCAACAACTTGGTGACTCAGATTGTTTCGTGGATCAAACATGGTCATCAAAAATCCTTCGATACGTAAAGAGCTGTTGAAGATAGACTGAACTCTGCGTATGGTTTTCAATAGATAACCTACACCTTCCAAAGCGTAATATTCGCATTGTATGGGCACGAGCACCGAGTCGGATGCAACCAGCGCATTAAGAGTAAGAAATCCCAGAGAAGGAGGACAATCTATAAAAACATAATCATAAAAATTGGCTATCGATTCTATGGCTGCCTTGAGAAATTTTTCTCTGGAAGCAAGCGAGACGAATTCGACTTCGGCGCCTATCAGATCTTGAGAAGCAGGTAATATATCCAGGTGCTCCAACTGAGTGTGCGCGAGTATTCTCTGGTAACTCTGCCTTCCCAAGAGCAGATCATACACGGATGGTTCGCCGGAAGTTAGACGGATACCAAGTCCGCTGGACGCGTTGGCCTGTGGATCCATGTCAATGAGCAAGGTGTGCTTTTCCGCGAGGGCCAGGCAAGCAGCTAGATTGACCGCTGTCGTGGTTTTCCCGACGCCCCCTTTCTGGTTACATATACAGATTACGCGTCCCATTGGCCGAAACCCACAAGATATAGTATGAAGACTCGGCCGACCCTCTTATCACAAAACTCATCTTGAACAAAGGCAAATATTGTCTCGCCTCAAAAAACAGCAACATTAGAAGAAACAGTTTCCAGAGACTTTTTTCGCTATATCAGTTGGAATCGATTCGCGGCACATGTTCTTATTCCGAAGTTCGTTGATAACGAAACACCCTCCTGAACTTCTTCGAGAAAGGAAGGATTCCTTCCCATGACTGTGCCAAATAAAAATTTTTCAAGGTGAATTTCTCAGAGAACGAAGGGCCGGTCATCATGATGAGTGAACCTCCCGTATTCAACAATATATGCAGTCCGTCCATGACGGCCGCATTTGAAGAAAAACCTCTGGAAACAACGAAGTCGAATCGATTAATAGTTCCTTCATGAAGTAGATTTCTTAATGCCATGTTAAGAAAGGCAATCCTTTTCAGCGACAATTCGAGAGCCACATGTTTCAAAAAAACTATCTTCTTGGGATCACGGTCCAGAAGCGTGACACTGAGAGTTTCATCTGCCGTGCTAAGCACTAATCCAGGGAAACCCGCTCCCGTCCCTATGTCAAGTAAGCGCACCCCCTGCCCTCGCGGAATGACTTTTAGTACCGTCATCGAGTCCAAAAAATGAAGAACCGCCATGTCTTGCGGTTCCTTAACAGCGGTTAAATTAATCTTGGTCCCCCAGGTCCTGACCAGTTCCATGTGGCGGACCATTTTCTTAACCGCTTCGTTTTGCAAAGGAATGCCTAGAATACGGCATCCCTGAATGATTATCCCATATGCGTCAAGGGTGGGGTTCTGTCGAGTCATCAATCCATCTCAGGTATTCTGACAAGCCACGATCAATTTCCACGGAGATTATTTCCGGGACTTCATATGGGTGCATATTTTTCACAGTTTTCTCCAGCTCCTCAAATAGACTCTTACGAGTTTTTATAATCATCAAGCGCTCAGTATCATTACATATCTTGCCTTTCCACCGGTAAATGGACTGTATTTCGGGGACAATATTCACACAGGCAGCCAGTCCTTTTTCAACAAGGACTTCGGCTATTTCAGCAGCTTTTGCCAGATCGTCAATAGTGACAAGGCACAAGATGTAGGAACCCATATTTACTCCATATTGTGCTTTTTTATTGACAAACCACAATACCTTGTGTATGCTCCCCCCCGTTTGAGGGGAGCGACCGTCACGAAAGAGGCAACTGTACGGATTCTACTGTTACACCTGCGTACTTTCAATTCAAAAAGGGTTAAGCCAGTGCTCGATTATGAGGGACCCATCTTATTCAGGGTACAAGATGGCAGGAAAGGCTCCATTTAAAAAGAATTAAATTCAAAAAGCAATTAGGAAGTGATGAAGAAGGGAGCTGGCCAATGTTTCAGATCGGAGACGTTGTCGTTTATCCGATTCATGGAGTCGCGCGAGTAAAGGACATAAAAGAAGAAAAAATAGGAGACTCGGACCAACTCTGCTACATATTGGAAACGGAAATAAATACTGCAAACGAACCCCCTGTAATAAAGCTCCCGGTAGACAAAGTAGAATCCAACCGTGTCCGCAAAATTGTCGACGAAACTGAAGTACCAAAAGTCATTGAAATTCTGAGCGAAATCAGACCTAAGTCTGACTCTCAGACCTGGAACAAGAGACATCGTGAATACCAGGAAAAAATGCGGAGCGGCAGCATTTTTCAAGCTGCCGAAGTTTTTCGAGACTTAAGCCTGCTCAAAGAGAGCAAGGACCTTTCTCACGGAGAACGCAGGCTGTTCGATCAAGCAAGGAACCTTCTAATTAAAGAGTTGTCCATCGCGAAAAAGACGGATGAACGAGAGATAGAACGGACAATAACCAAGATTTTTCAACAATCGAAACCTTCCGACCTCTCTTGAAGAGGAGAGAAGCTAAGGCTCAATCTCCTCCCTTCTTTCTATTTCTGCATCGAAAGGACATGTAGTTGATGCCGAGCAAGACGCTGTCCATCGCTCTTGTGCTCATTTCTATTTTGTTTATGAGCTCGATCGGGTGGTATCTCAATTTGGATCAGACCGGAATGATACTGTCCGCGGTCGTGGGGCTCGCGTTGGGGCTTGTGTGCCTCCGATTTCTGCATTTTTGGCTGAAAATAGAGGCTTACAAAATTCTTGGCGGGGCGATAGGAAGTATCATAGGCGCCATTCTCGGCATGCTGATCAGCTTGCCTGTCACCTACAACATTGAGTCACCGCAAATATCAGGTTTGGTTTACGGACTGGCCATGGCGATAATGAGCCTAATCGGCATGCAGTTGGGATCAACAAAGGCATGGGAACTGAAGAGGAAAATAGTAGAACCATCGGATCGGAAGCCAGAGATAATGGGCATTCTTGACACATCTGTCATCATAGACGGACGTATTGCAGATATTTGTGGGACAGGGTTTTTTCTGGGAGATCTGATTATTCCTCAGTTCGTGCTCAAAGAACTGCAAATGATCGCGGATTCTTCAGATTCCACAAAGCGCACACGAGGTCGTCGTGGCCTGGATATTCTCAACAGAATTCAAAAACAGTCGTACATGAATATAGTGATTGATGAGACCGATTATCCGACGATAAAAGAGGTGGATCAGAAGCTGATCGCAATGGCCAAGGAAACAGGCCATCCCATCATAACAAACGATTTCAATCTGAACAAAGTGGCCGAAGTACACTCCATCCAGGTCTTAAACATTAACCAATTGGCCAACGCCCTAAAACCGATTGTCCTCCCAGGGGAAAACATCAGGGTACAAATAATGAAGGAAGGAAAGGAGCACGGTCAAGGAGTGGCCTATCTGGATGACGGCACCATGGTGGTAATAGACAACGGCAGACGCCACATGGGGAAAAACGTCGATGTGACAGTCACAAGTGTGCTTCAGACCACCGCGGGCAGAATGATATTCGCGACTGTAAAAGCGTAACGCTGTGCGATTTGCAACTAGTCTTTAAAGGGTGATTCGGATACCTTACAGGATTCACCGCCTGCCACGTGAGGCCAGAAATTCTTTCCAGAGCTTCGATCCGGATTCTGCAGGCGATCCCTGGTCAATCCACCACTGGACAAACTCTCTGTAGGTACTTAGAAATTCAGACCAACTCCCATTTGGTGCAACACTCTTTTTCCAATCCGGATACAAGTCATCATTAGCGAGCTGGAATTCTTCTTTTCCAAAATCCGGGAATGCTTTCTTAAATGCTTTGATTCTTTCCTCTAAGGTCATTTCCGCGGATTCTTTTGCACGAGTACTCTGAACTGAACCGGTTTTAGGGGTTGCTTCTTTGGGGGTAACCAACGGAGCCGCGGGTTCTTCTTTGACCTCAGGCGCCTGAACTGTTCCCATCCCCATAGCCGGAGGTGATGGAGGTAGCGAACCGGGCATATGCATAGGCACCGCCTGGGACCCCTCAGGCCCAGGCATCGACATGGCCTGCTGAGGCGGCAACGGTTGAAGCTGGGCTGCTATCCATCCTTGACCAGGATCGTACTCCTGGATCCCGCCAAAAATCTTGTCTATTCTATAGGCCTTGCCCAATCCCAGAGGGCTAAGATAATGATATCTGTTCTGGAATGCCATGATCAGCACTCCAAGGACCACGATCGCAAGAAATATCCATGAATGAAGGCTTGTCCATCCTGAAATGGATTGCTGGTCCCTGGATCCGGGGCGTCGCACATCGTCATTGAGGATCATCCCCTGTGCCTCCTTATCTTGTGTACCTTTCTCAGCAAAGGTCAGATTACTCAAAGTGAATATACCACATTTGGAATCTTTTGTAAATGGCTATACATCTGATATTTTTATGATCATTAGCGATTGTTAAAAAAATTATTTCCGCTTGGGGACAAGATGGGTGGTACGAAAGCCCGGCTGTGATTAATTCTTCGCGGTCAGTCCTGTTTTTCCGCACCGTTGTTCCCGCAAAAGCGGGGACCCAAGAATGACTGCCGGACTCTATTACGAAGGTTTTTTGAAGAATTGGTCCTTACACCGTTAATCCCGAGCCAATAAGGCTGCAACGGAACGCGGCTGTACGAGATACATGGGGCCCTGGACCGGCGGAGCATCCGCCCAGTCACTTATGTCGTCAGGAGATTCCAGGTATGTATCGATCCACCTATGCCAGCGGAGCTTCTGGTCCGACCTCAATGGCGGCAGTTCAAATTCCAGCGCTTCCCAGTAGGCATTTAACATCAAATGAAACATCGATCCCACGACAGGACTCCAGGCTGTTACCGCCAGCGAATGAGACCCTTCGCTCCAGTCAGGTCGGTTCAATTTGACACCATGCCATTCAACGCGTGCTCTGCGGAGGATTTCGTTCAGAGTCATGGCCCCGTTTACTTCCAAAGGTGTCCGGCGTAATCGGTCAAAGATGAGCTGTCTCACAAACCGAAGTATCGTATGATTCTGTTGGAGCATAGTCCAGTCAAACCAACTTATTTCGTTGTCTTGACAATAGGCATTGTTGTTACCTAGCTGCGTACGACGTATCTCGTCCCCCATTAGAAGCATCGGTGTGCCCAATGACAGCAGGGTAATAGCGAAGAAATTCTTTACCTGGCGATTGCGGAGCCGCTCTATTTCGGGATCGTCGGTGGGTCCTTCCACTCCGCAGTTCCAGCTCAAGTTTTGATCGAAACCGTTACGATTGTTCTCTCCGTTAGCTTCGTTATGCTTCGTATCGTAAGAAACCAGGTCATTCAGGGTAAAACCGTCGTGACACGTGATGAAGTTGATACTGCGTTCCAGTTCTCGCTCGTGGTTACTGTAAATATCTGGGCTGCCGATCAATCTGGCTGCGACCCTAGGGATCGTCCCTTTATCACCTTTTAGAAAACTACGAACGTCATCCCGGAACTTTCCGTTCCATTCCTTCCAATTGTCACCGACGAAAGTCCCGACCTGATACAGACCCGCCGCATCCCAGGCTTCCGCGATGAGTTTGACCCCAGCTAGCTGAGGATCCGAGTCAATGTCCCAAATGACTGGCGGATTTTCCGTAGGACGGCCGGACTCATCGCGGGACAAGACTGAAGCGAGGTCAAAACGAAATCCATCGACGTGCATTTCCTGGACCCAGTAATGGAGACTGTCGAGGATTAATCTTCGAACGACCGCTTGGTTTGCATTCAGGGTGTTTCCTGTGCCGGTGTAATCGGTGTACCGACGTTTGTCACTTTCCAGAATATAGTAAACCGAATTCTCCAACCCGCGAAAACATAGAGTCGGGCCTCTATCGGTGCCTTCTGCCGTGTGGTTGTACACCACATCCAGAATAACCTCGATTCCCGCCCGATGGAGCGCCTTCACCAGGTCTCTGAATTCGTCCAGAGGACCCAGTGGGTCCTTGCGAAAGCTGTACGCACAATGAGGAGCGAAGAACGAGACAGGCGAGTACCCCCAATAGTTAATGAGCCCTAGAGGCGCAGCCTTTTCGTCAAACTGGAAGACGGGGAGCAATTCAACTGCCGTGATGCCGAGTTCCTGCAAGTATGGGATCTTGTCGATGAGGCCCGTGTACGTACCACGTTTGCCGGGCGCCACGCCGGAATTCGGGTGTCGGGTGAACCCGGCTACATGCATTTCGTATATGACCGTATTTACAAAGGGCTGTTCAAGTGGCATGTCTCCTTCCCAATCGTACATACTTGGGTCGGCGACTACACTTTTCATGGCATAACCGGCATTGTCTCCGGGCACGCCGGCCGCGAGTCGGCTGTACGTTTTGGGAACCGCTACACCTCGGCCATACGGGTCCAGCAGCACTTTATCCGGGTCGAAGCGATGCCCTTTCTCCGGATCATACGGCCCATGAGCGCGGTATGCATAAAGCTGACCAGCCTTCAGCCCCGGCACAAAGACGTGCCAATAGTCGTAAGTCCTGTTGCTGCCAGGGTCCAATCTGATGACCGAAGACGGTCGTGAATCATCCACTTTGTCGAAGAGAAGCAATTCAATTGCCTCACTATTTTTGGAAAATAGACTGAAATTGACTCCCCCCGCTACTACCGTAGCGCCGAGCGGATGGCTTTTTCCCTTTTCGATTACATCGCTCATGAAGAAAACCGGAACTTTCTGAAGTGAATTGGTCTTTGGCCGACACCCTCTTAACATATTTGAAATCAAATGCCAGAAGTTAATCTATTCAGATTTTGCCGGAACGAACGTTTCGTTCCAAATCCTCTACAAATTGTTCGTACTTCATACCCAGCTTTTCGGCTGCTCGTTTACATCGGTTCTTTTGCACCTTAAAAGTTACGACGTATCCGATAATCCCGAAAACTACAGCGACTATCACTGCGGCCACAAGCCACCTAACTAGGATCTCTCGTCCCAAGTTCATGAATGCTGCGAAAGCCTCCCAAAAATAGGTTTTGTCCATGACCGGATTCATGAGCTTTTGAAAAATCCGGAAATCCATAGCTATCGGCCTCCCGAGAATATAAGAGCCCAAACAATAGTATCCATAGTATAACGGGATAATGTTCAGGGGATTGTTCACTACAGTGAACGCCGCCGCAATCACATAGCTGAACCTCAAAAATAGCCGGAGCAAGGCCAAGGTCACAAGATGTCCGCCCAGCGGGACCAAGAAACCTACGATGAGCCCTAAGGAAACTGCTCGCGCATCGTGCCAGGGGGGATTCACGGAACGAACCAGCGGCTCCACGAATGTCTTATGGAGCCATCGGCTATACCGCGTCCAAGAGCCCATTTTTACGAGTTGTTTCGGCAATGGATCACCAAAACAGATGTCTTCATCTGCCGGCTCGGGTCTGACATGGAATGAATAGAGAAGTTCTCAATGCTTAGGAAAATATCCGGCGCTGATGGTTAGGTTCGAGCTTATTCGTATTTGTGGTGACTCGTCAATACAAAAGGAATCAGAGCATGATTGCCAAAACTTAGAGTACTTGCCTCCAAAACCGGATCAGAGCACAGATCCGCACAGGGATCAACAATGTGCATTGCCGAACAGGTAGGCCCCGTGCTAATTTAACTCATTTGGCTATTGCGGATTCGGTTTCCCTGTGGATAGTCAATGCCCTGTCAAATCAGTTCAAGCTGCCTTGGGGGATTAGTATCTGCATTCGGTCCCGCGACTGAGCCATAGCGCGGAGAGAAAGGGTCAAGCATCGTGCCGGACGAAAATGGAGCGCGAATGTCGTTCCTGGAACATCTCGAAGAGTTGCGCTCTCGGCTGATAAGGGCCGTTATCGCTATCTGTATAGCTTTTGGCATATGTTTCGTTTTTGCTGAATCCCTCTTCAGCGTGCTGGCTTCTCCTGTAACCAGACTTCTGCCCAAAGAATCGTCGCTCATTTTTACTTCGCTCCCGGATCCGTTTTTCATTTACTTAAAGGTATCTTTCATTGCGGGAATTTTTATCGCTCTTCCATATATCCTGTATCAGCTCTGGCAGTTTATCAGTCCAGGCCTGTATCAGAGAGAGCGAAAGATGGCCATTCCATTCATAGCGTTGGCCACAGCCTTGTTTTACATAGGGGGCTGTTTCGCCTACTTCATCGTATTCCCGGCCGCGTTTAAGTTCTTCCTGAGTTATCAGACGCCTGAACTGAGAGCCATGATCTCGATTCGAGAGTACGTTTCGCTGGTGATGGTGCTGATGCTCGCGTTCGGTGCTGTCTTTGAAACGCCCATGGTGATCGTTTTTTTGGGGCTTCTCGGGTTGTTTAACAGTGGACAGCTTAAGAGGGGACGCAGGTACTTTGTGGTCCTGGCATTCGTTATAGGGGCCATTGTTTCTCCGAGTCCGGATGTAATAAATCAGAGCCTTATGGCTGGACCTATGGTGCTACTATATGAAGTGGGCATATGGATTCTAGCTTCGCTGGAGAAGCGACGGGCACGTGAAAACGCAGAGGGGCCTCCAGGTGTGGAAGACTGAATGAAAAGCATGAATTGAGGTCGAAAATCACGATAGTTCGGTTTATGGCAACGCTCATGAAAGATTGCTAACCGAGGACAATATTCGGTTCATAAAGAGGTCTTTCTGAGCCCTCATTTCCACTCAATGGTTTCGGGGGACGAAATAACCTGCTCAAGGACTCGTTCCGTTGTTTCGAGTCCCTTGTTTTTTTCTGCATGTCCAGCAATGATATTCAGGAATAACCAGGGAAAAGGATATTCCGAGGAGAAAAGGTATTGGGCATACCTGCTATTGGGAAAACTGGTGTCTACATCAATGTTGCGCCCCCAGGGGAGAAGTTCTCTCGGTTCTTCAGCCTGCTGTATGCGCTTGTTGTCAGAGACTTAACGGGTCGATACAGGCGTTCCAGCCTCGGGATCTGGTGGGCTTTTTTGCAGCCCGTGATACTAATGCTGCTTTTCAACATGTTACGAGGATTTGTGGATATTCCCAGCGATGGCTTGCCTTATGTGCTTTTCAGCTATGCTGCATTGGTTCCATGGACGTTTTTCACAAATTCGGTTGCCGCTTGCGGTCCCAGCATCTTGACTAACGCGGAAGTGATAAAGAAGATCGCCCTCCCGCGGGAAGTATTCCCGTTAGCGGCGGTGACTGCAACGGCCTTTGATTTTTTCATGTCCGGAATAATATTGGCCGGTATGATGGCATGGTTTAAGGTCACAGTTGGCTTGGCTTTGCTGTGGTTGCCGGTGTTAGTAGTCCTCGTAGTGGCAATATCATATGCAGTGGGTATTTTAATTGCCGCGTTAGGGACTTTCAGGAAAGATTTCATTTTCGCCACTCCTTTTTTGACCCAGGCATGGCTTTTCGCCACCCCGGTGATCTATCCACTCAGCACGGTTCCCGAGAAGTGGCGCTCTATTTACATGCTTAATCCCATGGTCGGGGTCATCGAGGGTTTCCGGAATGTACTCTTGAAAGCCAGCGCGCCTCCTCTTGAGGCCCTGGGAATTTCCGTGGTAGTGACAATGGCCTTGTTGGCCCTGTCATGGCCCATATTCCGCCGGCTTTCCAGTTATTTTGCCGATGTGTTGTGAGGCTCCATGTCTGATGAGGTGATGGTCCGGATAGAAGGGCTCTGGAAACGTTACGGGTTGCCGGTTCCAGAGGTTCTACGTAAGGGATGGAACCTGTTGCGAAATCGAAACGCGTCCGACGCCGATACGGATGGCGGTCCCTGGGCACTGAAGGACATCAACCTTGAAATCAAGAGAGGTGAGACCCTCGGGATTGTCGGACGCAATGGCGCGGGTAAAAGCACTTTGCTGAAGGTCCTTGCCGGAGTGACCGCGCCGACGAGGGGTCGGGTAGAAATTTGCGGCAGGTTATTCCCGATGATAGAGTTGAATGCCGGCCTGAATATGGAACTCACCGGACGCGAAAATGTTCGCCTCCTCGGGGCGGTGATGGGGCTTTCCCGAAGAGAGATTGAACACAAACTCCCGGATATCGAAGAATTTACTGAACTTGGAGAATGGTTTGACAAGCCGGTCAGGACATTTTCCAGCGGAATGCTGGCGCGGCTGGGGTTCGGGGTGGCGGTAAACATTCAGAGCGACGTGATACTGATTGATGAGACCTTTGCTGTCGGCGATTTGAAATTCCAAAATAAGAGCCTCGCTCGGGTCAAGGAATTGCGAGAGAGCGGCGCCACGATTCTTCTGGTGAGTCACAGCCTCGAAACTCTGCAGTTTGTGAGTCGTAGTGGCATATTGCTCGAACAAGGTCGAGTAGTCGCGTCCGGTTCGGCTCTGGAAGCCATAAACTCTTATGAGACGCTGGTGTTCCGATCCGAGAAGGAACGGCTCGAGCATCGCGCGCGTAGTCGTATTACCAGCGAAGAAGCCAACATTTACAATGCCCGACTTTACGATAACAACGGCCAAACGCTGACCGAGATTCGTGCCGGGGAGCCGTTCGGCGTCGAGGTTGACCTCCGACTCAACAAGCGCCTTCAGTTGCCCATGTTTTCTATAGGAATTCATAATGCGCAGGGAATACTCTGCAAATGGAACATTTCCAAGGAAGATGGACTTGCCGAACCCGGTCCGCCCAGCAGATATCTGGTCAGAGCATGGTATCCCGAGAACTATTTGATGAACGGCGCGTACGAAATCCATTTCGCAGTAAGAGACGGGGCATCGTTCGAGACTTTGGAGCGCCTTGCCGGAATATTGAGTTTTGCGGTCATTGGCACCAATCGAGCCAGGGGCATAGTAGCAGGAGAGTGTCAATGGGAACTCATTCCATTGAGTGATGATTTAGACCGGAACGCTTGTTGAGGCAGTTACCGACATGACGAGAGAAGAGACCACTTTAAAGGGCGACGAAACACTATTGCACGATATGGGATCCTCTCTTCGGCGTTACTTGGTGGACGAGTTTCACTTCCGAGAGGTCCCGGAATTGAAAACAGGCGCGCTGGTGCTGGATCTCGGGGGAAATCGTACGGGAAAGAGAGGGCTTTTTGATATAGAGAGGTATGGCTTACAAGTTGTGTACTCGAATCTCTCGACAGCGAAGCGACCGGACCTGCAAGCTGAAGCATCATGTTTGCCTTTTCGAGAAGGGCTTTTCGATGCGGTGGTATGTTCGGAACTGCTCGAACACGTACTGAACCCACCGTCGGTGCTGAGCGAAATCCACAGGATTCTCCGTAAAGGCGGGACGTTGTTAATTTGCATTCCATTTTTGACTCGGATTCACGGCGATCCACATGATTATGGGCGGTACACGGATTTTTATTGGTCGGAAACACTCCAGGCTGTGGGATTTGCCGATCTGAAAATCGAGAAACAAGGCCTTTTCTGGTGCGTGCTCATGGATATGTTGCGCGAACTTGCACTTCGGAAAACAAGAAATGGACTGTTTTCAACGTCATGGCCGCGAAAGGTAGTTGAAAAGGCTGTCTCTACAGGCAAGCGCAAGGCGTTGGCTTGGGACAAAGAGTCGAATACTCCGGATGACCGTTTGTATGAGGCGTTCACTACCGGGTTCGGTATAAGGGCGAAGAAGGAATGAAAAAACCGAAAGTCTTCTTAACCGGTGGTGACGACATCGGCTGGGCTGTTGACGAGGACCTGAAGCTGACGCGACGGGCGATAGAAAGCATTGTAGATCTGGTGGATTTGACGGAATGTGAAATCGTCCACTCGGCCTGGTGGTCCGGTTTGATGATGCTGCCACAGGAACAGTTGATCGGTAAACGCATCATCTGTCATGTGCCCGGTGAACCCTATCGGTACTTCACGATGCCCGAACACCGTCGAATGATGCCGATAGTGGGGCGGTGGATTACCCCGACCTCTCGGGCCCACCGCGAGATGAAGGAAGTCGGCATCAAGAGCGCTCTGATACCTTATCTTGTGGATGTGGAGACCTTCAAGCCGATCAGACCGGACGCTCATGAACTGGTGGCGCTAAGCAAGAAATGGGAACTTCCGACGGATTCCTATCTTATAGGGAGCTTCCAGCGGGACTCCGAAGGCTCGGACCTTAAGCGACCCAAGCTGGTGAAAGGTCCTGACATTTTGCTTGAGATCCTTGCCGCGCTCCAGCGGCTCGGGCTGAAGTTTCACTTGGTGCTGGCAGGGCCGCGGCGGCATTGGTTGATGAACGCGGCTCGTGACAGAGGCATACCGTTCACCTACATTGGGCAACCCATCGAAACAGACGACCTTGATCTAAATCCATTGAGTCGGGATGTCCTTAACCTTCTCTATAACCTTCTCGATCTTTATGTAGTGGCAAGCCGCTCTGAGGGCGGACCACATGCAATCCTCGAAGCCGCCGCGTCTCGATGCAAGATTATCAGCACGCCGGTGGGACTCGCTGAAGACTTGCTCGATCAGGCATGTATTTTCAAGACCCCACCCGATGCAGTGGATTTGATAAAAAATGACATGCAGGAAAACTCGCTGGCGGGCACGCTGCCTCACCACTATGAACGGGTTTACAGCAATCATCGTCCCGAATGTGCAGTGGATTTGTTTCTCAATCTCTATAAGGAAATAGATTCTGTCCCCAAGCTGGGATCAGGCCGGCGCGGATTCCCTGTGCAAGGAATTAACACGGAAACACACGTTGAAAAACCGAGCCTCGGACAGCCGAAATCTCGATCCGACACTCTCACGATTGGGTTGTGGCATACCTTCTTCGAGCCTCCATACGGCGGCGGAAACCAGTTCATGCTCGCGTTACGTAAGGCGCTTCTGCGTCGAGGGATTGACGTGCGAGAAAATGAGCTGTCTGAAGGAATCGACGCCTTTATACTCAATTCGATTCATTTCGATGTAGACCAGTTCCTGGAATTCAGCCGGAAACACAAAATCAATGTCATCCATCGAATAGACGGACCTATCTACTTGATCCGCGGATACGACCGGGAAAAGGATGAACTCTGCTATCGCTTGAACACTCAGTTTGCTTCGGCCACAGTATTGCAATCCGCGTGGTGCTATTCGCATATAGTCGAGACGGGGTACCAACCCGTAATGCCCGTAGTGGTTCACAATGCGATTGATTCCGAAATCTTTCATCCCACCGGACGGGTCCATTTCGATCGGGAGCGCAAGGTTCGTCTTATCTCGACAAGCTGGTCGAACAACCCACGCAAGGGCGGTCCCACTTATAAATGGATTGAGGAGCACCTGGACTGGAATCGTTACGAATACACTTTTGTCGGAAATGTATCGGAAGCTTTCACTCGTGTGAGGCACATTCCTCCAGTCTCTTCAACGGAACTGGCGGAGATTCTCCGAAATCATGATATCTACATTACGGCCAGTCAAAATGACCCTTGTTCCAATGCGCTCATCGAAGCCATGGCATGCGGCTTGCCGGCCCTTTATCTGAACGATGGGGGACATCCCGAACTGGTAGGTCACGGCGGCCTTCCGTTTGACAGAGAGTCCGACATTCTCCCGCAACTGGATAAAATAGTAAGTAATTACGAGATGTATCAAGCGCTCATCGCCGTGTCCCGTATGGATGATGTCGCAGAAAAATACCTATCTCTCATTCGAGATGTAGTGCAATGAGCATACATCTTGTTTTATTCTTCACACGGGGCGTTTCTCTGCGGACGTGGAGCATGATGGGAATGCTCGACAGGGAGGTCGCTCTGTATAGCTTTCTTATGCACCAGGGATTGCGGGTGAGCTTCGTCACCTATGGGGACGCGACCGACCTTGAATATTCTGACCAATTGGCTGGAATTCGCATCCTGTGCAATGAACAGGGGCTGCCTCTGGAGCGATATGAAAACCTTCTTTTGTCATTGCACGGCGACGTTCTCCGGACCGCGGACATTATCAAGACAAATCAGACTTACGGTGGTGAACTGGCTCTCTGGACTGCACGGCTTTTGCACAAGCCTTTAATCGCGCGGTGTGGATATATGTGGTCTTACAATGCGACCCGCGAACACGGAGAGAATTCTGCAACTGCCAGTGAGGCTCGCCGAGTAGAGGCCAAGGTTTTTGGCGCGGCCGACCGCGTTGTAGTGACTACCTCCACTATGCGCGAGGATATCCTGAGACGCCTTCCTGATGCTCGCGGCCGAGTGTTTATAATACCTAACTATGTGGATACGGCCCTGTTTCAGCCCATCAAGCAAACGACTGATGGCCGGACGCTCCTATTTATCGGAAGGATTGCCCCGGAAAAGAATTTGGAAGCGCTGCTCGAGGCCATCCGACCATTACAAGTGAAGCTGACAATAATAGGGGAGGGGAAGCTGCGGTCTCATTTGCAGAAGAAATTTGCGGAACTGGATGGCCGAGTAGTCTGGGAAGGCAGTGTCCCGAATTCACTTCTTCCGCAGTTCTTAAACCGGGCTGATATTTTTGTGTTGCCTTCACTGTACGAAGGACATCCCAAGACGGTTCTGGAAGCCATGTCTTGCCAGGTCCCGGTGCTAGGCGCCGACTCTCCGGGCATCAGAGAACTGATCCGGCATGGCCAAACCGGGTTTCTTTGCGGCACGGATTCTCGAAGCATTCGTATTGCCGTGGAGGAAATGCTGGGTCATCCCACGCTCCGCACTGAGCTAGGCGTCAACGCGAGGCGTTACGTGATCGAGAATTATTCGCTCTCCGAAATCGGACCAGTCGAACTGTCTATGCTGCACGAGGTGGCGAGTCTGCAGCGGCGTTGTGGAAGCACGTGAAGAAGCTCATATACTATATTTTGAAATCGCTTCTTGCAAGATTGCCCGATGAAGACCTCCGGAACTTGCTTGTGAAGGTCGCCTCAACTCGAGCTCGGTCTTTATCTCCTGCTGACGGTCTGAGGTTTCTGTTCGCCCTGGACGCGGCATTTTACCCACTGGAAGGGGGACTTGCAGTGGATTATGAGGGAGGCGTCCACACCAAACATCGTCATACACATTATCACGACTTTTTCGTTCAAAGGGTAAACAAGGGCGAGAAGATATTGGACATCGGTTGCGGCATAGGAGCGTTGTCTTTTGACATCGCCGAAAAAACCGGAGCTCTTGTTTTAGGTGTAGATCTGAATTCGGAAAACATTGCTATTGCCCGGGAAAGATACTCCCACCCGAACGTTGTTTATCATGTGGGAAACCTGTTCGAGATGACTCTGGACGACCATTTTGATGCTGTGATCCTGTCCAATGTCCTCGAGCACATTCCCGACAGGTCACAGTTTCTACGACGTGTAATACAGGTGGCTTGGCCTGCCCGTATCCTACTGCGCGTTCCTATTTTCGAGAGAGATTGGCGAGTCCCTCTCAAACAGGAGCTTGGGTTGGATTACCGGCTCGACCCTACTCATGAGACTGAATATACCATCGAAGACTTTGCAGCGGAAATAAATGAAGCTGGTCTCCGCATTGTGCATCAAGAGGTACGATGGGGAGAAATTTGGGCCGAAGCAGAGCCCTCAGAGGCGCCAATGGACCATCCGGCCGAAATCCGCACTGAGTGAGGCGTGAACCAGCGTTATGAATCCCAAAGTCACGGTGTTGATGTCGGTTTTCAACGGCCGGACGTACCTGCCGGAAGCCGTTGAAAGTATCCTGGGACAAACTTTTGGGGATTTTGAATTTCTCATCATAGATGACGGCTCCGAGCAGCCTTTAGAAGATACAATCCGCTCCTACAAAGACAGCCGAACATCGGTTTACCGCCAAGAAAATATGGGCTTGGCACGTTCTCTCAACCGAGGTTTAGGCTTGGCCCGAGGAGATTACGTGGCCAGAATGGATGCCGATGACGTCAGCAGACTCGACAGATTGCAAATGCAATTTGCGGAGATGGAATCGCATCCTCAGATTGATCTTTTGGGAGCTTTCTTCGATGTCATTGACGACAATGGCGAATTAATTGAAACAAAAGAGCTGATAACGGACCCGATCTACCGGCTCTGGCGGTTACAGTTTCACAACACTTACGGACATGGAACTGTGATGTTGAGAAGACAGTCGGTCATCGATGCCGGGATGTACGATGAGAGCCTGCTCTATGCCCAAGATTACGAGCTGTGGTCACGTATTTCCGCAAAAGAAAATACTGCAATTATTCCCGAGGTGCTCTATCATTACCGGCTGTTTGACAAAAGCCAGCAAGCGTCGGTCAGAAATTACGATGCGCAATTGACGGCGGCAATTTATATCAGCGATAGAAATTTGCGGGCCTGCAATGCAAATCTCTCCGACGAAGATCGCATGCAGGTGCGCGCACTTTATTGGAAATTTCAGATTGATCATATCGGCTTGGGAGGTCTCAAGGCCCTTCCCGATACCTTCGAAGGCTTTTGCCGTAGATATGAAATTAATGCCACGGAAAAGAGGGACTTGATAGAGAGAGTGACGCAGGATGCCATCACAGAAATGGCGAAATCCAACTTGATTCCCATTGGTGACAAGCAACGAGTGATCCACGAATTGGAGCTGCTGCGGTCATGACTCTGAATGTCAGCCTAGAATAGCCCGTTTCATTAGCGCCTTCGCGATCTCCACCTTATAGTGATTCATTTTGAGTGGCTTAGCGCCTGCAAGCGCATGGTTGGCCGCTTCCTCCGCCATGTCCTTATCAACGGCCCGCCCTTTTATTAGCTCTTCAGCGTTTCGTACCCTGACGGGCTCAGGGGCCACTCCGCCTAGCACAATCCGTGCGTCTTTGCACACTCCGTTGTCAACTCTCAGGACCGATGCCACACTCACGATGGCGAAATCAATCGGTTTTCGCAGAGTGAATTTCTCATATGCCTGCTTCGCGCCAACCGGCGGTTTAGGTATCCGAATCTCCTTTATCAGCTCGTCCGCCTCCAGGACTGTCGAGCTAGTTGCCGTTGCCGTGAAGAAGACTTCCGCTAGGAGACTTCGTTTTGTGGTGACGATGCGGGCATCCAGCGCGATCAGCGCAACAGCTATGTCCGACGGGTTCACCGCGAAGCAACCCTTCCGAACCCTGCTGGGATAGGATGGGATATGGGTTCCGGTGGTGGGATGGTCCGCAGGAGGGTGCTCGGTGAGTCCGGCGGCGCCGAATATCGAATGGTATCGGTCGTCGCCGGCCAAGGCACTACAAAACTTGCCACCTTTGCGCAGACAGACCATGGGGCCGCCGATCCGGCTAGGGTATCTGTAAAACCAGCAGCGGACGTCCTGGGCCAAGTTACCGCCAATAGTGGCCATGTTGCGGACAAGGGGTGTAGCGACAGAGTGAGCTGCCTCAGCAAGCAGCTTGTATTCTTCTTTCACTGCCGGGGGATTGGCGATATCGGTTAAGCTGGCAAGAGCGCCTATCTTGAGGACTTTTTTGTCATGCCTGATGTAGTCGAGGCCATCAATGGTCTTTATGTTGATAACAGCGTCCGGATATTCAGCGAAGACCCTATCTCTTAGAGCGCCCAAGAGATCGGTGCCTCCGGCATTGACCTTTGCCTTCCCTTTGTAGTGGTTCAGGAGTCTAACTGCGTCCCTGATGGAGCGTGCATTATGGTGCTCAAACCGCTTCATTTAGTGCCTCTTCTTGCTGCGTTGCCCAACTTGCCCAAGGCCCTGATTACCCTATGGGAAGTGACCGGATACTCATAAAGCCAGCGACCCAGCGCATTGGAAACGGCCATGAGCACGGCCGAAGGTCCTGGAGCAGTAGCCACTTCTCCAACGCCGACTGCGTGAAACCTGTGGGTAGGAATGGGTGTCTCGAGCACCACATGCTCCATGGCTGGCAACTCGCTAAATGTCCGCCACTTGTAATCTATCAGGTTCGCGTTGAGTGTGTGTCCCGAAGAGGAATTGATGATTGTTTCTTCGAAGATGGCGCTGTCGATGCCTGCGGAACCGATGCAGCCGTTGAGCTGGCCTTCGAGGCCCTGGGGGTCTATGATCTGACCTACGTCGGTGGCAAGCACCACACGCAGTAAGGTCACCTTTCCGGTCTCCGTATCGACCTCGACCTCCACAAAGGCCATCATGCAATTACACAAAGTGAAATCCGGCTCAAAGCGTCCGTAACCCATTATGGTGCGGTCATATCCCAGAGCCTTCCATTTCAGGTTCGTTTCCGGATGCCCTTTTACGAAGACAATCCCATCGGCTGTATCCAGATCGTTAGGATCTACTCCCAATTTTGGGGCGGCAAACTCGAACAGTCTTCTCTTCGCATCTTCCGCCGCGTTGATAACAGCGCTTCCAATGGCATAGGTCCCCCTGGAGCCTACCGGACCGAACTCAAAGGGTGTTACCAGCGAATCGGCCGGGGTCATGGAGATTCGGTCCGGCGGTATCTGAAGCACTTCCGCTGCCAGCTTGACATAGTTGCTCTTCTGGCCGGTGCCGTGCTCCGCCGCACAGAGAAAGATCGTGGCAGTGCCTTTAGAATCGATCTGAACGTATGCCTCTGCCGCATCTTCGCCTACGTCGGCATTTCCGTGGACACCCACGCCGATTCCTGTGCGCTTCGTGCCATTGACTGAGGTGGGTGTGAGCCAGCCCTTCCACTTCTCCTTCCAGCCGAATTGTTCGGCGCCCTTATCCATGGCTCTGGAATAGTCTATGCCCCGGTACTGATACCAGTTGCCGTCCCGCCAGTAGTATCCTCCACCAGGCTTGACGTAATTCTTTTTGAGCACGTCGAACGGATCGAGATCCGCTTTCTGCATGGCAAGACACAGGAGAGGTATGAATGAGCACTTCAACTCCTGGCCCCCGAAGCCCCTTGTGCTGCCGGAAGCATTCCGGTTTGTCGCCACAACAAAGTTCTTCAGGTCCCAATTGGGGCATTGGGCCATGATCATGAGTTCGCCCGATCCCACAGCGACCTGAGCTTGCGTGGTAAAAGAATAGTAGCCCGTGTCAACGTACCACGTACCCTGTATAGCCGTTAATGTGCCGTCTTTCTTCATACCCACTCTGGCATGAATCCTGGAGCCGATCCTCAAGGTGAAGCAGGCTATATGTTCTTCCTTTGCGAACATAATCTTTACCGGCCTCCCCGTGGCTTTGCTCAAAAGGGCAGCGTAGGCCTGAACCTGCCAACACATGATTTTTGTCCCGAAACTGCCGCCCACGTGATTTCCGATGCTTCTCACCTCTACCTGTCTATTGAAGACATGGAACAAGGTCTCCTTGTCCATGTACGGGGCCTGACTTGTGGCCCAAACGGTGACTTTGTTCGGCTCCTCCCATATCGCCACTGCGCCTACGGATTCAGCGGGCAGGGCGTTTGGTATGTTCTCGTACCCGAAGGTGCCTTCAGCGATCACGTCTGCTTCCACGAATCCCTTGTCCACATCCCCCATCATTACGCCTTTCAGACAATTGGGTCCGAAAGCGATAGTGCCTCCAGGTAGGATATTGCCGGGGAACTGATCGTAAACGAGCGGAGCGCCGGGTTTGATGGCTGCGTCTATATCGAGGACCGCAGGTAGGACCTTGTACTCCACATCGATGAGATCCAAAGCCTCTTCAGCAATTTCCTCGGTCACGGCCGCAACAAGGGCTACAGCGTCTCCTACGTACCTGACTTTTTTATCCAGTACAGGTAAATTGCGGGGTGTGCCGCCCCTCCAATCGGGGTTATCTTTCCAGGTCAGGACCGCCTGTACTCCGGGCAGCGCTTCGGCTTTGGCTTTGTCAACATTCGTGACAACTGCATGGGCATGAGCGCTTCTTAGCACCTTTCCGTGGAGCAGATTCTGAAATTTCAGGTCGTCGAAGTATTGAGCGGCCCCTGTGACGATATCCGCAGCGTCCGTCCGCGGTATTGGTTTTCCGATGTATCTGTAATTATGACCCATGCTTATTTTCTCTTTTCTACTACCGCCATTACGGCTCTGATCACCTGGTAATGGCTTATGCATCTGCAGAAGTTTCCGGAAAGAGCCTCTTTTACCTCTTCCTCCGTGGGATGTGGATTTTCGTTCAGGAATGCCTTGGCGGTCATGATCATTCCCGGTGTGCAGTAGCCGCACTGAAATGCCGTGTGGTCAATAAACGACTGCTGAAGGGGATCGAGCGCGCCTGTTTGCGGGTCCTTCAAACCTTCGACTGTTGTTATAGACTTTCCATCGCACTCGATCGTCAGGACCTTACATGAAAGCACAGCCTTTCCGTCCATGATAACCGCGCAGCATCCGCAGGCGCCCTCGTCGCAAGAAACCTTGGTGCCGGTAAGGCCGAGGTCCTCCCTGAGCGTCCTGGACAGAGTGTGGGTCGGAGAGATTTCGTGCGTTTCGGTCCCTACGTTGAATTGGTGGTGGTGTCCATTGACGAAGAAGCCGACGCCGCGGGTCCCGAGCGCTTTGCTAGTATCACGATTTGCCCCGCTTGATGCCATTTTTTCCTCCATCTATAAAGTTACCCTCTCAATGCTATCCCTCTACCTTGGCGCCCATTTGTCGTGACAGAGTTTTTCCAGCTTCTGCGACCAATGGTCCGCACTGTCGAGCTGCTTCTGCAGATGGCAGTCCGAGTACCGCTATATATCCGATGGGTCGTTCGTTGGGTCCGAGCACAGGCGCTGCGACAACATTGAGCCCCGGCACCATCTCTTCCAGGTCGTCGGCGACCCATTCCCGGCGGCATCTGCTCATTTCCTCATCAAGCCTATCCCTGTCAAACTTCGACGGATCTCCATGGAAATAAAGTTCTTCCTGCCGCAGCAGGACCTCAAGTTCCTTCTCAGAGAGAAAAGCGGCTATAGCCTTACCGTGGCAGCCGTAGGTAAGCGGGAAACGATGGCCTACGCGCATGGTCATACCAATTGCTCGCCCACCTTCGTGCTTAGCCGCGACAAACACATTCCGGTCCGCGATCAGCCCAAGGGCTGCCGTAGCTCCGGCCTTGGCCGCCAGTTCCGCCAAAAGAGGCTCGGCAAGCTTTGGAGTGCTGAGAGTGTCAAGAAATCTTCGTGAGAGGCCGATAATACCTGGGCCAAGCGTGTAGCCCTTTCCTCTGCCGGTCGTTTGAACCAGGCCGAATTTTCGGAGTGTGTGGAGAATACAGAAAGCTGTGCTCTTGTGTATTCGTAGCTTCTCACAGATCTCGGTCAAGTTCATATGGGCCGATTCGGCCTCTGCCATGCGGAACAAGATACGTAAAGCTTGCTCCACAGCGGGTACCAGGTACTTGTCATTTATTCCGGTTTTTTGGGGGGTTGTCATTAGTTCGTTCACCAGAACTGCGGTTCTTTGTATGAAACAACATTTTGATATCACCGCTGGGCCGATACCGTCAAGTAAAATAACGAGCAACAATACACCAACGCTCGGCAAGACGCGGGCGTACGAGAGCCTTGAATGAATAGCCCTTCACAAATTATTCCTGCATAGGTTGGTTTGAGATCGGGGGAACGCCGGAGCTGAAACAAGATTTGACTTGAATTCAGGTCAGTTGTGGCATACTATTAACGATTGAGCATCTTGCCGCAAAGAAATTTTCAGGGATGCAAACGCGTGCTTTGGGGCGCACTGAATCAAACCAGGTTTTTCAACTCGAAAACATCCGAATTTGGAAACGGATCGCGAGCCCATCCATGGTTCTAACTTCCCATTGGATTTTGCAGGGGGGCCACACCCGTGACCCTGGCTACAATGGGCTACTAACCGGTAAGCATTTGAAACAAATGAAACTTTCGTGGCGTTGCGGCGACTAAGAGAATAATCGCTGTGACAGCTTTGTCAGGAGGAACGGCCTATGTTCGGCCAGGAACTGAAATATAAGATCGGTTCTTTTGTCAGAAAATTATTCCCGTACGTGAAATATCAAGAGATAGACTCGCTAAAGCGCGAGATCGAAACATTAAAGCAGGCGCTTAACGGTAGTCAGGGAAACGGCATCGGAGCGCTGAGGCGAGAAATCGAGATCCTTCGTACCGACGTTGAGGGTTCCGGGAGTACGGGTCAAGAAATACTTAGACAGGAAATCGAGATTCTCAGAAATGAGCTTCTTGAGAACGTTGCCGCAATCAATAGAATCGAGATCTTAACTCTGGCTCAAAGAATCGAGCTGCTCAATGACTTTGGCAAGGCCCTGCCACCTACTCGTGCAGGAAAAACCAGGCAATCTTTCAATCCCAAAGGTTTCAGCTTCGGTATAATTACCAACGGAAAGAGAAATGAGAAATTGGCCAGGTTGATCGAAACGATCCATCGTCAGAACTTACCACAAGATGGCTATGAAATTCTCATTGCAGGCTGTGTAGATGACATTCCCTCCAACGGCGGCATAAGAAGATTTCCCATGGACAAGGCTGCGTCTGAAGGCAGGCTGGGGGCTATGCGTAATGTCCTCGCGAACAAAGCCGCGTTCAACAAATTTGTGTGTCTTGATGATGATTTCTTGCTTCATCCCAAATGGGCCAGCGCAGTGAACGAAATTAGAGGCAACTTTGATGTCGCAACGGGCATAATAGTAAATCCTGATCTCAGCCGATACTGCGACTGGGTCAATTACATAGAGAATTCCACCTTTCTGCGGTCTTACCATGAAATGTTCGACAAATGCCAATACGTAACCGGAGGGTACGGTATTTATAAGGATTTCATATTCCGGGAACATTCATGGAATGAGGAGCTTGGCTTTTACCAAGGTGAAGATGTGTCTTTTTCCAAGAGATTATTTGATGCCGGCTATCAATTGAAATTCATCCCGAAAGCAATTGTTATGCATGACGATGAGCGCTACAGACAAAAAGGTTATGGAGTCGTTCGCCTGTCATCGGATGCCGAAAACCCGGACCACTCTGCACTCAGCCTGCGGATTGAGAAATTGTGTCCTAGGACTCTATCGTGAAGCGGAAGATCCCGGGATTCTTCGAGGTCCTCATAGAAGCCACTCCTATTCGTATTGCCTGAAATATTCCTTTGAGCGGGATGCGTTCCCAAAGCTTCGAGCCTGCTTGGAGAGCACCGCCGCTATAACATCATGGTAATCACGTTGGAGCAAAGCCGTAGAGTAAAGGGGAAGTCAGCATGTATTTCCACAAGCAAATTGGATGGCTCACGATAGCATTGGTGGGAGGGGCTGGACTTCTCGTCGGCCTGCTATGGATTTTTTATGGAGAATTGGTAAACGCGGTGTTCTTTATAGCATTGATGCTATTGATCGTACTATTCTACTGCCTCACCGTTGTCGCGGACGATGACGGTCTGGGGGTCAGATTCGGGATAGGCGTGATCGGAACGAAATTCAGATGGAAAGACATTGAGCATTGCAGTCCTGTCCGCAATAAATGGTATTACGGTTGGGGCATTCGCAAGCTCGACAGGGGCTGGATGTACAACATTAGCGGTCTGGATGCGGTAGAAATCTACATGAAGGATGGCAGGATATATCGCATAGGAACCGATGAACCGGAAACCCTGTGCAATTTTATTCAAGAGCGGCTGACAAAATCATAGCCCACTCACCAGTTATTCCGGCCCGTTCTTGAATCTGCACCGACTTGACGGCTGTTGAATGTTAACAGTGATTAAAGGAAGCTGGGGCCTGTGTCCCGAGACTGCAACATGACGAGCAACGGGTCATTTTGCGCTTGGGTAGGTGATCGGGCAAACGGGGTTCATTATGACTGTACTTGTAACAATAGTAGCGCTGACAATTCTCATTTCCTTCACCTGTTCATTATGCGAAGCAGCGCTCTATTCCAGCCGCATGAGCACCCTGGAAGTGGCCAAAACCGAGGGAAGACATGCTGGACTGGCAGAGCGCCTCATTGAAATGAAACGAGACATTGCCGTGCCCATTTCGGCCATTGTGATTTTGGACACGGTGACGGATACGGCCGGCGCGACAGTGGTCGGTTTATATGCTGCTGAAGCACTGGGAAACTGGCTGGTCCCGTTGTTCACTGTACTATTCACTGTGACCGTTCTATTGATTGGGGAGATCGCACCTAAAACATTAGGCGTCGTATACTGGCGCACTCTTTGGCCGGTGATTGTATGGCCGGTCACAGTGACGAAATACGTCTTGTATCCCGTGATAATCCTCACGCAGGCTTTTGCCGGACTGATCACCCGAGGCCACAAAGCTCCACGGGTGACAGAAGAGGAAATTTTGGCGGTTGTACGGATGGGAGCCACAGAGGGAGAAATTTCTCATGACGAAAGCCTTCTGGTTCACAATATAATTTCCCTTGAGAACCGACAGGTTCAGGAGATCATGACCCCTCGAACCGTTGTGTTCTCACTGGACGCGGAAACCACCGTAGAAGAAGCCTTGAAGGCCGTAGATCAGAGGGGTCTCACGCGAATCCCCATTTACGAGGAAGACCGTGAAAACATCATTGGCTACATCACGATTCACGATCTTTTCTCAGCAAAGACCCTCAGTAATCCGCAGTCTCGGATAAAGTCTCTGGCCAAAGCGATTTCGTTCGTGCCGGAGACCAGAGATTCATTGGCCTTGCTCACCGGATTTCTCAAGCAGCGCCGCCATATTGCCATAGTTGTGGACGAATATGGCGGGGTCGCAGGTTTGGTAACCCTCGAAGATCTCATCGAAACGCTTTTAGGCAAGGAGATTGTTGACGAGACCGACAAAGTTGTAGATTTGCAACAGCGGGCCAGGGAGATCAGGTACCAGCGCCCCTCGACTTGACGGAGGGCATCCGTCTTTTTCGGATGCAGGAGATGTTGGACTTCCAGTTTCAATGTTGCATAAGCCGACACCAACTTCGATTGTGAGAACGAGTCGGTCGGCAGGTTTACGCTTTTAGACACAGTTGCTATACTTAGTGAAGCCCCGACCTCTGATCTACGGGAACAGATTATGACATTGATGAGAATCCCTGACGAAGACTCCTGCATTGCTTTGCTGGAACGCTACGAAACACCTGAACATATAGTTCAGCATTCCAAAAAGGTGTGGGAAGTTGGAAGGCTGCTCGGCCTGGAGTTGCTCAATAAGAATTTGACCGTTGACATGGACCTGATAAGGGCTTCATGCCTGCTTCATGATGTCGGCAAATATCCGTGCATTCTCGACGGCTCCAAGTATCACGATGTCAGAGGAAAGGAGATATTGGACCAGGAAGGGTTCCCGGCTGTAGCACGTATCGTTGTCCAACATGTAGTTCTCAGGACCAACATGGATGATCCGGTAGGGGAGGAACATGTGTTGTTTTATTCTGACAAGCGGGTGGTCCATGACGCCGTCGTAAGTTTGGAAGAGAGGTTCGACTACCTGGAGAAGACCTATGGGAAGAGCCTTGAAGCTTTGAAGGGTCTTCGATGGATGAAAGAGAATACACTTAGTGTAGAGAAAAAAATATTCATGCATCTGGATTTCGAGCCGGACGACTTGGCGGATCTGCTTCGAGAACGTGCCTCTGATGGTTTCTGACATGTCTCATTCCTCGAACCGCCCTGCGGGGCCATTCGACTGCTGATCGACTTCCTCAGCACTTAATAAAAACTTGACATTGAGGCACATAGAGTTAATTTCCTCAAACTATTTTAAGGCCGCATGCGCTGGAGCGCGCGGTGACTGACTCTTGAATTTTTTGAAAAGCTTTGATATGATTCTATGCTTGCGGGGCTGCCCCAAGGCATGCCCACTTTATTTTTGTTATGACGTGGTGTGATATGGGGTATAGGATTTCGGTGCTTTATGCCTTCCTAATCGTATCCATGATCTTCCTGCTTCCGGTGTCTGGGGGCGCACTTGATTCGGCTTTGCAGAAGCATGCCAAAATCAGTTCTGGCACAGCGGATCATGACCAGCAGTTGGATTCGGTAGACGAACTCGCACTGCCCGGCTGGCTGGAAGACCTGTTTGCCCGTCCTCCTCAGGCGGATGATTCCCAGAATTCACGTGAGCAAACCCCGGTTGACGATACCACCTTGGAGACGGAATCGAAGACAGACACTGTGAGCAATTCTGACCCGTTGTCTCTCAAACTTCCGGCCATTCCTCCACTTTACACTTCGCCTGCGCTGGAGGGCGAAGGCATCTGGACATCGGACGACATGCCCCGAGGGGCAGATGGGCGCCCTCTGGTCTACAAGACCGTTTATCGTCCAAGCGCGGAATTTCCGAACTCAATGGTTTATATGGCTCTATTTGATATGGCCAAACTCAAGCCGCGCCTGTTCATAGGTCAGACCGAACCAGGCATGTATGAAATTTCTTATATGCCGGAACGCGAAAATCTCTCCAAAATAGTTGCTATTACCAACGCAATGTGGATGCAACAGCATGCTCGGGGCGCGGGAGCGGTGTTTCGAGGGCGAGTGGTTTATCCGATGGTGCCTGGAATGGCTACTATGGTGATCTATCGAGACGACTCCGTGGACATCATCGAATGGACTGATGACATTCCTCTTCAATTCGTGAAGGATGCCAGACAGCTACGGTATCTCTTGATCAAAGACGGCGCTGTGGTCGAGAATGTTGTGAGGAACGGGAAAGTCGTGGATTCGGAACTTGGCCTGGGTGGGTTCTTGATAGACAATCAGGGCCGAAGCACCATGGGCAACAAGTTTTGGTTTCTGGCTAACCGGACGGCTTTTGGTATCCGAGACGATGGGAACCTGATTTTCGCCATGGGACATCATGTGAGTACGAAAGATTTGTCGAAAGCATTGGTGCTGGCCGGTTGCAAAAGAGCGATACACGGAGATGCGAACATCCATAATATCGTCTGCAATTTCTATTTTAGGACGGAGAATGACAAAATAGTGAAACGGGACCGGCTTTCACCGGAGCAATTGCAGTACACTTTGAAGAGATACGACCAGGGTTACGGGAAGGATTTCTTCGCCTTTTACGAGAAATAATAGTACCTTAATCCGCCTCTAGTGAAGGAGAAAATGGGGGGATTTCTAGGGCTGTTTCTGCACTCTCGCAGGTTCCCATTTTGGACACAATCAGATCCAGCCGTGGTCCACGTACCATTGGGCAGTCTCTTGAATTGCATGATCAAGCGGTGTGGTCGTGAACCAATCAAGTTCACGCAACGCTTTATTTGGTGAACAAACCCAGGCTAGTTGCTTCATCTCTTCAAATTTTTCCGTCCTGAACAGACTTGGCTCACCGGTAAGGCGGCCGGCAAACTCTCCGGCTAAGGCTAGCAATTTCATAATCTTAATGGGAACTGGTAACGCCACGGCGCGGCAACCCATTATCCGGGCAACCTGAAGCCCGAATTCTTTCCATACCACCGGGTCGGGATTGGAGAGAAAATAGGTTTCGCCTTTAGCCACATCAGACCGAGCCGCGGCTGAAATGCCTTGGGCTAGGTCTTTCACATAAATGATGCTGACGAGCCTGTCAGGACCAGAAATGCACGGAGCGAACCTGTAACAGGCACATTTGAAGACATTGAGAACATCTGTGTCGCGCGGACCAAATACGGTAGGGGGGCGGACAATAGTTATGGGAAGATCGTTCATGAATTCGGCCGCCACCCGTTCAGCTTCGAGCTTGGAGCGTCCATACATGGACACGGGTGATGCAGGATATTCTTCAGTTACGGCCTTACCGTCGGCCGGAGAGGGTCCCACAGCGGCCTGAGAACTTACCAGAACGAATCTCTTCAACTCGGCCTTGATATTCTGAGATCGGAGAAGTTCCAGCAGCAGCCGGGTTAAATCTACATTGGAGCGATGATAGGTTTCATAATTTATTGCACGAGTCGCCCCGGCAATATGGATGACGTAATCCAGGTCCGAACGTTGCTTGATTTCTGCGGCCAGTCGGTCAAGCGGAAACACATGCACCGGCTGCCTTTCCAAGTGCCTCAAAACTGAAGGATTTCGGACCGGGCAGACGACTTCCCATCCTTCGGCCAAGAGAAATTCCACTACATGGCTGCCTATGAAACCGGTAGCTCCAGTGACTAAGGCTCGCATGACAAAGTCCGTTCAGGCTCTTTTTTTTGGTCCTTACAGATGGCGGGATAGTCCCCGTAGTACACTCGGGCCAGAAATTTCGGGGAAATCCCCATCAAGTAACCTATGATCAGGGTTTGATTGATCAACGTCGTCCGCCATACCCCCAAATCCTGCCAGCGACGAGCAGACGTGGTCGCACGACTGGGAACGGTCCTGATTCGCCCGTGGACGCGAAGACGTCGAATGAATTCAAAATCTTCCATTATCGGCAGGTCGCTGAATCCACCAACGCTGCGAAATAACGCCGCATTCAGGAAGATCGCCTGATCACCGTATGGGAGCTGAAGCCACCGTGCCCTAAGGTTGGCCATGCGTTCTATAATTCTTAGTCCCCGCATATTTCCGTCAATAGCCAATTCGAATGCTCCCGCGGCAGTTCCCGCCTTTGTTAGCTCGTCACGGACCAGCCGGGCCCAATTGTGCGGCAATCGAGTGTCTGCGTGCAAGAACAGTAAAATGTCGCCTTTGGCTGCCCTTGCTCCTTCGTTCATTTGAATTGCGCGGCCTCTCGCGGTCTCAATCAATTTGACACCGCACGATGCCGCCACGGCACATGTACCGTCGCTACTGCCGCCATCGACAACAATTGTCTCAATATTTTCCAGGCCGACGAGATCATCAATTACGGCGCGAAGATTCGATTCTTCATTCAAAGTCGGAATTATAACTGAAATCAGGTGTTCCATATATGCAAGTCCTCGGGCCTGTCCACGTCACTCAAACAATCCAGGAGTCTCGTGCTCAGTCCGTGAAAACATGCGATTTTCAATGTCCAATTAAGTACTTCATCGGTTCCCCACGGCGCGTCGTAAAACAACTCAGGGTAGGATTTCTTTAGACCAATGAGATAATACCCTCCATCCGCGGCAGGTCCAAGCACTACGTCAAATCGGCTGAGTTCCTGGAAGCCTCTTTCCACAATTTCCGAAGTGATGCCCGGACAATCAGTCCCGACGAGCAGCACCCGCTTAACCCCGTCCTGGAACGCGTCCACGAACGCCGTGAGCATCCTTTCGCCCAGGTCTTTACCCCTCTGTTCCCGATAGAGGAAATTACCCTCCAGCCACTGGCTCATCAGGATCTGATTACCGCCTTCGTAGCGGATTTCAATAGAAGCGCCTCGGCTTTTTATCACTTCCCCGACGCGGCGAATCGCATGTTCCGCCATGCGGCGCTGAAGGTCCGCCGCCCCGTCAGGCCCCAATTCAGCTATGAGTCGGGTCTTGGTTTTACCGGCTTCCGGGTAGCGAGTAAACACGATTAGTCGTTCGCGGGAGGAGGTAGCTATCCGGCTGAGAGTATCTTGGTTACGTCGGCGCATCAATCCACCCGCTTCCTAAAACCCGGTCGCCATCGAAGAACACTGCGGCTTGACCCGGTGTCACGGCCCGAATCGCTCGGCTGAAGCTTACACGCACAGAATCATGCCCAATCGGTTCCACACTGGCCTTGACCGGTTTCTGCCGGTATCTTGTCTGGATGTCACACGCAATCGGCCATTTGGTGGGCTTCTCGCCAAGCCATCGGATATCGGAAGCCGTTAATCCGTCGGAAAGTAGCTCACTGCCGTCGCCTGTGACGAAGACAGCGGCGCCGACGCTATCGATCTCTTTTACCCAGAGTCTACTCTTCGCGGGAATACCGAGCCCTCTCCTTTGGCCGACAGTAAACCGGTGAATTCCCTTGTGAAATTTTATCGTGCGCCCGTCACTGTCTATGATAGGTCCCGTGATTGCCGGCTCGTCAAACCTGCACCGCAACATTTCGGAAAAGCTTTCGCCAGGCGCCACTAGGCAAGCGTCCTGGCTTTCCGGAGCGTCCGCGTTGGGGAGATGGAACTGCCGCGCCAGCTCCCTGACCTGTTTTTTTTCCAAATCTCCGATGGGAAATAAAGTTCGCTGCAATTGAGTATTGTTCAGTCTGGCAAGGAAGTACGACTGGTCCTTGTCCTTGTCTTTGGCTCTGAGCAACACCGGTGTGTCGGCAGGAGAGGTCACGATGCGCGCGTAGTGGCCGGTGGCCACCCACTTGGCGCCGAATGCGCGGACACGATCCATCAGCAAGCCGAATTTGATTCGCCCGTTGCATAGTACACAAGGGTTGGGAGTTCTGCCCCGGGCAAACTCTCCCCAAGCAGGGCGCAGAACGAGATCCTCAAATTGCTTCTGCCAGCTCAGTACGTAATGGGGAATCCCCAATATTCCGGCCACTTCCCGGGCCTGGGCCACCCCTTCAATTCCGCAACACGCCTTTCCGATGTTCCGAGAGCATTCATGTAACTGCAACGTTACTCCGATGACCTGAAAACCCTCCTGCACCAACAACCCTGCTGTTACGCTCGAATCGACGCCCCCACTCATGGCCGTGACTACGCGTTCTTTTGAACTACCCATGCGCAGGTGTTTCCGCCGGTCATCCATATTCAGCCCGTATTAGCCTTGTTTAACCTGAGACTTCCCAAGGTATCACGCAAAAGGTCCACTATTTGGTCCACTTCGTCCGAAGCGTTCTCCATACCAAAAGAAAAGCGTACCGATGCAAGGGCTTCTTCGGGTTTGCGGCCCATGGCCAACAGAACGTGGGAGGGTTCGCGGTCCGCGGAGCTGCACGCGGCCCCCGTGGATACGGCAACCCCCGCGAGATCCAGGTTGATTGCAAGCATCTCTCCGTCTGCGCCCTCAAAGCCGATATTTGAAGTATTCGAAAGACGAAGCGTCGGGTGGCCGTTAATGTGTGCCCCATCAATTTGCTTGAGGACCGCATATTCGAACCGGTCCCGAAGGCTTCGAATCAATTTATCATACCGGTCGAGGCGCATTTCCGCAAGCTCGCAAGCTTTTCCAAATCCAGCGATAGCGGGCACATTCTCGGTCCCCGCCCGTAGGACGCGTTCTTGATGACCGCCATAGAGAATGGGCTGCAAGGGTGTTCCTCGTCGAACGTAAAGCGCGCCGATCCCCTTGGGTCCGTAGAATTTGTGTCCGGAAAAGGAAAGCAGATCAATACCAAGCTCTTCCACATTCACCGGGATCTTGCCCACCGTCTGTGCCGCGTCGGTATGCGTCAGCACTCCTCTGTCTTTAGCTATTGCAGCAATCTCAGTCAGGGGCTGTATCGTACCGACCTCGTTGTTGGCCAGCATGACGGACACTAAACTGGTGTCTTCTCTCAAAGCCCGGATGAGATCTTGAGGATCCACGAGACCATTTTCATCAACAGGCAGGTAGGTGACTTCGAAGCCGCGCCGCTCCAGATAGGCGCAAGGATGCAACAATGCGTGGTGTTCGATTGCGGTTGTGATGATGTGTCGCTTGTGCTTGCCGAGGCTTTCGGCAATTCCGTACAAGGCCTGATTATTGGATTCAGTGCCGCCACTGGTGAAAATAATCTCGTCAGGGGCGGCACTGATTAGCTTGGCCGCTCGATTCCGGGACCGATCAACGATCCTTCGGGCTTCCTGGCCGAACGCATGTAAGCTGGATGGATTGCCAAAGGCATTGTCCAGGCAGGAGAACATCTCTTCCCGCACCACGGGATCCGGTCTGGTGGTAGCATTGTGATCGAGATAGATTCGATTCATTCTTCTTTACGATCCAACGACACTCGGTCAACTCATCCTCCGGAAAGCATAGCGAAACGGGGCGCAACCAGTATCTCAATATCTCTATGTCCGTTCTCAATTCTCAGACCGACCACATGGAGAAAGCTCGCATAGCTGGTGATCTGCCAGCCTCCTATCATCATCCATTGATCCGGGTTACCCCAGTCCCATGTCTTTACTTCATCCAGAGTACAGGCCCTGCTTTCTCCGGTTTCTCTATCCACTAATGTCAATCTCACCTTCTGTGGCTTTTCTTCCGTCTTCTCAGCGGCAACTAAGCCCTTTTTCTTCTCTGCCATTTAAGGCCCTCCCATAATGTGAAAGATTCATAGAGCGGGCGCGGGACTTCCCCCTAGACGGTCGGATCGTCCCATTACCCACTGTGTCAACAGCCTTCGTATTCAGCGCTACCATCCCCGACCAGACCGGTTATGCTCGGACTTTTTCCGCACAAAGGGCAGTCGGGATCTTTTCCGGTCTCAACAAATCTGGTGCTTAATGTAAGAGCGTTATAGATATAAAACTTACCGATCATTGGTGTTCCTATTCCTAGGATCAATTTTATTATTTCCGTGGCCTGGACCAAGCCAATTTGTCCCGGGACAACCCCGAGGACGCCCACTTGGCTTCAGGTTGGCGCGAGATGCTGCGGCGGCGGTTTTGGGAAGAGGCACCTCAGACAAGGCCCGCCACTTCTTGGCCAAAAAACACCTGCCTGCCCGTCAAATTCGACAGCGCCGCCAAAAACGTAGGGTTTGCCCGCAAAATAGCAGGCATCGTTGAGCAGAAACTTTGTGCTGAGGTTGTCGCACGCATCCATGACAATGTCGAAATCGGATATTATCTCGAGGGCATTTCCCGGCACCAGGCGAGTAGCAAAAACGATTGCGTTCACGTCCGGGTTGATCCGCCCGATGGCCGCCTTTGCCGAATCGACTTTCAGCCTGCCGACATCATCCGTTCCGTGAATGACCTGTCTGTTAAGGTTGGAAAGATCAACCCGGTCGAAGTCCACAATTCCAAGGTTCCCGACACCGCATGCGGCAAGATAAAGCGCTGCGGAAGAAGCGAGACCGCCGGCGCCGACCAGGAGAACTTTTGCGTTCATGAGCTTAATTTGCCCTTCTTCTCCAATGTCTCTGAGGAGCATGGTCCTGCTGTAACGGTCAAGCTGTTGAACCGTGAACTGGCTGTCGGTGACCAGCTCGCAGCCCAACTTCAGCCACTCATTGAAACCGCCCGCAATGGAACACGCGTTGCTGAATCCCATCTTTCTCAATTTCTCGGCCGCACGCAGGGAACGGTCACCGGAAGAACAGTACACGATGATAGGAGCGTCCTTTTCTTCGGAGAGTGTGTTCGCCTCCTCCTCGATACGGCCCGGAGCTACGAATCGAGCGCCCTTGATATGTCCCAAACACATCTCCCCCTCACTTCGCACATCCACCAGGGTTACCCGTTCATCATTCCGGAGCAGGTCTCTGGCCTCATCAATCGAGATTTCCGGGCCCACCCGGCATTTTTCACGGCTGGGACTGACCTGACCTTCGCTTTTTTGGAGTTTAACTGATGCCATCATTTCGTGCGTTCATTATAGAGAACAATTGTAGTCTTAAGTATAGTATACTTTACAAATTTACTAATCAACAACATTAATAAATCGACAAGTTATATCAAGCTGATACAGGCAAGGTTGACTTTCTTCGGGCTCTTTTTTGTCCCCTGATCGGCTTACAATCCACATGCCCAACATTCAGATCAAAGAATATGCCCCTCAAGTAAAAGGCCGAATCTCCCAAACTGGCGTCGCGCAGATCTCAACATAAAAAGCTCTATTCTTGTCAACGATGAGTCAGTGCTTCATTCATGGCGCCGGTGCGATACCCTTCCAGATCGACACACACGTATGTGTAGCCGGCTCTCTTGCATTCAT